>NZ_CP050699.1:670000-1005000 GCF_005116675.2 Desulfosediminicola ganghwensis
CTCCCTGTTATCTCATCAGTGAGGATGCGGTTCGCCGCAATTGCCGGATCCTGGCCTCGGTGCAGGAGCGCACCGGAGCCAAGGTCCTGCTTGCCTTGAAAGCATTTGCCCTGCCTGCTGTCTTTCCCCTTATCAGGGAATATCTGCACGGCGTGTGTGCCAGTGGCCCGATTGAGGCCCAGCTCGGCCGGGAAGAATTCGGCAGGGAAGTACACACTTATGCACCGGCATATACCACTGCCCAGATGGAGCGGGTCATCCGCTTTTCTGACCACATCCTGTTCAACTCCATCCATCAGTGGCACACCCACAGAGACAGCATTGCCACTTCCGGGCGCAATATTGAAATCGGCCTGCGGGTCAACCCCGGCCACGCCGAGGTTGAAATTGATCTGTATAATCCCTGCCTGCCAGGCTCCCGTTTTGGGGTAAGCCCCGAAGATCTTGCAGACGTGGATCTCTCCGGCATCAGCGGACTGCATTTTCACGCACTCTGTGAACAAGGAGCCGACGTACTGGTTCGGGTTCTGAACAGTTTTGAGAATCGGTTCCCGGAAGCAATCAGCAAGATGCGGTGGATAAATTTCGGTGGTGGCCACCACATCACCAGGGAAGATTATGATCTCGATTTGTTGTGCAAAACCATTAATGAGTTTCGCGCCCGCCACAACAATATTCCGGTCTACCTCGAACCGGGTGAGGCGGTAGTGCTCAACGCCGGTGTCTTTGTCACCAGCGTGGTCGATACCATGCATAACGGTGTTGATATCGCCATCCTCGATTCCTCTGCCGAAACCCACATGCCCGACGTATTGGCTATGCCCTATCGTCCCCATGTGATAGGCGGAGGCGCCCCCGATGACCACCCGCACACCTACCGGTTGGGTGGTATCTCCTGCCTGGCCGGGGATATTGTCGGTGACTACTCCTTCAACGAACCACTCAAAGCCGGAACGCGTCTGGTGTTGACCGATATGGCACTCTACTCATTTGTGAAAAACAACACCTTCAATGGCGTTGAGTTGCCTTCGCTCTACACCTGCTCGCTCGCAAGCGGCAGCCCGAAACTTATACGCAGCTTTGACTACTCTGACTACAGGAGCCGGATAGCATGAACCAGGAAATGCCGAGTTTTCATGGTGAGGATGTGGAACCCTCAAAGCCTGAGGATGCTCTCTTCCATGTACTGCCCGTTCCGTTTGAAGAATCGGTGTCCTATGGAGCCGGTACTTCGGCAGGACCGGCGGCAACCCTTGAGGCCTCCTGCCAGCTTGAATTGCTTACCCTCGACGTGGTCCCGGCCGAATATGGCCTCTATACAGCGCCTCCGGTAGACTGTTCCGGCAGATGCGAAAAGGTGCTGGCAAACATCGAAAGGGGTGTTGACGCGACTCTTGGGCTGAACAAAATCCCTGTGATTATCGGTGGTGAGCACACGGTGACCTGCGGCGTCATCCCAGCCCTCAAAAAACATTTTGAAGATTTCGGGGTCATCCAGTTTGACGCCCACGCAGATCTTCGCAACAGCTATCAAGGCTCAGAGTTAAGCCATGCCTGTGTTATGCGGCGAATCCACGAACAGGGAATCCCCATCTACCAGCTGGGCACTCGCAGCTACTCTGTAGAAGAGCGTGATTATCGACAAGAACATGATATAGCGTATCGGGATGCCGAAGATATCTGGAGAAATGGTCACGACCTGAATCTTCCCGATAATTTCCCGGAAAAGGTTTTTATCACCTTTGATATCGACGGACTGGATAGCGCCCTGCTGCCCGCTACAGGCACGCCGGTGCCTGGTGGCCTCAGCTGGTATCAGGCCATGTGGCTGCTTGAACAGATCATGGAGAGCCGTGTCTGCATAGGCTTTGACATGGTCGAGTTCGCACCGATCCCGCAGTTGCATGGCAACGGATTTACCGCCGCGCAACTGGTCTATAATATGATGGGCTATCTGGTGAAAAGTGACAGGAACAGGCGGTACCACAACCTGAGTTAGCAGCCCCGCAAATGCGGAAGTTATTGCAGGATCCCGGAGTCATGCTGGCTCCGGGATCCTTTCATGTACCCAAACGTATCAGCCCACAGCACCTTTGATAATCTCTTTATCAAAATAGTTAATTTCCATTCCGCCATCTACCACGATAGTCTGGGCGTTGATGCCCGAAGATCTCGGCGAGAGCAGAAAGGCTGCGGTATTCGCCGACTCCTGGGTGGTCAGTGCCTGCTTTCGGGGGATGACTTTTTCTGCAAAGAGGTAACTGTCCACATAGCCGGGGATACCGGCTGAAGCTGAAGTCTTCAGTAACCCGGGTGCCACCGCATTGAAGCGAACCTTGGAAAAGGCCGAAAAACTCTTGGCCAGGAAACAGAGTGAAGAGTCCAGTGCCGCCTTGATTGGCGCCATATAGCCATAATTCTCGGCCGCCATACGGGTGGTGGAGATCGAAATGGTCACCACTGAGCCATCTTCTGCAAGCAGCTCCTTGAAATGATTTGAAATGCTGATAAATGAAAAACAGGAAACATTTACCGCCTGGAGAAAGTCCTTCTTCAAGGTCTCGTGAAAAGGCTTAAGCCCTTCGGAATAATTGGCAAATGCGATTGAATGCACCAAACCGCTCAGCTTTATTCCACCACGGCGTTCCAACTCCCGGGCAACTTCATCCCGCACTCTGATAATATTTTCCTCATCCTCCACATCGCACAGAAAAACGGGGGAGTCGGGGAAAAGCTTCTTCGCTGTCTTTCTTCGCTCCTCGGAGCGGACAACATGTATAACTTCTGCACCTTCCGCAACAAGGGTTCGGGCGATGGCGCAGGCGACAGATTTTTTATTAGCCAGGCCGAAAACAACAAACGACTTGCCGGCTACATCCAGAAAACTCATAAGGTTCAATAAATTAAGGGTTAAAGTTCAGGTCAGTATCAAATTACAATACACCAGGGAGATGCTGATAACAATATACAACTACAGACCTGACGGGGAGAGCGGTGGAGGCATTTGGGTTTCACTCAATCATCTCATGAGACACCTCACTTCACTCCGTTCGTCTGCATCAAAGCATTAATTTCCCCCAAATAACAAATTGCTGGGGCAATGTGCCTACCCCAGCAAACTCTTAGCTCCTTTTTATACTGTTCTTTCCGGTATGATTACGTTATATGAACCGCATGACACCCTGATGATTGAACCAAAACCCTGAAAGAACTGTTCCGTGTCAGAGTATTGGACATGGTTTCGATATAACTAGAAGAGTACGGTTTCCATGAGCACATACATAATCGGTATCGATACCGGCGGCACCTTCACCGATGGTGTCCTCCTTGAAAAAGAGACAGGAAAAATTATTGCTTCGGCCAAACAACCAACCACCCACCAGCAACTGGCTCTTGGCACAGGTGAAACATTGGGCGCCCTCCTTCGGCAGAGTAACATTTTACCGGATCAGGTAGAATCACTCGTCGTCTCCTCCACCCTCGCCACGAACTCAGTCGTTGAAAACAAGGGGGCCCGGGTTGCCTTATTGGTGATTGGCTATGTCAAGCATTTCAAACTGCCGGTAAAAGCGGTCATCTACATCAAAGGGGGCCACACCATCACCGGAGCCGAAGAAGAGCCGCTTGATCTCGAATACCTGCTCGAGATCGTCCAGGGCCTTCGCAACGAGGTCGACGCCTATGGTGTCTGCTCGGCGATGTCGATAAAAAACCCAACCCATGAACTGGTTGCTGAAAAAGCTATCAGCATGATCGACCCCAAACCGGTATTCTGTTCACATCGAACCAGTGATATCGCCGGGATGCGCGAGCGCGCCGCAACCGCAGGACTCCACGCTAAACTGATGCCCGTGATGCAGAACTATCTGGACGGTGTCAGTGAGGCCATGGAACAGCTTGAACTCAACTGTCCCGTTTTCGTTGTCAGCGGCAACGGGTCAACGATCGACTCGACAAAAGCCACACATTTTGCCGGTAGCACAGTGGCAAGCGGCCCCGCCTGTACCGCCCATTTCGGTGCAATGCACACAGAAGGCGACGCCCTGGTTATCGATGTAGGTGGCACCACCACCGATATCGCCATGATCAAAAACGGTGCTCCCACCCTCTCCAGTGAAGGGTGTCAGATCGGTGGCTGGAAAACCCATGTCGAGGCGGTGGATATGATGACCCATGGCATCGGTGGTGACAGCCACGCCATTGTTGATGCCAAGGGCAATGTTCAGCTCGGTCCCAAGCGGGTTGTGCCAATATCGATGGCCGGAGATCTTCCCGGAGTAGAGTGTTGGCTTGGCCAGGAAGACCGCTCAAAGCTGATTATCAGCCGGCTTGAAAAAATACCTGCCGATCTCCGACAGGCAGACAACATCACCGCCTTCCTTACCCAAAACGGACCGGCAACGCCTTGGCAGCTTCGAGAACATACCGGGATCGCCGGCATTACCCTGGAAAAGAAGCTGGAGCGCATGGCTAACCTGCAACAGATATATGAGTGCGGCTTCACTCCGACAGATGCTCTGCATGTGCTCGGGAAGATCCATCTCGGCGACAGCAGCGCTGCGGAACGTGCGGCCCGGATACTTGGACAGTATCTCTCCCTGGACGCAGAAGGGTTCAGCGAGCTCATCATTGCCAGGGCTGTGGATACAATTGAAACCCTGATACTCGACTATGTTATTGAACATTATTGGGGAAAATCGCTCACCAGCTTTCTCTCTCAACGCTATGAGCACCCGGTTGTTGGCGTCAATTTCTCAATCAAGATTCCCATGATAGGTATTGGTGCAGCGGCAAGATATCTGTTGCCCGCCGTTGCTGAAAGACTTGGAACAGAAGTGACTTTTCCTGACAACTGTGAAGTAGGCAACGCCATCGGTGCCGCCACCATTGGTATGCGTAGCTCTGTGAAGAAATGAATCGCTGCACATCCAATGAAAAATTTTTTCAAATATTTTTCACCGGGCTCTTTCAGAGCCCGGTGGTCATTTTAACGAAATAGCCTGACAAGCTCAATTTCACCTCCCGCGCGTATTTCTGTAATTCCTTACATACTTCTGCTCTGTTTTCAGCTTCTCTGACAACCTGGCCTGTCTGCCTTTCACCACGCTTTACTCCAAGACCTCCCGCCAATTACGGCAAAAAGGTCCCCTCTTTGCCAGATAATAGTAAGAACGTAAAAGTAGAGTTTGTTGAATATTGATCCGGTTTCTTTACCCCATCACGCCCTTCTCGACCGGAGGGAAAAGGAGATACCACTAAAAATGAAGGCTTTCGACCATTTACGCGTCACAGCCGAAGCCGTGCGGCAATTTGTCAGGATGTCTCAAAGTCCTGTAGCCCCAATGCTTCTTCAGCATACCAGCCTGATTCAGGACGGCTCCAAAGATGCAGACATCAGCCCAATTTATACCAGGGCCACCAATTGGCACTTTGCCCCGCACAACCTTGAACGCTCGACATTGCAGGAACCGATCTGGTCTTTTATGGAGCCGCTCACCTTCCATATTTCTTCAGATTACATACTCAGAAAACGTAGCGAAGAGATGCTGCATGAGGTACGCAAACAATCAAAAAGGGATGTCTTCAAACTCTTGGGCAGAGTCCTCCATCATATCCAGGATATGTCCACACCATCACATGTTGTGCCTGTATATCATGGGCCTCTTATCGCTGACAGCTTTGAGACATACCTGAACAAAATTTATCTGGCTGACGACATGAACATCAACACCATCTCGGCCAATCTGCAGTTCAGCCCAGCCAACTTGACACCACCGGCCGACACCACAGTTGTTGACATTTACATGGAGGCAGGGCAAAAAACACTGCAGTTTCTCAAATCAGAAAACTCCAGCTTTCAAACAGAAAGAAACGGCGTGCGTTGCAACCTGCCCTGGAGTTACTTTTGGGCTGACAAGTCAACACAGCATAAAAACGGTTACCCAACTGAATGCACAATCGGCGGCTTCGGCAGTTTTGGCCCTTTGGGTAAGCACTTTGGCACAGTTGGTGAAATACAGTCTGGTGATGATACTTTTATCATCGAAAATGAAGTCTATGAAAAGTTCTGCACAAACCTGGTTCGCGACATGCTGGTCAACAGCCTGCGGACCCTGTTCCTGCTCGAGCCTGATTTACGACCACTCTGCTAGCCCGAAATTGTCATGCACATTCTGCCTGAATAAAGAAAACACGTTGCCGATTACATCTTAAAGGCCCGAAACAGGGCAAACCCTCCCGGGTCGGGCCTTTAAAACTGAGTGCCTACCGCTCTAGCTGTTACTTGATATGCTCAATGAACCTGTTCGATTCCTCGATGGACTGGTTCATCTTGCTGACCAGCCTGTCGATCTCACCTTTGAGTGAAGCAAACTCACCCTGCAGTGAACCAATGGCCTGAGCATTCAGATTGTGTTTCAGGTACAATACGTTATCCTGAAAGATTCTCAGAACCGGGTCCATACTCTTTTCAGCCTGCCTCATGCTGGAAAGCATCTCACGATAGCGGGCCCTGGTCTTCTGCAGCTTTTCCCTGCTCGAATTGCGAAGCTCACGATTCTGGTACATCTCCAGTTCTTCCTCCCACTCCGCAAAGAGATCTTCAGCAACGTCCTCAACCTTATCAATTCTACTGCGAACCTCGTCAGCAACCTCCACGCTCGCCTCAAATTCGCTGTTGAGCTTATCGTATGCCCGCTTGATGTCAGTCTCTTCCAGCTGGACCACTGAGTTAAACTGCTCAAGCGCAGACTTGAATTGCTCCTGGGCATCCTCCTGGGCGTCCCGGGCACCTTCAACCCTGTCCACCATAATATCGCGTTTATGAATCCCCACCTTTTCCATGGCACTGTAGTATGTCCCGGAACAGCCTGAGAGAGCCAACACCAGCCCGACACCCAAAACCCATAACAATTGGTTATTATTTCTTTTGTACATAGTAATTCACTCATCCCCCCATGGCTGAGAGCAACAATCAGCCTGATATTTATTTTCACCGAACATTCAACGACTCCAAAGATCCGTCATGATACCAGCCAATTGTCCTTTGTGCAAAGCTGAGGTTTACCCAACGGATCTTGCCTCTTCTTTTTTTTGAGGGGTACGCATTTTCATGCAATATCTTCATCTCTTTCCTATAATGGTGAAACGGTGGTACCCTGATCGCAGCTCATTGCCCCCGAACTGATTGCTCCAAGGAAAAGCTATGGATAAAAACAACCGTAAGAAAAAAACATGTGATGGTTGCGGCGGTTCTGGCCAGATTTCTTTTTTTCGTGGCGTGAGCCGGTTTGTGATGGACTGGGATGACTGTCCTGACTGCCTGGGAACCGGTTATGTTGAAGTGGATACAGAGAAAGAAGGTGACAAGACCAACAAGGGTGAGCCTGGGGAATGAGAAATAACTCTACGCTCGACAAAACGAAAAAGGCTGTACAGAGATGAAAAAACGGATACTCGAAATTATTTATACGGCTTTTGCCGAATGGACGGCTGTCGAGCGGTGGGCCTGCACCCAGGGATGCGCTACCTGCTGCACCCAAAATGTGACCATTACCGCACTCGAAGGTGCACAAATCCTCAACCATGTTATCAGTCACGGCAATGAGCAATGGTTCGCCGAAAAACTGAGCGCCCGGGTGATGCCTTTCCATCCATCGCAGACAATGAACGAATACGCACAGATCTGCCTTAACGGCGATGAACCGCCTGAAGAAAGCTGCACTGAACCTGTTCAGGCCTGCCCTTTCCTGGAAAGTGGCAGTTGTACCATCTACGAAGTTCGCCCATTCAGTTGCCGCTGTTTTCTCTCACAAGAGCGGTGCACTCCCAGCCGGCCGGCTCTGGTGGAAAACAAACACCTCGCAGCCTCAACAGCGGTCAGCCAGCTTATCGAACATCTTGGCCAGTTTGAATATTGGGGGAATATGCTTGATGTTCTGCCAGCCATGCTGGACATATCAAAATTTCAGAACATTCGGCGCCATCTCAAAGATCCTTCCCTTGCTGACAACTGCCGCCTGCAAACTTTGAAAGCCAAACCGCTTCCAGGTTTTTTGCTTGGACCTGATGATTACCAGGAGGTAGCTCCACTGCTGGAAGAAGTATTCAACGCAAAAATCGAGGGTAAAACTGTTGAAGCTATTCTCAATGGCGCAGCATGATAATTCACGAGAACTCCATTCATGAAGCGACAGTGGGCCGGATTAACTTGAGGCGTTCCTGAAGAGATAAAGGAAATCACCATACCCCTGCGATTCAAGCTCTTCGGCTGAAACAAAACGGAGAGCGGCCGAGTTGATGCAATACCTGTTGCCCGTCGGTTCCGGGCCATCGACAAAGAGATGGCCCAGGTGTGAATCAGCTTTGGCACTTCGCACCTCCACCCGCACGCTGAAAAGCGACCTGTCTTCCCTGAAAGTCACACACTCAGGAACGATCGGTCTGACAAAACTCGGCCAGCCGGTACCCGAATCATACTTGTCGGTTGAACTGAAAAGTGGGTCCCCGGAGACCACATCGACATAGATTCCCGGTTCCTTGTTGTCCCAGTATTCATTGGCAAATGACGGTTCGGTCCCCCCCTGCCTTGTCACCTCGAACTGAAGAGCGGTAAGTCGCTGCCGCAGCTCATTATCTTTCGGAATCACATAAATATCCGGCTCACTGCCCCAGACCTGCTCTAAAAAACCTGCTCTGCCGGAACCTGTCTTATATGACGAATAGTGATTGGCATTTTTCAGATAGTAGCCCTGGTGATATTCTTCCGCCGGATAAAAAGTTTTCGCTGCACGGACTTCGGTCACTATCGGTCGCTGAAACCTGCCTGAATTCTCCAGCCTCAGCAGTGATCGCTCAGCAATCCACTTCTGCACATCATTGAGGTAAAAGATGACTGTTTTATAGTGGTTGCCGCGATCGGCAAATTGGCCACCCCCATCTGTCGGATCTATCTGACGCCAGAAAACCTCAACCAGTCGCCAGTAGGAAACCTTTTCCGGATCATAGACAATCTGCACCGCCTCCAGGTGCGAAGTCAAACCTGACGCCACCATTTCATAATGCGGTTCCGGTTCATCACCACCGGCATAACCGACTTTTACCTCGACCACCCCGTCAAGAATCTCGAAGGGTTGCTGCATGCACCAGAAGCAGCCGCCACCAAAAAGTGCTTTCTGAAATCTTTGATTATCGTGTGACATGAGATCTGCTCCGATTTGCATTATCGCTAAAGAATGCACACATTGATAATGTCGTGGTTACGATGGACGATATTTTCCATCCCTGGTGTTAGAGATTATGCATTATATCGGATCTCTTCAAGCCATCGTTTCTTAACACAAAATGCCACTCTGTTAATATGTTACATATTCGGTGTTTTTTTTGATTACGTCTTTCGTAAGATCACACCATTTTTCTATTTAAAAATGAAGCCTCGATTGATATAGTGCCGGACATGAAAACGACACAAAATACTAAACGGACCAAGTTCATTTTCGTCACCGGCGGTGTACTCTCCTCCCTGGGCAAAGGCTTAGCCTCTGCTGCCCTCGGAGCATTACTCGAAAGCCGTGGCCTTACAGTAACCTTTCAAAAACTCGACCCTTACATAAATGTCGATCCGGGTACCATGAACCCGTTCCAGCATGGTGAGGTTTATGTAACCAACGATGGTGCAGAGACCGACCTCGACATGGGGCATTACGAGCGCTACACCAATGCTGTCATGGCGCAGATGAATAATTACACTTCCGGGCGTATTTATCACTCTGTCATCTCTAAAGAGCGTCGCGGTGAATATCTTGGCGGCACCGTCCAGGTTATTCCGCACATCACAGACGAAATCAAGGCAGCGGTACTGCAGCTTGATGGCAGCGTCGACGTTGCAATTATCGAAATCGGCGGCACCGTAGGCGATATCGAGGGATTGCCGTTTATCGAGGCAATCCGTCAGCTGCGTGGTGATCTCGGCAGAGAATACTCTCTGTACGTGCACCTCACCCTCGTTCCCTACATCAAAACCGCCGGTGAGGTAAAAACCAAACCTACCCAGCACTCGGTTCGTGAGCTGCGGGCAGACGGCATCCAGCCGGATGTACTCATCTGCCGCACCGAAGTTCCTCTTGATGAGAGTTTAAAGGCAAAAATCGCACTGTTCTGCAACATTGATAAAGATGCTGTTATCACGGCAATAGACTGCGATACCATCTACGAGTTGCCGATCAACCTGCATCGCGAGGGGCTGGATAACAAGATTCTTGAACTCCTCAATGTCTGGACTGGCCAGCCCAACATCAAGCCCTGGGAAGCCCTGGTTCACACCATCAAAAACCCGAAAGACAGCGTAACCATCGCCATTACCGGCAAGTATGTCGATCTGACAGAGTCGTATAAGAGTCTGCATGAGGCGCTTGTTCACGGTGGTCTTGCCAATGGTATCAAGGTTGACCTGCGCTACATCAGCGCTGAAGATCTCGAAGTGAATGATCCGGCAGAAATGTTTGAGGGATGCGATGGTATTCTCGTTCCGGGTGGCTTCGGCAAACGTGGCGCAGAAGGAAAAATCAACGCCATCACCTATGCCCGTGAGAACAAGATCCCATTTTTTGGAATCTGCCTCGGTATGCAGCTCGCCACCATCGAGTATGCCAGAAATGTAGCTGGTATTACCGCTGCAAACTCCACCGAACTCTCCCCGGAGACTCCGGATCCCGTCATTTACCTGATTAAAGAGTGGTTCGACTACAGGACCCAGAAAACCCAGGTGAGGGACGAAACTTCAGACATGGGCGGTACCCTTCGCCTTGGAGCGTATCCATGTGTGCTCAAGGAAGAGAGCTTTGCCCATGCCGCATACGGGGCTAAGGAAATCTTCGAACGCCACAGACACCGCTTTGAGTTTAACAACGAGTATCGGGATGTGCTCGAGGAAAAAGGACTGAGCATTTCAGGTGCGTCGCCAGACAATAACCTGGTTGAGATCGTTGAGATAAGCGATCACCCCTGGTTCCTTGGTTGCCAATTCCATCCGGAGTTCCAATCTAAACCAATGAAGCCGCACCCGCTGTTCAAGGATTTCATCAGCGCAGCACTGGCCAAGAAAAAGAGTTGCTAACAGTATGATAAATGTCAATTCTGTGACCGTTTCCGGTCCCACCGGCGAAGATTTCCTCGTCGGTGATGACCAACCCCTGATGCTGATCGGCGGCCCCTGTGCCCTGGAATCCGAAGAGCTCGCCAGGGAAGTTGCCTCCACCATGAAGGAGATGTGTTCACGCCTCGGCCTTAACTTCGTGTTCAAGGCTTCATTCGATAAGGCGAACCGAACCTCCATCACCTCCTACCGTGGGCCTGGTCTGGAGAACGGTCTGGAGATTCTCGGCAGAATCCGTGAAGACCTGCAGGTGCCCGTAATCTCTGATATCCATGAGGTACACCAAGTCGAACCCGCCGCAGAGGTTCTCGATATCATCCAGATTCCGGCTTTCCTTTGTCGCCAGACAGATCTCCTGGCTGCAGCCGCCAAAAGCGGTAAGCCGGTCAACGTCAAGAAGGGGCAGTTCGTTTCGCCCTGGGATATGAAAAACGTAGTCAATAAGTTACGTGAATCTGGAAGTGAGAAGGTGATGCTGGTCGAGCGCGGGGCAAGCTTTGGTTACAATAACCTGGTTGTCGATATGCGCTCCCTGCCGGTAATGCGCTCACTTGGCTGCCCGGTGGTCTTTGACGCGACGCACTCCGTGCAACTTCCAGGTGGTGCCGGTGGTTCTTCCGGCGGACAACGTGAGTTCATTGCCCCCCTGACCAGGGCTGCAATTGCCGCCGGTATTGACGGGCTCTTTATGGAGATCCACCCAGAGCCTGAAAAGGCGCTCTGCGATGGTCCGAACTCAATCCCTCTGGCAGAGATGGAAGACCTGTTACGCCAACTGGTAAAAATTCGCCAGGCGGTGACCACCAGTTAGCCGGTCACCCAGGATCACAGCACGAATCATATGGCTGAACTGCACTATAAGAAAGCGGTTCAGCCTTTTTCGCATACAAGGAAAAAATTTACATTCCCCATGACAGAGTCCTGTACCCCACAACCGCCGGGAGCATATCCATCAGACTGTGAAGTCATGGATGGGTACCGCAAGATGGCCCGCGAACGAGAATTGAACTCCCTCTCAGGTATTGATCCCCTCGTTCTTGAAAAAGCGAAAAACATCAAATTGCTGTTGCTTGATGTCGATGGTGTTCTTACCGACGCCGCTCTACTCTACACCAGCAACGGTGAAGAATGTAAAGCATACAATACCCAGGACGGCTTTGGAATTTCCCTGCTGCACCAGGCGGGACTCGAAACAGGTATTATCACTGCGAGAAAATCAGCCATGGTCGAACGTCGGGCAAATGAGCTTAACATCACCCATATCTACCAGGGCGCCAGAAAGAAAAACGAGGCGTTCAAGGAGATTCTGAAAAGCACAGGCATCAAACCCTTTGAAGTCGCTTACATGGGAGATGACTGGCTCGATCTCATATTGCTGCAGCAGGTGGGGCTGGCCGTAACCCCGGCCAATGGTGCCGATGAACTCAAGAGTGTGGTACACTACATCACATCACGCCCCGGCGGCCACGGTGCTGTTCGTGACTGCTGTGATCTCATCCTTAAAGCGCGCGGCGATCACCAGAAACTGCTCAGACAATACACTTTGGGATGATCAAACGACGAAACCTCATCTGGCTTGTACCCCTGGCACTGATATTCTCTTTTCCGGCCTGGAAAATACCGGTGGGCAACTTTCTCACGCCTCGCGGCGGTGCAGACTCCGAGTCGATACCCGGTAAAGAGCAGTCCCAGAATTTCAACATGGAGCAGGTCAAAATCGTCCAGAGCAAAAACGGCAGGATTACCGCTGAGATCCGTGCAGTATCTGCATTTACAACGGAAAAGACCGGCGAATATATGCTGGACAAGGTCGATGCGGATATCTTCAATGAGTCTGGAGATATTACCAATGTCGTCGCCAAAAGAGGTATCTTTGACGGCCAGAGTGAAGTGCTCACCCTGATGGACGATGTGGTCATAACCAAGCAGAAGGATGACCAGAACCTCTACACAGACCTGTTTTATTACAACGACAAGGATCAGACAGTTCATTGCCCCGGCCCCACCCGGATAGAGGGTGAGGGTATCCAGGTAGATGGTACATCCTTCGATTATGATATGGCCGAAGGGTACTACGAAATGGAAGGTCGGGTACTCTGCCTGATTGAAGGCTCTATTTCTTCGTGATGAACGGAAAAGGCCGCATCAACCACAAGCCCCGGCCTGCTCACAGCTGAAAACCTCAAAACCATTCCCTGTTGCGCGCCAGCGAACATTCACGTCCCAGAGCAGCACCCCAAACTCCCGCACCGCTGCACGCTGGCTTGCGGGCCTCGGATCATATTGCAGAGTCTGAACAATAAGTTCCCGCAATTCCCGGCCGGTCTCATGCTGATATTGTCGACAAAAATCCTCCACCTGCTGAGCTATTCGCAGTTCAACCTTCGGGATGGGATCAAATGTGTAACCACAACCAGCCTCATCGACCACATCTGAGTATGGTACGTATGGCTTGATATCCAGTACCGGCGTACCATCGAGCAGATCAACCCCGGAAAGCTCAAGCCTGACCGGCCCGTCATCCTTCACTATCTTTTCAAGACGAACCGCAGACATGCCGATGTGATTGGGCCTGTGGGGGCTTCGGCTTGCATAAACGCCAACCCGCTTCTGTCCCCCCAGGCGAGGAGGCCTTGCTGTGGGCTTCCAACCCTCTGCCACCGTTTCGTGAAAGAGAAAAATGATCCAGATATGAGTGAACTTATCCAACTGATTGAACATCTCGGGTCGCCCAAAATCAGGATAAAAATGCAAAATACCTTTGGCGGCCGTCACCAGCCGGGGCTGCCTGGGTACCCCGAATTTTTCGGAGTAGCAAGAGTGTATTACACCAATTGGTTCGACATTGTATGAAGACATTTTCTACGTCGTGCTCCCTGACCACATTCAAAAATATAAAAGAGAACACCAGATACCATGGTGCCCCATACTTGCTCAGCAATTCCCAAAAGGGTATCTTTCATCACATTTCCATACTATTACAACCATTACTGGAAGTAATTCAGGATATGGAAATCCTCTTCCGTCCACACCGGCCGGATAATACCACAGCAGCCTGAGGAGCAAAAGTGAACTCACCCCACGACAGTTTCGCACCCTCAAGTCAGAAGCCGGTTCGTCTTGCAGCATGTATTACCGCCCATGGGTTTGGCCACTCCACCCGGTCAATAGCAATTCTGCAGGCGGCACAAAGAAAGTGCCCGCATCTGGAATTACTGCTCTTCACCACCGCCCCCGCCCACCTCTTTGAGGAGTCGTTAAAAAATTTCACCATTATCCCTATCGAAAACGATGTAGGTCTCATCCAGCGTGACGCACTGACAGCAGACCTTCCCGCCACCATAAAGGCTCTGGACAGACTGTTTCCACTTTCTCCTCAACATATTCACTCTGTGGCAGAAAAGCTGGCCGGGTGTTCAGCCGTTCTCTCGGACATCTCCCCGCTCGGAATAGTCTCAGCCTCAGCCGCCAATATCCCGTCAGTGCTTGTTGAAAATTTCACCTGGGACTGGATATATAAGCCATTCGCCGCCTCCTTTCCTGAAATTGTGCCGCATATCGAAACGCTGAGATCAATCTACACTAAAGCCACCCACCACATCCAGACTGAACCGGTATGTGTCCCAACTTCAACCGCGCAACGTTGCGGCCCGATCTTTCGATTCAGCAGCGCCAGCCCCGCTCAAATCAAAGCAAACATAAAAGAAGAATTTTGTGTGGGCGACCGTCACTTGATCCTGGTCTCCATGGGAGGCTTCAATTTTTCACTCTCCCTCTGGACCGAGATCTTTGAACGCAAAGATTATTTCTTTCTTCTTGCAGGTCAGCCCGAACAAAAACGTATTGCCGGCAACGTCATGAGCCTGTGCCACGACTCAGGTTATTATCATCCGGACCTGATTGCGGCCGCTGACCTTGTAATCTGTAAAAGCGGATACTCAACTATTGCCGAATGTTTCCAGGCAGGCACCCGGGTCATTGGCATAGACCGGCCCTTTTTCGCCGAATCAGCAATACTTGCCAACTTCGTTACAACAACACTCAAGGGCAAGGTAATAAACGATACAGACTTTATCGAGGGCAGGTGGCTGAACTTGATCGATAACTCTGTGAAGGAGCCAAGACCTCGGCCTGCAGAGAACAACTGTGCGGACCAGGTTGCCGACATTCTGCTCAACTATTGCAGGTGATTTTACAGATCGACAAAATAGTTACCGAAAAATCGCCGAAGAGAGACGACACACTTGACTTTTACGAAGAGTCTTTTACGCTGCATCACTAATACCAATATCCCATGAACATTTTGTCGAAATACAGAATCATGATGTGCGTATCAGACATCATCAACAATCGAATTCTGTATTCTATCGGTTCAGACATTTGTGATAATCCCCTCATTATCACAGTGCTGTCAGCTCACCCTATGGAGCTTTTGCAACAGTTGGAGATCGATCATTGTCCAGCATAGTCGGCTACCCCGCCTCCCAGGCTGCTAAAAGTGCCTTTACTTTTTCCCCCGCACTTTATGGCCGTTGGCATGAATTACAACTACTGCGCAAAGGCCTGCAGAATGCGCATCATGGTTCCGCTGTATTTACCATGATCTCCGGCGAGGCCGGTATTGGCAAGAGCGCTCTCGCACGGGTATTTTTAACCACCGCGGCAGGTAAAACCACCTTCGTTCTCTCCAGTAGCATTCAGCGCAGATCCGAATCCACCCCATATGCCGCAGTCTCCCACTGCCTGCAACAATTGGCCAGACAGATTCTGAGCCGTGATCCAGATGTAATTGCCTCCTGGAAAAAGGCCCTGCATCGCACAATCAAGGGTGATGCCCGGGTGCTGGCAGAGATTTGTCCGGAAATAGAAGACCTTCTTCCCGCCAGTGACGAGCACGACGAGGTTACCCCCCAGGAACAACTCTCATTTCCCATAGCGGCAAAAAAATTTATCAGAGCCGCCAGCCAGGCACACTCAACCCTGATAATTTTTATCGACGATTTGCACCTGGCTGACAGGGCTAACCTGGAGCTCCTCATAAATATCCTCGACCCGACAGATCTTTCACGGGTCATGTTTATCGCGGCACATCGTGACCCAGCACACATTTACCCAAGTCACTTCAGTGAATTCACTGAACAGCTCAAAACTCTTCACCCGAAAGTTGATCAGATCCTGGTTGCCCCGCTGGGTGCGGCCGAGGTGGAAAAACTCCTGCACAACGCCTTTATTCGCTTTAACGGCAATCTTTCCTCGCTTGTCAGCCATTGCAATCGGATAACCGGAGGCAACCCTCTGCGCCTGATACAATTTCTCCATAAACTCCATGACGACGCAATTCTTTATCGTGATCAGCAAAGCAACTCATGGGCTTGGATTGATGAGAATATAGCCGTAATTTCTCCACTTGAAAGCACCATTACGCTCTTAAAAAATCGACTCGCCACTTTACCTGAGCAGTGTCAAAAGCTGCTCGTTACAGCCTGTTGCAGCGGGAAATATTTCACGATAAGACTCCTCAGCGAACTGAACGGAGTCTCCCTGGACACAACGCGGGAACAACTCCAGTATGCCGTGCAGCTAGGCTTTTTGGTGCAGGATTCTCCCGATAATCTGATAGCAGCCAATAGCGGGGTGACCTGTTCACCAGCCAGCGAAGACCAACCCGAAGAGTGTACATACTGTTTCAGTCATGAGATGATTCGGGATACGCTTTTTTCTCAACTGGCAGCCGAAGAAGTCTCGAGAATTCGCTTCAGGGTCGGACAATACCTGGTCCAGTTTTTGCCAACCAGGGAGTATGAGAGGCGCCTCTATGAAGTATCAAACCATCTCAACCACAGCCTGAAATTCATCGGTTCAAGAGATGAGAGAGTTCAACTGGCCCATGTGAACCTGTCGGCGGGAATCAAAGCTAAATTGCTCTCTGACCACTCCTCGGCTTACCATTATCTGCAAACAGGCCTGAAGTGTCTGGATCACGACAGCTGGCAAGGTGAATACTCCCTTTGTATAGGACTGCACATAGAGGCGTGTGATTGCGCCTTTCTCTGCGCAAAATACAGTGAAGTGGAGCGGCTCTTTAGGGAGGTCTGCGACAAATCAAAAAACATCTACGACAAATGCCACGTCTATAAAGCCTACATCATGGCGTTAAAGGCTCAGAATCAATATGACAAGGCATTCTCGGCAAGTCTTGAGGCACTTGCCATGCTTGATATCCATATCCCCAGATATCCCGGCAGACTCAAAGCCTGGAGATCGCTCTTATCAACAGAGTTTCGCTACATGTTCCGATCGCCCAGGCAACTGGACAGCCTCCCTGAAATGCAGGACAGGACTGCCAGAGCGATTATCAGCTTTCTCTATGATGTAACCACAGCCGCCCTGCTGACCAATTCACAACTTCTGCCCCTGCTCTCTGCCCACAGCATCCGTCTGTCGCTGAAATGGGGCAACGACCGAAGGTTTTCCATCCTCGGTTATATGGTCCACGGCTTTCTGCTCTGCACATTCTTCTCTGACAAACTGGTCAGGCGCGGTTGTGCCCGGGGCAATCAGGCCCTCGATTTACAAAAGAAAATTTCCGGAGCAAACAGCAACTGCCAGCCCACGCTGATGTACAACGTTTATATGGCGCATTGGCAAAGCCACCTCAAAAATACCCTTCCTAAATTGAGGGAAATGTTGCTCAACTGCCAGCGCCAGTACGATGGAACATCCGCTGGAAATGCGACCTTTACCATTATTATGCACAGCTATTTGCTCGGTCACAGTCTCAGCTTGTTGCGCTCAGAGCTTGATCACTTCATCTCTCGTGCCACAGAAACCCGGCAGCAGCTTATTTTGACGCGACTTCAGATGTTTCGCCAGGCTACCGCCAATCTTATGGGGGAAAGCGAAAACCACATTCGCCTAAAAGGCAACTTCTTCGACGAGAGTGCTCTCCTGGCAGGTTTTCCCCATTCCCATGACCCTATTTCATACTGCATGGCCAACGTGGTCAAACTTATCCATGCTGTGCTTTTTGGCCGCTACAAACATGCTCTTTATTATTCTGAACTGGCCAGACCCCATGTTCACAAACTGACCTCGACCTTTCTCTATCCCGTTTACGTCTTCTATGATTGCCTGGCCAGGATAACCAGGCTCAAAACCCAGAGCGTTACCCGACGTCTGATAAACCTGCAGTTAATACGCAGCAATACGAGAAAACTGCGGCGCTGGGCGACCCTCAGCCCACAGAATCACGGCCACAGATATCGGCTCATCGAAGCTGAACTTGCACGGATAAAAGGGAAAACCGAGCGAGCAATGGAGCTTTATGATGAGGCTATACAGTTTGCCAAAGAACACGAATTCCTGCACGAAGAAGCATTAGCCTATGAGCTTGCATCACGTTTTTATAAAAATCGTAAAAAAGAGCATATAGCCAGGATGTATATGCGAGAAGCTCGCTATTGCTACCATCGCTGGGGTGCCAAGGCCAAAGTGAGCCAGCTCAACAGCATGGAGATAGTCAATGGTTCACCCTATGAGGGCAGCGATAGCGGGACAGTTTACGACAGCAACGACCACGCCACCTCGCTTATTCCGGTGGAGGGTGGTTCCCGCCTGGATATGATGACGGTTATCAAGGCATCCCGAATTCTCAGTGATGAAGTGGTGTTTGGAGAATTGTTGAAAAAGATGATGTGGATAGTACTGGAAAGCAGCCGTGCTCAACGTGGCTTTCTTATCTTAAAAGATGATGATGAATGGTATATCAGGGTCCACGGATCGATCTACCGCAACTCGAGGGTTAAACTGACACGAACCTCAATAACCGAGCAGGATGTAGCTTCTCCGGCGATTATAAATTATGTGATAAACAGTGCCACCGATGTAGTGCTTAACGACGCCTGCAAGGAGGGACTGTTCACCAGCGATCCATATATTTTAAAGAAAATGCCCCGCTCCCTGCTCTGTATGCCGATTATTCACCAGGGCGAGATCTTCTGTATACTCTACCTCGAAAACAATATCGTCACCGGAGCTTTTCCGCCAGATCGTCAGGAACTCCTGCATCTCCTCGGAACCCAGGCGGCAATATCGCTGAAAAACTCTTCGCTCTTTGAAGAGCTTGAATCGACTGTAAATCGACTGAACCTGGAAGTTGAAAAACGACGTGAAACCCAACTGCAGCTGCTGCATGCCGAAAAACTGAGCGCTCTGGGCCGACTTTCCGCCTCCGTTGCCCATGAATTCGGCAATCCGCTGATGGGAGTCCGCTACCTGATCGAGGATTTTTATAAACGCCACGATCTGAGCAACGCAGACAAACAGTTACTTGAGCTTGGTCTTGAAGAGTGTGGTCGTATGAAAAAGCTTATCCAGGATCTGCAGCGGTTCAACAAACCCTCTACCGGTCGTTTCGACACAGTTGATATTCACCAGTTGATAGACAAGGTGCTCCTGTTCCAAAGGAAACATTTTGCTACCAACAGGATCAGGGTGGCCAAGACCTTTGATAACTCAATGGAGGAGATCCTGCTTATCGAGGACCAGCTCACCCAGGTATTGTTCAACCTGACCATGAATGCGGTAGATGCAATGCGACAGTATGGTGGAGAGCTGAGAATATCCACCAAAAAGGGAGATGAAACCATTGAAATAGAAGTAGCGGATACCGGCGCAGGTATCGCCTATGAAGATCAGGGCCGTATTTTCGAGCCGTTTTACTCGACTAAAAAGCAGGAAGACGGTACAGGCCTTGGCCTGGCGATCTCCTACGGAATCATCAAGCACCACAATGGTAGCCTCAACTTTGTTTCCAAACCTTTTGAAGGCACGGCGTTTACCATTTCATTGCCGGCAGTGACCTCCGGAGACGCGGCCGCCACAAGCCCGGATCAACCTTCGCAAGCTCCTCCAGACACGAAACCGGAGCCGAAAGTCAGCGCCGGTTCAGGTTACACTCCTGAACAACTCCCAGAGCCTGTTCAAGATTTTTAAAAAATTTCAGCTGCTCGGGGTTTTCAGGATCGTTCTCCAGTAACCCTTCATAAATAGAAAATAATCTCGTCAGCACCTGCATCGCCTCAAACTCATCCAGGCTGCCAAGAGATTCCCAGAGATCTCCAGGTTCTTTATCACTCATAGCACTTCTCGTTTATATATGAACCAATCTTCATCAACCAAACCGCTTCACCTCTCACAATGGGGCGTGGGAATGGTCGGGAATTCTTTGACTATCATCTCTGCAATACAGAGCTTGACTCTGGGGTAGAGGTGGCGTTTGAACTCCAAAAGCTCGCTTTCAATATTGACCAGCTCCGTTAGATGCTTTGTTCGGTCAACCCTTGGGGTTTTCAATCCACTCTTTTCACGCTCGGCAACAATCTCCTGGCAACGAAAACAACCAGGAAACTCCAGGGTCTGCCCATCAGGGCGACGCATTCTCGCAGGTACACCATGAGTTCTGCATACCAACAGCCTGTGCTTGTAGAGAATACAGAGACCATTTTCGTTTAAGGGGCACATTATCTGAGGCCGCTCACCCTTGGCCAATATCTTTTGCGATTGCTCCAGATATTCTTTAGAGCGTGCCAGAACCGTCTCTTGCTGCTCTTGGTCGAGCAGCAGAAATCCCTGCCTGAGATATGCCCACTCCGCATGGGTGTGGTGAAGAAAATACGAATCGCAGCAGTTGTCGGAACACCCCTCACAACCAAACCCGAGCGCTCTCGCCACGTTGTTGTACTGCTTTTCCATCTCTACATACAGACTCTCGAGACGCTCTGTGAGATCTGCGGGTAATACCAGTTCCTTCATCAATCTTCCTCACCAAAACTCTGTACCTGATAAACAAATATATCGGGATGGTCTTTCTCCCAACATCTCTCATAAAGCCCTGCTTTTCTGCAGAGGTGGCCTAAAAACTGCTCCGGGTCCGGCAACTGCTCCCAGACCTGAGGTAAAAACGTCGCTCCTGCTTTACCATGGCACAAGACAACACCGTCCACTCCCGGTCGCAGGCGGTGCAGCAACTCTTCACCTTCATCATAGGCCAGGGGTTCCAGCTTGGTCAGCACGGAAATATGAATATCAATTTCATCCAGTTCTTCAAGGCTGAGCGGCATAAAGCGCATATCACCAAACGCGGCTTTTACCGCATTTTCGCTCACACTCGTCCAAAGTGACAATGATGGCTCCAGGTTGCCCATGCATCCTCTTAAGGCACCTTTGATCTTCAGAGTTACAAAGGTCGCCGCCTCTTCATTGAAAACCGCTTCATCCGGAATATCGACACTGCACGCCACCCCACGCAGACGGGCTGCAATCGCTTCCCGGGCCAGGTTCAACAGTACTGCTGCCTGCTTCTTGTCGACTGTTCCAGTCACTATTTCCCCCACTCAACCCCAAGCATGAGACAATTAATGCCACTGCCGATTCCAAGCAGTGCGCCCTTGTGACCAGGCCGGTACACATTTTCCTCTATCGCCCGGGCCAGGGTGATGGGCGCGGATACAGATCCGACATTGCCAAACGACGCCAGGGTCTCAAAGTTTTTATCCAGCTCAAGCCCCAGGGTATCGAACAGTAATCGCGCATGGGCTGTTCCAACCTGATGGCAGAAAAAACCATCTATATCCCCTGCTCCCCAGCCCGGTTTACTGGAAAACAGTTTCCAGGTCTGGTGTGCGGTCTCCACCCCACGGTGCAACAGCTCTTCTGAATCAGTCTCCATCAGGGTCGATTTTCCGCCCGCCTGATTGCCATGACAGAGGTCGGAGTGGGCCGTGTTAGCCTGCCAGGCGCCGTGAACCAATTTCGGTTTGGTCTCAGCATCTCCGCACTTTCTCATAAACAGACCAACTGATCCGGAGCCGATGGTAAGAGAGGCAAAGGCCGGCTTAATGGTTTTCCTGCTCAGATTCCTGTTGTCGACCAAAGCCATAATAGTAGACTCAAGCAACTCTTCCGCGGTCTCACCCGAGACCACCAGGCCGTTTTGCACCTGGCCCAGCTCGATCATGTTAGCCAGCATCACCATCCCATCCAGAAACCCGAGACAGGCATTCGATATATCAAATATAAGGCAGGTACAGGGAAGCCCAAGGGCGTTATGAACAAAAGAGGCAGTTGCCGGTTCCATCATATCTCTGGATACAGAGGTGAAAATCAAACATTCAACAGCAGTCCGGTCTATATCACCATTGGCAAAAACTGCCTCACCTGCCATGGTGGCCGCTTCACTGGGGCGGGTTCCATCGGGCCAGAGCCTGCGCTCGCGGATACCGCTCATCAGCTCCAGCCTGCCCTGGGGAAGCTTTAAGCGTTCATAAACTTCAGCAAGTCTGTTTTCAATGTCTTCTGAAGTGAGAGTGCGGGGAGGAAGTTCATAGCCGAACGTATCGAGACAAACCTTGGAGTAACTGATCATAACTGCCGTATATAAATGCTGTCTGGTTTCCCAAAAGCGCGATTAGGGGTTAAAGGTGAGGGTTCATTCCGCCAGCCGTGCATTATACGGTGCCTTGGACGATGAAACAAGAGATTTAGCTTCCGCTCTTTTTCAGCAGTGGGCCGTTCTTGCACCTTTTCAAGCCGAGACCTGTTTCAGCACCTCATGTAGATCGTCCCTGGTGAGTGGTTGCCTGAGACTGCCATCCAACCCTTCCGGCAGAGAACTCTCCTGTTTATCCACTACCCCAAAAATATACGCCCTTCTCCCTGAGTATTCCTCGAGCTTTCTGATGACCTTGGCAGCCTCCAGTCCACCTGAGACAGCATCTCCGGTCTCGAGAATGACCAGATCAAACCGATTCAAGGAAGCCTCATAAAGTGCTGAACGTGGAGATTCTGCAATAGTGACTTCCCAACCCTCCTCGACCAGAGCTCGAACGGTTGTCTGCTGATCAACTACATCGCTGATCATAACCAATGCTGTTCTGGTCAAATAGCGGGTCAGCATTTCCAACAAGGATCCCTTATCTATTGGCTTCGCCAGATAGTCATCCATTCCGGCTTGCAGACACTTTTCCCTGTCTCCCTGCATGGCCAGGGCAGTGAGTGCTATCACCCTCACCCGGCCCGAACCATGTTGCCTCTCGCGTTTCCTTATGCGCTTCGTTGCTTCCAGACCGTCCAGTTCCGGCATCTGTACATCCATCAGGACCAGTTCAAAACTCTCCTCTGCTGTTCGTTGCACAGCCTCCCTGCCATTTTCAACAGATACAACTTCTGCTCCCGCCTGGGTAAGTATGGTTTCCGTCAGAAGTCGATTGATCGGCTCATCTTCAGCGAGCAGAATTTTTGCCCCCTGCAAGGCGTAGTGTGCCGCTTCCTGCTGCCGATCCGGCGATTGTTCTGTCTGGAATCCTGCCACCTCCTTAAAAGGTACGGTAAACCAGAAGCTTGACCCCAGGTCGCCGGAGGCCATGCCGATCTCGCCCCCCATAAGCCTGACCAGTCTTAAGCATATAGCAAGACCAAGCCCCACGCCCCCCCCAGGATGCACTTGCCCAAAATCTTCCACATCAAACGCTTGAACAATATCCTGTTGTTTTGAGAGCTCGATACCCTCCCCCTGATCCCTTACGGTAAAGAGAAGTACCAGGTTATCTTCTTCATCATACCCCTCATTACTGATCTGGATGGAGATGTCGCCACGCTCTGAACATTTTATGGAATTACTGATAAGGTTGGTGAGGACCTGGACGACTCTCTTGGGATCTCCACAGATGTTTTCGGGCACATCTTTATTGATTTCGCAACCGAGCGTCAGCCCCTTTTGTTCAGCTGCAATGCGTAAGAGATACAGACTGTTATCAAGGCTGGCCTTCAGATTAAAATCCACAGGCTCCAATTCAAGCTGGCCCGCTTCAATCTTGGCGTAATCCAGTACTTCACCAACTCCTTCAAGCAACCTGTCCACCGAAGTGCTTATCATCTCGAGATATCGCTCCTGCTCCGGGTTGAGTACCGTGTCATAGAGCAACGTCGTCATGCCCACTACCCCATTTACCGCGTCACGGATGGTGTGACTCATGTTCTCCAGGTACTCGCTCTTGATCAGACTTGCCCGCTCAGCCCGGTGCACGCGCTCTTCCAGAGTAGCAATCCGCTCTCGTAATGCTCTCAGTTCGCTTGTTTTACTTTGCATTTTTTGCCCTTTTGCTCTCTCTTTTTCCCCCATCAAGGGTCCCCTCGACCTGTTCAACTCCGCTCTTGGTCCGCCTTTCGAGTTGCGGCTTTACTCCTCACCATAGTGGAGAATCTCCAACACTCCCTGGCGAATCCCCTCTACCATCTCTAAATAGTTATCAATATCTTTTTGCTTAGCACCTTCTTCCATCTCTCTTGCAACTCCCGCCCATTTTGCTTCGCCAAGATTGAGAAACAGCCCCTTCAGACTGTGGCCTATTCGCGCCATTTCTTCAAAATCAAGCTGTTGGCCATCGGTAGCATGGTGAGCCCTGACCAGAATGGCCTGCAGCGATTCCCTTGAGCTTTGCAACATCAGTTCGACCTGCTCCTCATTAAACTGATATTTATCGGCAAAATGTGCCTTAAGTGCTTGAGTGTTAATTGGTAAAGGGTATTTTCGGGGTAGCTGCTGTTCCATGTCCACAGGGCCCCTCTATTTTCGTGATCAGGACAATTCAGATCATGCTGCAGTTGCCTGTTCACCAGCGGCCCCCTCCGACTGAGCACCACCATCGTGTCAGGCTAACATATTTTTTACCCGGCCACCAGTCCCAGTTCCTTGAGGTGATACAAAAGTTTATCACGATCGAGTGGCTTGGTCAGATACGCTTCACACTTTCCCTGGTGAAAGGCACGCATGATGTTCTCGGAATCATCCTGGGCGGTTATCATGATAACCTTGCAGGCATCAAGCCCCGAGATACCATGTTTTTCTTCTATTTGACGGATATCATGAAGTGCTTTCTGACCATCCATGACCGGCATAACAATGTCCAGGCAGATGAGGTCATATGGCGAATTTTCGGCATAAGCCCTGGTAACCGCAGCAAGCGCCTCTTCACCGTTCGCAGCAACATGACAGACGCCGTACTCGGAGAGCAGGGCCGAGAGAAGTGATCGTGTCAGGAAGTCATCTTCAACGATAAGGATTTTCATAATATTCCAGTATCAAAACGGTCTGTGCGAGACGTTATAGTAAGTTTGATACCAGCCCATCGCGGAAATAAAAACCGCGATGGGCAACTGCTTAATTGTAGCACGATACTGGTCAACCAGGAAATTTAGATAGCCGTTGTTGCCGGGCCTTTCGGCGAATTATCCTCGTTTTCTAAACTCCCAGCATTTATGAATTTTCCTGTTTCGTGAAAAATCAAAGGGAATGGTGCTGTCACCTATATCATCAACCTGATACAGCTCTGTCATTTCCGGGTCGAGAGTAAATCTTCGATAATTCGTTGAAAAAATCAGCAGTCCGTCTTCCGACAATCGCTCCATACAGTTTGTCAGTAACTCCACATGATCCCTCTGCACGTCAAACACACGTTTATCTTTTTTGGTATTTGAAAAAGTTGGCGGATCGACGAAGATCAGGTCGTAGGTTCCCTGATCCTCTCGCAACCACTGCATGCAGTCTGCAGCAACAATCTTGTTTTTGCGGGTATCGAAACCGTTTAACGCCAGGTTCATTCGCGCCCAGTGCAGATAGTTGTTTGACAGATCAACGGTAACGGTCGACGCGGCACCCCCCGAGGCCGCCTGAACGGTCGCTGTGCCGGTATAACCAAACAGGTTCAGAAACCTTTTTGATTTGGCTATGGAATGAATTTTTGCCCGAACCGGTCTATGATCCAGGAAAATACCGGTGTCGAGATAATCGGTAAAATTGGCCAGGAGAAGACTCTCTCCCTCGCGCACCACGTGCATTTTCTTTCTGGCCGATTTTTTCTGGTACTGCTGCTTGCCCCGCTGTCGCTCACGGGTCTTGATAAAGACCCTGTCGGCACGAAGCCCAAGGGTTTCCCTGATAGCCCTCAAGGCGGTCTGGAATCGTGCGGATGAAAGCTTTTTGTCGACGCTCGACGGAGGTGCGTATTCCTGCACATGCACCCATTTTTCGTAAAGATCAACGCTTATATTAAACTCGGGCAGGTCACGGTCATACACCCGGAAACAGGTGATGTTTTCCTTTTCCGCCCACTTCAGCACCTTTTTCAGGTTCTTCTTCAGGCGATTTGCAAAATCGGCACCTTCACCCTCAGCCGGTTCAGGGTTGAACTGCCACCGAAAATCGACCGGTTCCCTCCCAGCTACAACAGTCGTAAGCAATCGGCATTGAAGCGAGCCGTTATAAAGGCGGTGCTTGTCATCCCACTTCAGTCCGAAACTATCAGTCAACTCCGGGTTGGCGATAAAGACGCCAAGCCTCCAGCCCTGGAACAAATCCTGCGCCTTATTGCCAATAGCCCGATAGAGCCAGGAAACCTCTTCGGCATCTGAGAGACGCTCACCAAAGGGCAGATTTGACAACAACATGCCTTTCTCCGAATCCACCGGAGGCTGCAGCAACGCCAACTCCTGCTGTTCGATATGAATTTTATCCTCAAGGCCGGCCTGAACCAGGTTTTTCCGAGCGGTTCGTACAGTCTGGATATCTGAATCGTAGCCGATAATCTGTGGCCACTCCTTCTGCAAGCCATCATCTTCACGGCCCATGGCTTCATCAACGAGCCTGTTCCAAAGCTTTCTATCGTGCTGCCGCCACCCCATAAAGCCAAAATAGTTACGCGACAAGCCCGGGGCGGAATCACCATACATAAGGGCAGCCTCAATCAACAGCGTCGCAGAACCACACATGGGGTCAATCAGCGGACCGCCCCCCCCATCAAGCCAGCCACTGAGCTTCACAATAGCGGCGCCGAGGTTTTCTTTAAGAGGTGCAATGCCTGTATCAACACGGTAACCCCGGCGATGGAGACTCTCGCCGGACAGGTCAATGGACAGCTCTGCAACATCTTCCCGTATGAGTAAGTGAACCCGGATTCCAGGTCTGCCGGTATCGACCGATGGACGCTCCCCGCACCGATCCCTGAACTGGTCCACAATGGCATCCTTAACCTTGAGCGAAGCATACTTGCTGTGGATCTGCAGGGCTTTTGCTGCAACTGTGCAATCAACAGCGAAGGTGGTGGAGCTTCCCATGTGCTCCTGCCAGTCAACGGAGAGCGCTCCCTCATAGACCGATTCTTCATTTTTCACATGAAATTCGGCGATCTTCAGGTAAACCCTGGAAGAATATCGTGACCAGAGACAGGCTCGATAACCGCTTTCGATCTCACCCCTCCAGGTAACGACACCTCTCCCCTCTACTATCTCGGAAGCACCAAAGTTTTCTATTTCTCCGGCCACCAGGGCTTCAGTTCCTGCTCCGCAGGTTGCTGCAAAAATCAACATAATTATCTACACGATAGTAAAATTAACATTCTGGATTTTCCTGAATTTCATTTATCCCTGGCCAGGTCCGTCACCCGATTTTCTATATCCAGTAACTCCAGGTTCAGGGCGTCAACAGACAGAAGTATCTCCTTCAGGGAAATAGACAGAGAGACCATAAACATGGCAAGTGCCAACACGAAAAGTATTTTACCGAAAAGTGTCCACCCGGCAAACAGAACAAACATACAGAAGATACACAGAAAAAGCCCGCCCACTGCACAGGCCTGCATATTTCTAATAAGGACAACCCTGCGCTTGAGGCTGACAATCTGTTTTAAAACAATTGCGTCCGATGTTGATCTATACCGCTCATGCAGGCTACGTATTCGCGCTCCGGTGGCGAGGAATCTGCTGGTGTAGGCAACCAGCAGAAAGGCAACGGCAGGAAACAACAGAGCGGGTGTGGTTAGGGTAATATCCATTATTTTCATTCTCCATGACTTCAATTCGTTTTCACAACATTATCACAGGCAGAGGGTGCTGTCTTGCACGCTGAAACAGTGAAACGCCGGATTCTCCCGGCCCTGCCTGCGGAGGTGGGCTCCCTGCAGTAAAAGCCATAGATATCCTATCAAATTTTCTTGACCTCGCCTCCATTACGGCTAGAATAACTCACCATACGTTACAACAGTAATCGCCCCCAGGTGTGAATCGTACGAAATACACACATTACAGTTTAACAGGAGACATCATGAAAACGAGGATCAGCTCGACACTTCTTGTTACAGCACTTGCCGGATCGCTTATCTTATTTGCTGGCGGTTGCAGCAAGAAGAGTGTTATTCCACCTGACACTAACAGCCAGCCCAGCTTAGGGGCCGGTACCAACATCAACTATCCGGCAGCTGACCGTGAGGGATATTCCGAAGAAAACCTGCCCGTCGAAGGAACCCTTGATGACACCTATGTGAACAATATTCCAAGTGCCACCGACGGTGGGGTTGACTCAAGGTCCGGCGACCAGAAATTTATCCAGGGCCGCACCTCAGAGGGAATGCTCCCAGTCTACTTCAGCTTTGACCAGGCCACCATCAAGCCGGACATGGTTGAAAACATGGTAAATAATGCCAGTTACCTCAAAGAGGTGCCTGCTGCTCACGTAATCGTAGAAGGTAATACCGACGACAGGGGCACCAAGGAATACAACCTTGCCCTTGCTGAAAGGCGGGCCCAAAATACCAGGCAATACCTGATTGACCTCGGGGTGGATCCAATCCGGGTCAGAACCGTATCATACGGCGAGGAAAAGCCATTATTTCTTGGCCAGGATGAGGAGTCCTACGCCAAAAACAGGCGTGCGGATTTCGTTCTGGAATAAATCCCCATCACTGCACAAACAACTCACCGGAAGAGATCTCTACTTTCCGGTGAGTTGTTTGTTAGCAAAAAGCTAACGACCTGATCTACTGTTGCGAACAGCCTTCAGCACTTCTTCACATACTTCATCAATGGTTAGCCTGGTGGTATCAATAGCCATGGCATCTTCGGCCTGTATCAGTGGGGCAATGGCGCGTTCCCTGTCATTTTTATCACGCTCGATGGTCATGGCCAGGATCTCTTTTTCATCCGCCTCTTCGCCCTTTGCCCGAAGTTGCAGCACCCTCCTGTGAGCTCGCTCTTTGGGATCTGCCACCAGAAAAAACTTATGGGCCGCTCCTGGAAAAACCACAGTCCCGGTATCACGCCCCTCGGCAACAATGGAACCGTCACTGCCGATTTGTTGCTGCATTCTGGTTAATTTCTCGCGAACAATTGCCAGTTTTGACACAGCTGAAGCTGCCATGGACATTTCCGGGGTGCGGATCGCATCGCTCACATCCTCCCCCATCAGCAAAACTGTCACATCGCTGTTTTCATCCTGGGCAGGCAGCAACTCAAGAACCAACTCATCCATTGCCGCAGATATTGCATCACTATCATCCAGCGCAATTCCCCGCCTTTGCACAAAAAGTGCAACCGCCCGATACATGGCACCCGTATCGAGGTAGGTGAATTGCAGCGCTGCCGATACTCTTCTGGATATAGTCGATTTGCCAACCCCGGCCGGCCCATCTATAGTTACAATGTCTTGTGTGTTAGACATATTTCAACTCTTTGAGGCACTCGGAAAAAGTGTTCAGAAAACGGTCATTCTCTTCTACAGTACCCACTGTTATCCGTATATAAGTGGGAAAACCATAGGCCCGCATCGAGCGAATTATAACCCCTTTGTGCAGCATCGCCTCGTAAAGCGGATCAGCCTCACCTTTTATATCGATAAAGATAAAATTGGTCTGGGAAGGAACACAGCTGCAACCAAGTTTTTCAACCTCATCAACCAGAAACTGACGACCTTGGCGGGTCCGGCTGATGGTCGCCGCAAAAAAATCATCATCCTCAATCGCCGCCTGGGCGGCCACCTGGCCGAGGCTGTTCAGGTTGAATGGCTGGCGGACCTTGTGCAGGCACTGAGCTATCTCCTGGTTCATCAAGCCAAAACCAACCCTCAACCCGGACAACCCATACGCCTTTGAAAAGGTTCGCAGAAAAACCACCGGGCACTTTGCTTCGTCTCGTTCCAAAAGTGCGTGGAAATCGGGACGAAGCTCATCATCCATAAAATCCACGTATGCCTCATCGAGCACCACAATTACCTGCTCAGGCACCCTTTCAAGAAAACTGGTCAGAACTTCGGGGGCAAGGTAGGTACCGGTCGGGTTATTCGGATTATCAAGAAATACCAGTCTGGTTTTGGGGGTAATTGCAGCCAGGATGCCTTCCAGGTCGTGATGCAAGCCCTTAAGGTCAATGACGATATTTTCACCACCACGAACCTGAACGAATTTTTGATACATTAAAAATGAGGGATGCGAAGTGATCACCTCATCCCCGGGCATAACAAAAGCTTTTACCAGAAACTCAATCAACTCGTTGGAACCGTTACCAACAACGACCTCGGCAGGCCTTACTTTCTGGTTTTTCGCGATGGCCTCAACCAGGTAATAGCTCGAACCATCCGGATATCTGTTCAAATTGGAGCAGGCGGCCAGTAATGCCTCGATTGCCTTTGGTGAAGGCCCCCACGGGTTTTCATTGGAAGCGAGCTTGATCGGATTTTTCACCCCATATTCACGCTCCAGTTCATCCATTGGCTTTCCTGGAGGATATGGGACAATTGCTTGTATATTTTCAGGAATGTTCAGCTTCAATGATACTCTCCCATCATTTCCGGGGCATAGTGCCGGAAACAGTTTGTAGATAAGAAGAACAACAGAAACCGGGCTGCCGCACCTGTTCAACCACTCACGGCAACCTGGATATCGACGGATTAACGGTGGGCTACACGTACACCCAGTTGAAGGCTTTTTTCGATATTAAAGGCTGTTTTCAGGAGAACATCCTCTCTGAAATGTGCACTCTGCAACTGGATCCCAACAGGCAGACCTTCTTTATTGAAGCCTCCAGGTACCGACATGCCGGGAATACCAGCCAGGTTGGTAGAGAGGGTGAGGATATCGGTCAGGTACATGGCCAGCGGATCGTCGGAATTCTCGCCTTTTGGCCAGGCAGGTGTCGGAGTTACCGGGGAAACGAGTACGTCACATTTCTCAAAGGCCGCCTTGAAATCGTTTAAAATGATGGTTCGTACCTGGGAGGCCTTTTTGTAATAGGCGTCGTAATATCCTGAAGAAAGCGCGTAGGTGCCAATGAGAATACGTCTTTTTACCTCAGCTCCGAAACCCTTCGAGCGTGTCTCCTTATACATATCAACCAGAGAGGCCGCATCCTGCGCACGATAACCGTAAGCCACACCGTCAAAGCGGGCGAGGTTTGAGCTTGCTTCCGCCGGTGCTATCAGATAGTAAACAGCGACACAGTAGTCAGTGTGTGGCAGGGACACATCCACAATTTCAGCCCCACCCTCTTTTAACACCTTTATGCTGTTTTCAACTATACTGCGCACCTCCGGATCAAGGCCCTCACCAAAATATTCCCTTGGCACACCAACGCGAAGCCCTTTCACCCCTTCTACCAGAGATGAGGTGTAATCGGGTGTGTCAATATTCACAGAGGTGGAATCTCGCTGGTCGTAGCCACTGATAACATTCATCATCAGGGCACAGTCAGACACATCACGGGACAGCGGTCCGATCTGATCCAGCGAAGAGGCAAATGCTACCAGCCCGTAACGGGAAACCCTACCGTATGTTGGCTTCATTCCCACTACACCGCACAAAGAGGCAGGCTGCCTAATCGAACCACCGGTATCAGATCCGAGAGTGACCAGACACTCACCAGCAGCGACAGCGGCGGCCGAACCACCAGAGGAACCACCGGCTACGTACCCCTCCCTCCAGGGGTTTTCAGGTACTCCGAACTTACATGTTTCAGAGGTCGAGCCCATGGCAAATTCATCCATGGTCAGTTTACCTAATACAACACCGCCCTCTTTTTTAATCTTTTCAACAACGGTGGCGTCGTAGGGGGGGATAAAGTTGCCAAGAATATCAGACCCGCAGGTTGTTCGCACTCCCTCGGTACATAACAGGTCTTTCAGCGCCAGAGGAATACCGAGCAGTTTACCGTTTTCCCCATTCGCTCTTTTGGAATCGGCCTGTTCCGCCTGGGCAACTGCGGACTCTTCATCATGGGAAATAAAAGCCTGAACCTGGGGTTCGACTTCGGCTATTCTGTCCAGGCAGCTTCTGGTCAGCTCAACCGATGACAACTCGCCAGACTCCATTTTTTCCATGGCCTCTGCCATGGTCAGCTCATAAGGTTTCATTATTTACCTCTGAAAACAGGCCTATGCCTAATTGAATTGATTCAGTGATTACTTTTAAGGCGCGAGATAGATTGTCTCACAGTTTAGATAACCCTGGGAACCTTGAACATTTCACCATTATCTTCCGGAGCATTTGCAATGGCATCTTCTCTGGGTAATGATTTATGCACCTTATCCTCGCGGAAGGCGTTCACTGATTGATGAGCATGGGTGGTGGGAGCTATGTTTTCCGTATCGAGTTCAGAAAGCTTATCCACATAACTGAGGATTGTATCAAGCTGAGCTGTCATCTTCACAAGCTCATCCTCATCAAGATTGAGGCGTGCCAAATGAGCCACGTGCAATACTTCTTCTCGTGTAATTTTCATATTATCTTCAGTATATTCTGGGTGTTACTTTTATAAGATGCACAACGTGCTATTTGATTCGCCCATAGACTTCCCCTGTTTCCCGCTGAGAAAAAACACCGTTGTAGGGGATAAAATCAACAACACTTCTGGAAAAATACTCCACGGTGTCATAATCAAAATGTGTACCACTGCATTTATACAACTCTTCCAGTGCCTCGTCCATATTGAGATTTTGTCTATAGTTTCTTTTCGAGGTCATGGCATCATAACTATCGACAACTATAAGTATCCTGGTCAGAAGGTCGAGATCCTCACCACTTAAGCCGTCGGGATATCCTTTACCATCCATTCGTTCATGATGATGTCGGATTATAAACTGCTCCCGATCCAGAAAAGGAAGCGGTTGCAGAATGTTCGCACCAATTGTGGGGTGTTTTTTTATAGTATGCCACTCATCATCAGTGAGGGTACCTGCTTTCTGAATACAGCTGAGGTCTACTACAAGTTTACCTATATCGTGCAGTTGTGCGGCGCGGCGGAGAATCATCAGCTCATCAGTGCTGAGATCCATGCTTTTTCCCAATAGAAGCGCATACTCAGTAACACGCATGGTGTGACCGGCGGTATACTGGTCTTTTTCCTCCATTAATGTCTGGAGGCTTGACATAAACTGAACAGTCGACTTCTCCAGATTGCTACTGTACTGCTGCAGTAATCTGTTGGTTTCTTCAAGTTCGGAAGCTTTTTTGCGATTATCGCTTTCAAGCGCTGACTTATAGCGACGCTCTTTCAATATAAATGTTCTTTTTTCTATGGCCCTTCGTATTTTAATGTCGAAGATGTCTAAATCTTCTATGGGCTTGGTCAGAAAATCGTATGCTCCGAGATTGATTGCTTTCATCGCATAATCCATGGAACCTGCGCCGGTCAGAAAGAGCACCGGAATATCGAGCTTGAGCATATTCAGGGTGGACATGGTTTGAAAGCCGTCCATGTCCGGCATGTTAATATCGAGAATGATGACATCAAAGCTGTCATCTACAATATCAATGATTGTCTGGCCGTCCTGGGCGGTGTGCACTTTGTGTCCAAACATCTCCAGTACTCTGGATATGGTGGAAAGCACCAACGGGTCATCATCCGCTATAAGAATTTTCGACTGCTTGCTCTTCAAAAGTCACTATCTCCATAAAAATATCTGAACAGTTCGCAAGATTACATTCTCCAGTTGTTTTTTGCAACTTTGCTGAACTATCTATTATTTATATGGTCCAGCGTATGTTTTTTTACATTTCCGTAAACATTACAACAGGATCACTTTCATTGAATGGCAACCCGCTCAAACCTGATACCAACCCAACCAGTTCATTCTTCCCGGTAGATATGGCAAATAAAAATTTAATTACCTCTAAAGCTCAACTTCAAGAAGTGAGAAGAAAAGTGACACGAGTAACAGTTTAAAGCCGAAAAACTCTAAGCTACAAGCCGGTCCGTCACCTCTATCACCTCACCATTTCAAGCTGTAGATCAAGGGTCATCATAAATAAAAAAGGCCATACCCCTCAAAGGAGAGGTACGGCCTTTCAAACTGGTTACAGATGATCTTTGTATCACATAGGTACGATTAATTTATTCGTATCCTCGTTCCAGGTAACCACCACATACCAGATCATCATTGCGCCAACGATGAGGGTCAGCGTTCCACCATAACCAAAGACGTCCGGGAGATAGACATAAGAGCCTAAAACACCATCACTCTCAAAATCATTATCCTTGATCCAGGCTGTCATCATGGAAGTCGACAGAGCAAAGAACGGCACCACCATCATCAGTTTTACCTGCCCCTCGCCAACCCTCCATAAAGTGCCTGAACCGCAACCACCGGCAAACATGGCACCAAGACCGAAAACAAAACCGCCTACAACACTTCCCCAACCGAAAGTACCGCGTACATAGTGAGCCGGGTTTAAAACAGCTTCACCTTCTGCTCGCATTGGTACTCCGTACTTAAGAACAGCAGCACCAATTGCCACAATAACGATGGAGAGCATTACGGACTTGGCCATGGTGCAGTCACCGGTCATATGTGGTTCACGGAACCCCTGTACCATACACCAGCGACCACGCTGCATCGCATACCCCAAAGCTGCAGATATCACAAGAATACCACTCAGTGATGCCACATAATCACTGTCTTCATTCCCTGCGTACGCATACGCTCCCGCAATAATCGCGACAATAGCTACCACTGCCAGAACAGGGCTTGCTGGACCAGGGATGGAGAATGTTTTTGAACCTGTTGAACCCCAGGTGATATGTTCCATTTCAAGATAAAGCAGCTTAAGGCCCAGAATTACCCCAAACACCAGTCCGAGCATCATGGAGAATCCATTGGCAGAAAGATTGCCTATGGCATTATAGAAACCACCAACATTACAACCACCTGCCAGCGATGCCCCAACACCCATCAAAATACCGGCGATTACGGCTTTAACCATCTCCCGGTAAGGGGGAATTCTCAGTGCAAAATCTTTTCCCAGACAGGCGGAAATAAATGCACCAGCAATAAATCCCAACCCTATTACCGAACCTGAGTTAATAAAAATAGATCTCGGTACCTCCTCGTACAGGGCCAGCAACCCAGAATCAGAGCCAAAGACTGAAGCGACTCCATACATCATCCAGTCCCCCCAACTCCTTAGCGCACCCACAGCTCCCCACGGTCTCCACCACGCCATAATCATAACAGAAAGAAAGCCAACCACCACGCCTGTTACGGTTGGGTTCCACTCTGTCTGGCAAAGCGTTTTATACAATTCCTTCACCTTAGATGCTAATACGGATTCTGCACTCATTAATTCCCTCCAGCTTTTACGTCATATAGGTGTACAAATTCGCCAAAATAAATACTGCTTTACAACTACCTATTTTTTTTGTCAAGCACCACAAAAATGAATAGTCATTCACTCGATATTTAACCTCCACAGCGTCGTACAAAATTGGTCTTTTTCTTAGTTATTACAAGGTTCTTGACCCGTTTTTTTCGTTCTTGACAGATTCTGTGCTCTACAGTATAGGTCATCTATGTGATCCGCATACTGTGTAGTAGCGGTTTGTTGATTCCTAACATACTACTATGTAGTACAAACAACGCTTAACATTGTCAGGAGGAAGACATGAGTGATTTCAAAAAAGTTGATGATGGTGTTACCCCTAATGCCAAACTGGATGCCAAGGGATTAAGCTGCCCTATGCCCCTTCTTCGTACTAAAAAAGAGATAGGTAAACTCGCCAGCGGCGAAATTCTTCAGATAGATGGTACCGATCCAGGCTCCAGAAATGATCTGCCCGGTTGGTGTGAACGCGCAGGACATGAGTACCTGGGTGAGAAGGAAGAAACCGGCTATATCTCCTTCTTTATCAAGAAAGGTTGATCCTGATCAAAACCGGATTCTCTGATTTTTTTACAGGGAGTCAACCAGCTTTATAAATCCGCGTCAGGTACTGTTTGTACTACAGTTCAACTGTTCGCAGATTTTTTTTTAACAGGAGTACATCATGGCAAAAAGCTTAGGTATATTTGTCACTACAGAAGACTCAATGGATCATGTCATGGGTATAACCAGGGCAGCAAAAAGCAAAGGATCCTCTGTAAAGATCTTCTTTACCTGGAAAGCGACACACCTCTCCAAACACCCTGATTTCAAAGAGCTGTGTGAAATAGCAGACGATGTATCCATCTGCGTCGACAGTTACGCGAAGCAAGGATATGATATTAATGACATTCCAGCCGGACTTGATGCCAAGAAAATGGCTACTCAGGCTCAACACGGAATTATCATCGAAGATTACGACTGTTATCTCAGTCTGTAGGAGGTGTAGGGATGGAGTATAACAAAGTATGTTTGATGTTCAGGCATGAGGATTATGCCCTCGACGGCATTCGCTCTGCGCTGGGTCTGGCAGTAGAAAATATGTACGCATATGGTGTAGTAATGGATAAAGAGCTGCCTGCTTTTGACGATTACACCAAAGAGACCATCGAGATGCTGCGTGACATGGAAGGTGATATTCTCACAACAGTTCCAGCCAACATCGAAAAGAGTGATCTTACCGGAATCACACTTGAAGAACTTGGTGAAAAGCTTCGCGAGATGACCCATATCATTCCTTACGGAATTAAATAGAATCCCAAAAGGTACGTACATGAAGATTCTCAATGTATACAGGTCAGAACCTGATGAGACCGTCAAAAAGCTGGTGGAGATTGTAACCAGAGACAGAGAGGATGAATCCTTCGACCTCTATGCGGACTCTCCTGATTACGACGCACTTGTAGATAAAATCTTTTCAGCAGATCAGACAATCTGCTGGTGGTAACATAACAGCACTCAGAACGTAATTCCTCACCACACATCTATATATTTTCGATAGTTGCTGTTTTAACTCCGGATCATTTTTTTTTATAAGATGATCCGGAAATTTTTTTGGCAATCAATGATATCCCTCTTTGTGTCATTCTCATCCAGAAAAAATAAGCGTCTAATTCATGCCGTTTACGAGTGACACTGCAGAGTCATGGTTAAGCTACTCATTTTTTTTTCAAAATAATGAATAGTAACCATCCGTACTCCACCTCTCCTCCTGCCACAGGCGTCCCTGAATGTTCACCGGTTCATGCTGAGCTCATGTCGCAATCATTCTATCGTATACTATCCAGAACCTTGTTCATCACCAGATTGTGAATAGCAGGTCTGAATGCCCGTATTTTGTCGTTCATCCTGCTTGGATGAACCCTGTTGGTCAAAAGCACCACGGATATCCCTCTTTCGAGATCCATCCAGAACGATGTTCCTGTGAAGCCGAGATGGCCGACGCTCCTTGGTGAAAAATATTTGCCTGCGCTTGAAGCTTCAGCCGAAGGTGAATCAAATCCATAACACCATGTTGAGCCCTCAACTCTCGTCATAAGCTTTTTCAGCATGCGTCCTGAAATCATTTTTGAACAGTCCCTGCCACCCCAGACAGCACCGAGTGTTGAACAGAGTCTCGTTACTCCTTCCACAGTCCCGAAGAGCCCTGCGTGACCGGCAACTCCCCCCAGGGCTCGACAATTGTCATCATCTACTTTTCCACAAAGCCAGGAATGGGACCAGGGACAAATTTCTGTGTATGCATACGACCGATCAGCTTTATCCTGATCGTCAGGTATAAAAAACAACTGTTCAGACAGCCCCAGGGGCTCAGCTATTTTCTCCTTGAAGTACGCATCGAGTGATTTTCCTGAACAGCGCTCCACTATCTGACCAAGCAGCAGGTAGCCAAGATCACTATAAATGTGTTTGGTGCCGCTTCTATACTGGAGAGGCTCTTTAAGCAAAGTTTTCAGCAGCCAATCGGCTCTCAGCTGTTTCGGTACCCCCAACAGCTTAACGTAATACGGGCGGTGCGCCGGTAAACCTGAGCAATGGGAAAGTAGTTGCCATAGCTCTATATCTGCCGTTTCCCGGCTCATGTCAATATCCTGAAAAAGCGTTGATACAGCTGTATTCATTGTTAAAATTTTATTTTCAACAAGGTTTGCAACCAGCAGAGTTGTAACGAGAGGCTTGGTCAATGATGCTAAATCAAAAACTGTCTTCTCATCAACAGCTTTATCACGTTGATATTTATGACAATATCCAGAAAAATATTTCTTTTCAAATTGTACTCTTTCGCTTTCTACAACCACTGACAGCGACAAGCCGCAGCTCACCCCGTTTTCAACACCGCTATCCAACAGTGACTGGATTTCATCTCGTCTATTCATAATTTCCATATGGGATGTTGATAGTTATCAACAACATTAAGTCTTCGTTTTTTCAGCTTAACCACTTATAGCAAGTAGAGTTATCAACATTTTTCAACATAGTTATCAACATTTTGACAAATTCAGATTGTGGAAAAGTTATTCACAGTCTGTTGATAACTATGTTGAAAACGAGTAATCCACAAAATCAGTGATGTTTCCCCAAACACCATTGTGAAAAAAAAAATCTAATATCTCAGTTAGATGATCAAGATATCAACATATCAACCGGCTTAATAAATATAATCTTTTAAAAGACTAATAAGAAGGGGACTACCTACCAGGTAGACTGGAAGTTTTTCTCAACGTGTAACAATGAACAGGTGTTTTTCTTTTTTTCTTTAAGGGATCTTAAAATCAGCGATTGCTCTCACCTGCACCGAGGTTTCACCTGCCCTTAGATTTCATACTGGTAAACAGGCTTTTTTTTCAATTTATCTGAAAAAGGTATCAGGGTATCTCTTTGCTTCCGACTGTCTCAAAAAGAGGCTATAGAGACTCTCATTGAGAATGTTTTAGTGAACAATCGAGCCAAGAAAGAGACAGATGACAAAAAAAGTGCATTTGAGAATATAGTCTGCTTTTCCTCTAAATCTTAAAGCTGGAATTAAAATTACACAATATTTCAATGTGATAGATGTTTATTTTTCTGATTGCTCGTACTATTTTCTGCAAAATTGATAGCAAATCTGCAGAAAATGTTCAGATTTGTCCCTTCAATACAGCTCAGATACCATTATTTTATTGAATTTTTCGCATATTTTTACTAGATTGAGTAGTTGTTTCTAAATCTACTATCTACCTGATTTATCGAGCTTAATTGAATTTCATTTCCGGTCACTAGAACCGATTTTAATAGGGGTGGCAAATTGCAGAGATAAGCCAGCAAAAAGAGTAGCTTATCTGGATCATCCTCCCCAATAATGCCGAATTCAAGGTCACGAAGAAAAAAACATCATTTAAAGCAAGTGATTACAACTGTTTTATTGTTCGGAACCTACTGCGATACAGGAAAATTTCTTATAAATCCTTGAGGATGAAATAAAGGAGTTTCGGATGCCGCTTCATTGCACTATCACCAAGAACAATTTCCTTGAAGGCTTGAACAGCCTGCAAAACATCACCAACAAAAAAGGTACCCTGGCCATACTTTCAAATGTGCTCATAAAGGCTAAGAGCAATGGTCTTGAATTGACAGGTACTGACCTTGAAGTTGGTCTCAGGCTTTTTGTACCTGCCGATGTCCAGAATGAGGGTTCTATTACTTTACCCTGTAAAAAAATATTCGAGATTGTACGGGAATCAGGTTCAGACACCATCACTATCGAGGAAACTGAAAATAGCTGGGTAGTTATTACAGCCGGACACAGCACCTATAACCTCGCTGGCATGGCCAGTGACGAGTATCCCGATTTTCCTGAATATCAGGATGACAGTTTTGTATCGTTTGAATCCTACGTCTTTCTTGAACTGATTGATAAAGTCATATACTCCATTGCCAGCGAGCAGGAGAATATCTACTCTCTTACTTCAGTTCTCTTTGAAAAAGAGCAACGTGACGGTGTTTCCTACCTCAAGATGATTTCTTCAGACGGACATCGCCTTTCCATTATGGAAAAAGATGTTGCCTCTGATATTGAACAGTTACAGCTCAATGAAGTCACTCTTATTCCCAAAAAAGGAATCCAGGAGTGGAAAAAATTCTGTGAAGATCGTGATACGATCGAGATCTCTTTTGAAGAGAAGCAGCTGGTGGTGAGAGAAGGCCAGGCTGTTATGGTAATCCGGTTAAAGCAGGGTGATTTTCCACAGTACCAGGCAATTGTTGACGCTGTTCAGCTCGAAAATTGCGCTCGAATCAATCGAATTCCGTTCCTTGAGTCTCTGAAGAGAATCAATCTGTTTACCGAAGATATGTTTCACACCATTCAGTTGCAGATTGACAACGAGAAGATGGTCTTGACTTCGCAAAATGCAGATATTGGTAATGCCAAGGATATCCAGGAGATAGAGTACCCTGGTGAAGCCTTGACCCTTGGTTTTAATTGCAGGTATTTTATCGAGGCTTTGCAGGCTATGGAGTGTGAGACGCTTGAGGCCTACATCAACTCAAACAATAGCCCTTGTCTGATCAGGTCAGAGGAAGATACTGGTTTTACAAGTATAATCATGCCAATGCAGTTGTAGAAGCGTACTAGGTAACTCGAAACTGCTTTAATCATGAAAACTCTTGAGAAGGACATAGCGTGACAGAAGAAACAACCAATTATGGCGCCGAACAGATTAAAGTTCTGGACGGACTGGAAGCTGTTCGTAAGCGACCTGCGATGTACATAGGCTCAACTGCTGAAGCTGGATTGCATCATTTGATCTGGGAGGTCGTTGACAACAGTATAGATGAAGCCCTTGCCGGACACTGCAGCAGAATTCGTATAAATATCCACGAAGATAATTCTGTAACTGTCGAGGACGATGGACGCGGTATTCCTGTCGATATTCATCCTACAGAAAATATAACAGCTCTTGAGCTGGTTATGACCACCCTCCACGCCGGTGGTAAATTTGATCATTCCACCTACAAGGTCTCTGGTGGTTTGCACGGTGTTGGTGTTTCTGTTGTTAATGCTCTGTCAGTTGAGGCAACAGCTACTATCAAGAGAAACGGCAAGGTTTATCGTCAGACCTACGCGTATGGAGAGAAAACTTCTGAACTTGAAGAGATAGGTACCAGCGAAAAAACCGGTTCTATCATCAATTTCAAGCCTGATCCTGACATCTTCAAGGAGACAACGGTCTTCAACTATGAGACTGTTAAGAATCGCGTCAGGGAGTTGTCCTTTCTAAACAAGAATGTCAGGATTCACCTCAAGGATGAGCGAAGCGGTGAGGAAGACAAGTTTCATGCCTCAGGGGGACTGATCTCTTATGTTGAATACTTAAACAGAAAGAGAACACCTGTTTTTCCCGACCCTATATTCATAGTTGGTAGCAAAGATCAGGTAGAGGTGGAAATAGCCTTTCAATATTATGATGGTTATTCTGAAAGACTCTTTAGTTTCGTCAACAATATTAACACCAGGGAAGGCGGAACCCATGTTGCTGGATTTCGTTCTGCCCTGACGAAATGTATTAACAGGTATGCGAGCGATGATATCATCCCCAAAAACCTCCGGGAAAAGATGGGCGGCGAAGATGTCCGTGAGGGTCTTACCTGTGTAATATCTGTGCATGTACCTGATCCGCAGTTTGAAGGGCAGACCAAGACCAAGCTCGGTAACTCTGAAGTAAAATCCATTGTAGAGTCTGTCTGCAATGAGAAGCTCACCCAGTTTCTTGAGCAGAATCCCAATATTGCTAAGAAGATTCTGTCGAAGGTTGTCGATGCCGCCAGAGCCAGAGAAGCCGCAAAACGTGCCCGTGATCTTTCCAGAAAGAAAGGTTCAACAAGCTTACTCATGGCAGGTAAGCTTGCAGAATGTCAAGAAAAAGATCCAGCAAAACGCGAAATATTCATAGTCGAGGGTGACTCGGCAGGCGGTTCCGCCAAGCAGGGAAGAGATCGTTCAATACAGGCGATCCTGCCACTGCGTGGTAAGATCATGAATGTTGAGAAGGCCCGTTTTGACAAGATTCTCAATTCCGAAGAGATAAAGCAGCTGATCGGCGCCCTGGGTTGCGGCATTGGTAAGGATGAATTCGATCTCGAAAAGCTTCGCTATCACAAGATCATCATCATGACCGATGCCGACGTGGATGGTGCCCATATCCGTACCCTGCTGCTGACCTTCTTTTACAGACAGATGCTTCCTCTGGTACAGGGAGGGTTCATTTATATTGGAAAACCACCTCTGTACAGGCTCGGAAGAGGGAAGAAAGAGCAGTATTTCCTTGAGGAAAGTGAGCTCAACAGCCATCTTTTCAGCCAGGCCAGTCAAAAGATGACCATTGTCATTCCCGGTGAAAACGAGGTGGAGATCGACGGCGAAAATATGGTTAAGCTGATGGAAAAACTCTCAGTTTACCAGAGAATTGTCGCTTATATGAACCGCATGAATATCTGGGAGGACATGCTCTACTTTCTCCTCGACAATAATATTCGTACTGCCGATCAGTTTGCCGATGAGGAGTTTGTCAGCGGCCTCATCGCTCGTTTACCCTCAGAAGAACTGGTGATCGGGAATGTTCGTTCCTGCCGGTGGCGACCGGACTGTTACGAGGCCGATGTGGCCATGCGTGACAAAGTGCAGATAATGATGACCCTTGGTCCCCAGATCCCGTTGATAAGCGAGTACAGAACGGCTCTTTCAATTTTCAATGATATAAAGGCGTATCTGAAAGGTGGATTTATTATTCGAACGGGCGCTAAAACCGACCAGGCATCAGAACGTCTGGTGGAAGGTTGGGGTGAATTGGTCCAGGCGGTCCGTGACGAATCCTTCAAGGGAAGCCATCTGCAGAGATATAAGGGTCTTGGTGAGATGAACCCGGATCAGCTCTGGGAAACCACTATGAACCCTGAGAATAGAACCTTACTTCAGGTGACGATCAAGGATGCCGAGCAGGCTGATGATATCTTCACCACCTTAATGGGCGACAAAGTAGAACCTCGAAGAGAGTTTATTCAGAATCACGCCCTCGAGGTAACTGATCTCGATATTTAACAGAAGATATTTTGGCCGATTAAGGTCCCTAAATAACAGTCTTTATTGAGTTATGACAAACGAAATTGAAATTCAACAAGAAGAATTTCCGACGATATCCGTAGAGCAAGAGCTGCAGAAATCGTATCTCGAATACGCCATGAGCGTAATTGTCGGACGTGCTCTTCCAGATGTTCGTGACGGTTTGAAACCGGTTCACAGGCGTGCCTTGTTTGCCATGAGAGAACTTGGTGTTTTCTATAATCGGCCCTACGTGAAATCAGCACGTATTGTCGGTGATGTAATCGGTAAATATCACCCCCATGGCGACTCCGCTGCATACGACACCATCGTTCGAATGGCTCAAAATTTTGCCATGAGATACCCGCTGGTAGATGGCCAGGGTAACTTCGGTTCCCTGGATGGTGATTCTCCTGCTGCTATGCGTTACACCGAAGCAAGGATGACGCGTATAGACAGGGAAATAGTTGCAGATCTTGAGAAAGAAACCGTAGACTGGGTTCCCAACTACGACAACTCTCTGCAGGAACCAGCAGTAATGCCAAGTAAGATCCCGAACCTTCTGGTAAACGGTTCTTCCGGTATTGCTGTGGGCATGGCGACCAATATTCCACCGCATAATATAACTGAAGTACTCAATGGCCTTATTGCCATGGTGGATGATCCGAATATAACTGTGCACGAGTTGATGTCTATCATCACCGGGCCTGATTTCCCTACAGGTGCTCTCATCTGCGGTCGCGCTGGTATTCGTGAGGCCTATGAAACCGGGCGTGGTGTCATTACCATGCGGGCGTTGACCCATGTTGAAAAATCAAAAAATGGCAAGCGCGAAGCGATCATTATCACAGAAATTCCTTATCAGCAGAACAAAGCGCATCTGGTAGAAAAGATCGCAATTCTCGTCAAGGATAAGAAGATAGATTCTATCTCAGAAGTTCGTGATGAATCCGACAGGCACGGTTTACGGGTTGTACTGGAACTGAAGAAAGATGAAATAGCAGAAGTGGTCATCAACCAGCTCTACAAGATGACCCCCATGCAGAAGTCGTTTGGTATCATTTTTCTGGCGATTGTTAACAATAAGCCAGAAGTACTCAATATTAAACAGATACTGGAACACTTCATTCTTCACCGAAAGGTGGTTGTTTATAGACGAACCGCTTTTGAGCTAAACAAAGCCGAAGAGAAAGCACATATTCTCGAAGGTTTGAATATTGCGATTAACAATCTTGATGATGTCGTTGCACTTATCAAGGGTTCTAAAAATGCGGCGGAAGCAAAAATTGGTCTTATAGAACGATTTGATTTGTCCGAAAAACAGGCTCAGACAATTCTTGATATGCGGCTGCACAGGCTCACCGGCCTCGAACGCGAGAAAATCGCAAGTGACTATGCTGATGTTCTGAAAGAGATAGACCGGCTGAGAGAAATTCTTGCCAGTGAAGGACTGGTTATGAAAATCGTCAGGGATGAGTTAATCGAGATTAAGGAAACATATGGTGATGAACGCCGTACCGAGATTGTCGATGCTGTAGACGAAATTCTACCTGAAGACCTCATAGCGCCTGAGGATATGGTAGTTACGGTAACCCATTCAGGTTATATCAAACGAAATCCTGTCAATCTCTACAGATCCCAGAACAGAGGCGGTAAAGGTGTAACAGGGGTTAAAAACATAGAAGAAGATTTTGTGTCTAATCTCTATGTTGCCTCAACTCTCGATACATTTCTCTTTTTCACTAATCACGGAAAAGTATTCTGGAGAAAAGTTTATCAATTGCCAATGGCTGGTAGAACAGCCAGGGGTAAAGCAATTGTGAATCTTCTTGAACTGGCGGAGGATGAGAAAGTTGCAGCAATCCTTCCTGTTGCCTCATTCGAGGATGAAGAGCTCGAAAAAACCATCATGATGGTTACCAGACTGGGCCGCATCAAAAAGACTTCTTTACAGGAGTTCAACAGGCCACTCAGAAAAGGTAAAAGGGCGCTCACCATAAGAGAGGGCGATGAAATTATCGCAGCTCACATCCTCAATGGAAACGACACCATACTCATGGTAACCAAAAAGGGTATGAGTATTCATTTCCACGAAGATGACATTCGTACCATGGGTAGAACCGCTGCCGGTGTAACAGGTATGAGGTTAGCCGAAGATGATGAAGTGGTCAGTGCAATCGTCGTTTCAAGCGATAATTCCATTTTGATCGTCACTGAAAATGGGTACGGAAAGAGAAGTCCAATCGCTGAGTACAGGATACAGAAACGTGGTGGTAAGGGTATCTTTGGTATCAAACAGAGTGAGCGAAACGGTAATGTAATTGCAGCAAAGCTTGTTGATGATGAAGATGAAATCATTCTTATCTCAGATAGAGGAAAGATGATAAGAATGGATCTTTCCACGGTGAGGGTAATAGGTCGTTCTACTCAGGGAGTCCGTCTCATCAATCTCGAACAGGATGAGAAGGTTGTCGGCATGGATTCTGTTGCCAAGGAAGACTCAACCGAAGAAGATGAGTTGGAAGGTGATGAAGAGTAAGCCAGTTGCAGTTATTGGGGCAGGGTCGTGGGGAACGGCCCTTGCCATGGTACTCTCCTCAAAAGGACATACAGTGAGGCTCTGGGGGCACAATCCTGAGCATATACTTGATATTCAGAAGGAGAGAGAGAATAAAAAGTATTTACCGGGTTTTCCTCTACCGGAAACACTACAAGCCGTTGATGACTTAGAGAGTTGTCTTGAAGACTGCAAAGTAGTCGTGATGGTTGTTCCATCACATGGTTTCCGTGCCGTATATGAGCATGTTGTACCGTTATTACAACAAGGGACATGTGTTGTTTCAGCGGTTAAAGGGATAGAAAACAGCACTCTTATGACCATGACTCAGGTCATGGATGATGTTCATAAATCCTTTGCTGATAAGAATATAGAAACAGCTGTGTTGTCAGGGCCGTCATTTGCCAAAGAAGTCGCTGCAAATATGCCGACAGCCATAACAATTGGTTGCAAGAGTATAGGTACCGCGAAGATGCTCCAGCAACTTTTTGTAACTGAAAGTTTTCGTGTTTATGCCAGCACTGATGTTATTGGTCTGGAGATAAGTGCTGCGCTCAAGAACATCGTAGCCGTAGCAGCCGGAATTTGCGACGGCTTAGGGTATGGCTTGAATACCAGGGCAGCCCTCATAACCCGGGGTCTTGCCGAGATAACCAGGCTTGGCGTGGCAATGAAAGCTGAAGCGGCTACTTTTTCAGGTTTGAGCGGCCTCGGTGATCTGGTACTGACCTGCACCGGGGACCTCAGTAGAAACAGGTCTGTTGGCCTGAAGCTTGGCCAGGGCAGAAAGCTCGATGATATTGTCAATGAAATGAATATGGTGGCTGAAGGGGTCAAGACTACCAAATCATGTTACCATCTCGCCAGGCGCCTTGGTATTGAGATGCCTATTCTTGAACAGGTCTACGCGATACTCTATGAACAGAAAAATTGTTCTGATGCAGTGCGTGATCTTTTGAGCAGAGAACTGAAAGTTGAATAAAAAAGGGAGTTGATGGAATGACATCAACCCCCTTTTTTTATGTAGATATGACTAAAGTAACTGTTGCTTACGTGTTGGACCAGTCGTTATCTTTAAATTCATCATGATCAGGTTTCGGTGGCTTTTCTTCTAAGAGGCGTTGTTCTAACCACTTGAGAACCTTAGGGATCTCAGCTTTAAATTCGTTTAGAGCTTTTCCTCTATGGCTTACGCTGTTCTTTCTTGGCATATCAAGCTCGGCGAAGGTCTTGCCGAACTCTTCGAAATAGAAAAGTGGATCATATCCGAATCCATTTTCACCTCGTTTCTCTTCAAGCAGCGTTCCGGTGCATGAACCTTCGTATGTTAAGGCTGGACCGGATGGAACTGCTATTGAGAGAACACATTTAAAATGAGCAGTTCTATTCTCTTTGCCCTTCATTTCCTGCAATAATTTCGAACAATTGTCATCATCAGTGGCGTTCTCACCAGCGTATCGTGCCGAATATACTCCAGGTGCACCGTCAAGCGCGTCAACTACCAGGCCTGAATCGTCTGCAATAGCCGGAATTCCTAATATTTTCGCTGTGTGAAGAGCTTTTTTATAGGCGTTATCATCAAAAGTTTCGCCATCCTCGATCGCTTCCGGAATAGGACCAAAATCATCGAGTGATTTCAATTCTACCTGGAAATCTTTGAGAATTTCACGAAACTCCCTAACTTTGTTGGCATTACGGGTAGCCAGAACGATCATGGAAACCATTTCTATTGATCCTTTGAAATAATAAGAGGGGAGTAGGGTTATTTTTTCTTACGCAGACGCTTGTCGTATCTTTCCTGCTCGCTGTAAATACATCCACAATAAGGTTGTCGATACATTCCCAGTTCAATCGATTTATCTATGCCATGCTGCCAGCCGTTGCGGAAATCACGATAAATGAAATCTATATTATATTGTTTTGCCAAAGAAAAACCACATTCCTTGAGTTTTTCATGATTTTGATAGCGACTGTACAGGAGAGTTGTGGAAAAAGCATCGAAACCCTCTTTGGCAGCACGTGCCGCGGTTTCTTCCATCCTCCAGAGGTAACATACTGCACACCGTTGTGATTCTTTGAAAACTACCTTGCGCAGAAACTCCTGGAGCCCGTAATCGCCCAGGTCAAGAATGGGAATTCTGTTGTGCTCACAAAACTCACGAAGTGCATTTCTTCTTTTCTTAAACTCTTTGTAGGGATGGATATTAGGGTTGAAGAAAAATGCGGAGATATCAAATTCATCCTTGAGTTCACTGATAGGATGGATTGAGCACGGCCCGCAACATGTATGCAATAAGAGCTTCACAGATTAGATTTTGTACTTTTTAGGGTCTATATTATATTGATGAATCTTATAATTTATGATCCGAAGACTTGTATCAAGATACTTTGAAGTCTTGGTTTGATTACCATTGTTCTTCTTTAACCCGTCTATGATAAGCTCTTTTTCGAAGTTTTCAACAGAAGCTGTAAGAGAAAGAGGGTTATCGTCTCCTCGTGGTTCGGATGTCTGCAGAGTAGGGGGGAGATGTATCCCCTTGATGGTATCCTCGTCACAAATCAGAACTGCGCGCTCAATACAATTCTGGAGTTCACGCACATTTCCCGGCCAGTGATACTGAATGAGCATATCAATCGCAGAGGTTGATATTCTTCTAATTCTTTTATTGTTTTCCTTGGAAAATTTATCGAGGAAAAATTCGGCCAGAAGAAGGACATCAGTTCTTCTCTCACGAAGTGGCGGCATGTATACAGGGAAAACATTCAATCGATAGTAGAGGTCTTCCCTGAACGTTCCTTCCTGCACTGCCTTTTCAAGATCGCGATTGGTAGCAGCAACAAGGCGAACATCGCAATCTATGGATTGGGCTGAACCAAGTCTCTGGAAATTCCGCTCCTGAACTACATGTAGCAGTTTAACCTGGACAGAATTGCTTATTTCGCCAATCTCATCCAGAAACAGCGTACCACCTTCCGCCTGTTCAAACCTGCCTATCTTTCTCTCGTTAGCACCAGTAAAGGCGCCTTTCTCATGACCGAAGAGTTCACTTTCAAGTAAAGTTTCGGGAAGAGCGGAGCAATTCACAACCACAAATGGTTTTTCAGATCGCTTGCCGTTGTAATGAAGGGCCTTTGCTACCAGGGTTTTTCCTGTCCCGGATTCACCTCTAAGTAGAACTGTGGCGTTGGAATCAACAACCCTGTGAACCATTTCATAGACATCCTGCATTTTGCTGGAGTTGCCTATGATGTCATTAATCTTGTTCTTCTGTGACAGTTCCCGCTTGAGTTTGAGGTTCTCTGTATGGAGTTCTTCCTTTTCCCTGTTGACGGTCTGGATACGAATGGAGGTTTGGGCAATCAGGCCGCTTAATACAGTTAAAAACTGAAGATCAGTATTGGCCTGTTCAGAGAGTCCTTTCTGGTAAATCCGATCGATACTCAGGGCACCGATAACCTGGTTGCCATCCTTGACAGGAACGCAGAGAAATGACCGGTTCTGGTCTTTGATATCGCCTCTGGAGCGGGTTCTGTTAAGGAACAGAGGCTCTTCAGCAATATGGGGGACTATTATTGGTTCTCCGGTGGCAACAACCCTGCCAGTAATACCTTCACCAATTTTATATTTACCTCGCTTTCTCCCCTCTGCGGTGATGCCATGGGCAACTTCAATCTCAAGTTTGCCAGTGAGGGGGTTAATGATGGTGACTGTACCATTCTCCATCTCTTTCATGTCAGAAAGCAGGGTCATCGTTTTTTCGAGACAATCGCTCAAATCCATTGATGAAGCCAGCTGCTTTGTGATTTCATAAAGACAGGTGAGGTCCTGAAGCTGCTTTTCTATTATCAAACTTTCGTCAGGCATTGTTTTGTATAGTATTGATTTTAGCAGTGGGATATACTGTGGCCCACAAGGAATTCCCTAAATTGGAAGGTTTGTAGAAAGGATATTACAAAAATGTGACTATTTTTTAAATACTTTTCTTTACAGTGCATACAGATTGTTGACATTAGCCACCGCTAATGGTACAAGATAACCCGCATGGAGGGATGGCCGAGTGGTTTAAGGCGGCGGTCTTGAAAACCGTTGTACGAAAGTACCGTGGGTTCGAATCCTACTCCCTCCGCCATTTAAATATTCTTGGAGAGATGACCGAGTTGGCCGATGGTGCTCGCCTGCTAAGCGAGTGTGGGGGTAACACTCCACCGAGGGTTCGAATCCCTCTCTCTCCGCCAGATAATAAAAGCCTGATATCTCTTTTGCAGATATCAGGCTTTTTTATTTTATAGCTACTCATAATCTAGTTTAAAGAACTAAAGGGTAAGACCAAAACCGCTGTGGGTAATGGCTGGTTGTCCTTGGTGGTTTGTACCATGCCAGTTATGAGTCTCATTTTAGACATACATGCAATTTGTGAAAAAAAAAAGCCGATAGTTCCATCATATTAGATGAAGCTATCGGCTTTTTTTTGGAAAAAAGGTTCCCGGCTACCTTTGCCACATTAACGTTTCTTTAATCCATCCCTCCAGTCCGCTCTCATGGCGTACTTTGATCCATCCTGACTTGCTGTCGAGCTTACGGAAAACCACTCCGTAAAATGCTTTACCAACAATATCGTATCTCGTGGATGGGCCGCTACGGATATTGATTTTTTTGTCTGTCCCTTTGTGTGATTTAACGATCACAAAAGAATCACCGGAAAGAAGTGAGGTGTGTATCCACCCGGTATCCTTCTCAAAATCTCTGACCTTTATCCACTCACCTTTTCTCTCAACAACGCGCAGTGGAAATCCATTGCCATATGCCCATTTTATATCAAAACCTACCCCCGGGCCCGAACGAAGGTTAACATTGTCACCCTTAACGCTGAGGGTTTCTGAAAATGAGGGTTGTGCAATAAGGAAAAAGAAAAGTGTGAAGAAAAAAGCTCTTATAATCATATTTCGTTTAGGAGATGTATGATTAGCCCGACTCTAAATGTAATAAAGAGCCGGGCTATGAATTGAAACGTTGTCAGATTATCAATATTACAGAGCTTTCAGAAATACTAGGAAATATGCACTGACGTCAAGCTAAAGCTTTGCAGAGACGTAGTAAAATCAGAACTATTCCTGGATTTCGTTCATGATAACAGAAATTAGTCGCTCCAGGTCGTCTGGAGAGTAATACTCTATTTCGATTTTCCCTCTGCTGCCGGCCTGATTGATAGCAACTTTAGATGAGAGCCTGTTCGTGAGTTGATTAACCAGGGATTTGCAGTATGTCACTGGAAGCTCATTCGCATCCTTATTCTGCGGTGATGATTGGGACGGTTTACTGATGGCGGTGAGTTTCCTGACAGCTTTTTCTGTCTGACGAACAGAAAGGGCCTTTTTAATGATCTGATCACGAACGTCCTTCATGGCACCAAGATCATCTGAAAGACGGAGAAGTGCACGTGCGTGACCCTCTGAGAGGGTACCCTGAACCAGGTCCTGCTTTATAAAATCAGGAAGGTTTAGTAATCTCAGCATGTTGGATATAGTTGATCTTTTTTTACCAACCCGTTTTGCTGTTTCTTCCTGTGTATAACCAAACTTTTGAATAAGTTTGTTATATGCCTCTGCTTCCTCAATCGGGTTAAGGTCGGTTCTCTGAATATTTTCTATGAGAGCGAGTTCAAGCAGGGTATCTTCGGCCTCAACATCCATAACAACAACTGGTACTTTATCCAGACCAGCGAGTTTAGATGCACGAAGCCTGCGCTCCCCAGCTACTAACTCATAACCATCTTCATTTGAAGAGACGGTAACGATGAGAGGCTGGATGACTCCATTCTCACGGATAGAATCAGATAATTCTTTGAGATTGTCTTCGTCAAAGTGGACACGTGGCTGGAATTTGTTTGGAGCAATTCTGTCAATGTCACACTCGAAGTACTTCTCTTCTTCATCGTTGCCAAATAGAAGTCCCACCCCTTGTCCTAATCCAGTTGTTTTCGCCACTATATGCTACCTCTGATTTTGTAAAAATTCTTTTCCAAGTTGAATATACGCTTTTGCGCCTTTCGACCGAATATCGTACTGGATAACCGATTGACCATGACTTGGACACTCACTTAGCCGAACATTTCTTGGTATAACAGTTTTGAAGAGCTGCTCTGCGAAATGACGCTGAATCTCATCTGCAACCTGGTGTGTGAGTTTATTGCGGGTATCATACATGGTGAGCAATAATCCTTCGATGTACAAAGAACTGTTGAAAGTCTTTTTAACAGAACGTATTGTATTTACGAGTTGAGCTAGCCCTTCCATAGCGAAATACTCGCACTGCATGGGTATAAGCACCGAGTCCGAAGCAGTGAGTGCGTTAACGGTCAAGAGACCTAACGATGGCGGACAATCTATAAGGATATAATCGTAATTGTCCTTCACCGATTTGAGAATTGACTTTAATGCCTGTTCTCTCGACTCTCTTCCAACTAATTCGATCTCTGCTGCTACCAAATCGATATTAGCCGGAACGAGATCTAAATTCTTAATACTGGTTTTTGTTACGGCATCAGCAATACTGCAACTTCCAACAAATGCACCGTAAAGATTTGCCTTGAGAGAGCGGGAATCAACTCCAACACCACTTGACGCATTGCCCTGTGGATCTGAATCAATAAGTAAAACTTTTTTTCGTTTTTTTGCCAGGGCAGCGGCAAGATTGATTGAAGAAGTTGTCTTTCCTACTCCACCTTTTTGATTGGCAACAGCAATTGTTTTACACGATGTTGGCATCGACATTCAACCCCCCAGATAGAATAAATAGGAATATAATTAGAATATCTAAACGAAATTCCATTGTTGAACAATGTTTTTCCACATATTGAGCTAATCTTCTGCCATTTTTTATGATTTTTGGTAAAAACCGCTGTAAATTTACAATCAAAAGCTGTTCTTAAAAAAACTAATTAACGAATTATTTCACGTGAAACATTGCATGAGGCTGATATGGATAGTGACTATTTGATTATAGGGACAGGTATAGCCGGACTTTCCTTCGCTCTTAGAGCTGCAAAAAAAGGGTCCGTTAAATTAATCACCAAGAAAGAAGAGATTGCTTGTGCCACCAACCTTGCCCAGGGTGGTATTGCAGCGGTGCTGTCAGAAGACGATAGTTTTGAGCTTCATATCCAAGATACTCTCGTTTCTGGCGATGGCTTGTGTGATAGAGAGGTGGTTCGAATAGTTGTCGAAGAGGGCCCCGAACGAATTCAAGAACTTATTGAGATTGGTGTTGGTTTCGTCAAAAAGGAAGGCGAGAAGCGAGACCTAGATCTCGGGAAAGAAGGTGGCCATTCTAGAAGAAGGGTAGCGCACGCTTATGACCTGACAGGAAGAGAGATTGAAAGGGCTTTACTGGCGGAAGCAAAACGCCATTCCAATATAGAGATATTAGAAAACTGTCAATGTATCGATCTTATTACCCATGGGAGAGAAACAAAGAAAAAATGTATTGGAGCCTTTGTCTTAACAGAAGGAGAGGTTAAGGAATTCAGAGCAAAAATTACTGTTCTTTGCACCGGTGGTGTGGGAAAAGTTTATCTCTATACCACCAACCCTGATATAGCAACAGGAGACGGAGTTGCTATGGCTTTTAGGGCAGGGGCGAAAATTGCTAACATGGAGTTTATCCAGTTTCATCCAACTTGTCTTTACCACCATCAGACAAAAAACTTTCTTATTTCGGAAGCGGTTCGAGGGGAGGGGGCTTTTCTCGTCAACAGCAAAGGCGAAAGATTCATGGCCAAATATGACCCAAAGCGTATGGAATTGGCCACAAGGGATACTGTCGCCAGAGCTATAGACTCTGAAATGAAAAAGAGTGGTGATGATTGTGTATATTTAGACATAACTCATAAAGATCCAGAGTTTATTAAAAATAGGTTCCCTACGATATATGGGAAATGTAAAGAGTTAGGTATAGATGTTACTAGAATGCCAATACCAGTGGTTCCGGCAGCACATTATCTTTGTGGTGGGGTATTGACAGACACGAGTGGCTGTACATCGATTAGCAACCTCCTCGCCTTAGGAGAAACGGCATGTACAGGTCTTCATGGTGCTAACAGATTGGCAAGTAACTCACTGCTGGAAGCTGTTGTTTTTGCCAAAAGAGCTGCCGATTACTGCGACAGTCTTGAACTCAACCATTCAGACAGTACGCCTCTAGATCGCCCTCAGTGGATGGATAATAGGGGTAAGTTGTTGGATGAAGCTATACTCATTAATAATAACTGGGATATTCTTCGAAGAGTGATGTGGAACTATGTTGGGATAGTGCGTAACTCACGACGTCTTGATCTGGCAAGCAAAAGAGTCGTTGAGATAGCTCGTGAAATTGAAACGCTGTACAAAGAGTATAAGGTCAGCGCTGAAATGATCGAGCTAAGGAATATAGCTATTGTGTCTCAACTCATAATAGAAGCGGCTAAGGCAAGAACCACTTCCCAGGGACTTCACTTTTTGCAGGATGAAAATCCAAGAAATGATGATGATACCTCCAATCACTGGAATGTTTTTTCACGAAAAATCAACTATGCAGATTACCCGTGGCAAAGCGAAAAAATTGAAACAATAGAAGTGTGACTTTTTAGATAGAAGAAATGTTTCACGTGAAACATTTCTTCTATCTATTTATTGCCTCGATGAAATACGTGTCAAGTGAAAGAAAGTGTGACACCTTCATTTTAATCCAATGAAATTCCTTGGAAATCTATTTCTATTGTTTAGACGATGACGAGCTAATCTTTTGTGGGCAAAATAATAAGCAACAAAGTACCTGTAATTGCATTAAAATACATTGTTTTTGAGATTGTTTTGAACTGTTTACGTAATCACCATTTTATGGTTTCAGCCCTGAAGGTGTGTCCCGTTAAGGCTTATCATTGACATTAGAGTTGGATAGTGCCTACCATTAATTAAGTGAATGATAGAATAAATAAGATAAAAAGAACCAGCTGGAGGTGGAGTATGAAAACATCTTTGAGGGCGGTACTGGCTGTTGTCTTGGTGACAATGGTGGTTTCGTGTGCTCCCCAAAATAAAGCGCAGACAGGAGCAGCAGTTGGAGCAGCAGGTGGAGCACTTGCTGGTCAGGCCATAGGAAGAAGTACTGAAGCAACTCTCATTGGTGCCTTGGTTGGTACTTTGGCGGGATACATGATTGGCAATGAAATGGATAAATATGACCGCCAACGTTTAAATAATGTATATGAGACGGGAGTGTCAGGACAGACCATTACATGGCAAAATCCAGACAGCCGTAATGTGTATAGCGTTACTCCCCAGCCCGCAACTACCAGCACTTCAGGGCCTTGTAGAAGGGCGGAAGTAGAGGCCGTGATCGAGGGCAGGCGTGAAACAACATATACCACAGCATGTAGAGACTATAACGGACAATGGGTACTTCAATAGTGTAGAAGTTATCTTGTATACCAGTCGAAAATATTTATGCTAGATGTTTAGGGGGGTGGGCTTATTGCCACATCCCTTTTTTTTTGATCATTGTCAATTTTGGTAAATTCCTATTCGTTTCAATTTTTTCTTGAACGAACATCATTTCTCACTCTATGCCGTTTAATTCTATCGCCACCTCACACCTGGGCAATTCCTGCTGAGCATCGGGGGGCTGTTTTGCTCCAGTTAGCAAGTACAGTAGCTGATGAGGTGGGTGTGTTAGGGATATCCAAAGAAGACAGACACATACAGCATTTTTTCAGGAAACAGTCTGTAGTAATTTTAGAAAGATTGTTATCCGGGTCGAATACTCTCTGATTCTAATAGTTCGTAGTGAGATCAATTGGAGTGTGGCTGAGGTGTGTTGGCAGAATTGTGCAGGAGTATAATTAATAATCTACTGTGTGATCCATATTATTTACTCATTACCACCAATATTCCGTAGGGAAATGTGAAGTGATGGACGTGGGGTGTCAGACGTGATTTGTTGGCATGTGGACAATCCCCGGAATAATTCTGCAAATCGGTTTGTAGAGAAATGCTTTTTAGCTTTAAGCTGTCACTCTTAACACCTTTTCCTCACGCCACACTCCTTGAAACTCAGCTTTAGTGGTGATCAGCTATTATTCTACAAAATTCTTGAAGCAGGGGGTGAGGGGAGTGAGCAGGTGATATAGAACTTACAGGAAGTTGTGTTAAATAAATATCTATTGAGAACTACAGTCGTACAAGGCTCCTTTTATTGCAATTCAGATAGGCATCAAATTTAACCTGATGAGCCAGGGCGGAGTGTAGTAACCATTCATATTCATTCTGATCAGGTGACGAAAAGAAGGGAGCAGGTTGGGCAATGACTCTTGCTGCAATCAAACCTCACATAGGGGATGGGAACGCCTGATGAGCTTTAAGTTGGTACTCCTATAACCTTTCTCCTCACGCTTCAGTAATCAGCTATATATACGAGATCTTTAATTGCTGATTCTAATATGGTCAAAAGTTCAGGAGACGAGTAGCCAGGGGGAATATTATGCGGATGATGAGCAATGGATCAAGAAGGACCAATTGTGAGACGTACAATGCAGTGCCAGGAGGTTTCTTTATAAATATACTTCCTGCAAAACATCTTTGGCTGCAGTAGTGGAAAATGAATGACAATTGAATAATAGATGAAAGGTGGCGTTTCCCTAATATGTTTTTCTCTATGAGAAAAAATTAGAGGGGAGAAAAACAGCTCTATAATAGGGTGGTATGAAAAAGGTTGTTTTAGTTGAGAGTAGGATGATTAGAAGTATAAATAATAAAATGCAAAAATTATACTTTTAGAAAGTATTACAGAAAGCTAATTATCATTAGCTTTAGCGCAAGATTATGGAAAGTCGACGCTTTGTCGTGGAGAAGTGGAAAAGAAACATATTTTGCAGATTGATATTAGGCATATAGATAGTGTGTTACATTCAGTTTCCCCCTGACATTCTGCTTAACAAAAAAGGCATTAGGCCTGGGGCAGGGGAGACAGTAAAGCTAAAAAAGTCCCTGATTACCCTTGAAACTCCACACTGCAATTGTACATTTCATTGGTAGCTTGATGGATCTTTATTCGGCTGGCAGACCGGTCTGTATTCACAGGGCAGCGGGAAACTACGATCAGTACCCTCATCAGTACCTTCTGGAAAAATCAATTTGCGTCCTGGTTTGATTTCTCTTTACGTGCCCGGCGGAGTATAAGCGGAAACAGCTATCAAAAGAAGTAAGCGGTTGTATCGATCAGAAAAGAAAAGGGCGATTGGTTGTAATAACCAATCGCCCTTTTTTGTATGGCGTCCCCAAGGGGATTCGAACCCCTGTTGCCGGCGTGAAAGGCCGGTGTCCTAGACCTGACTAGACGATGAGGACAAAATAAAGATGGTGGGTCGTGTAGGACTTGAACCTACGACTCTCTGATTAAAAGTCAGATACTCTACCAACTGAGTTAACGACCCACATCAATATGTTTACGTAATACATGTACTATATGATCATACTAACTTTACACAATACAACTTGTCAAAGTTGGAATCTGTAAAGGGTGTCTACACAATCGCTGAGCAGACTTTCTGTGCATATGTCAACCAAGGTGCCGGCTTTCCAAGTGCATAGAAAAAGGCGATTGATTCTCAGGAATCAATCGCCCTTTATATATGTGGCGTCCCCAAGGGGATTCGAACCCCTGTTGCCGGCGTGAAAGGCCGGTGTCCTGGACCTGACTAGACGATGGGGACAGGACTTACTTGGTGGGTCGTGTAGGACTTGAACCTACGACTCTCTGATTAAAAGTCAGATACTCTACCAACTGAGTTAACGACCCGCTGAGGCCCCGTTATTTACAAAACACCGGGGTATCTGTCAACAGAAAAAGTAATCTATCTTTGATTTTTATCATCGGCAAAAATGCAGGTCAAGGCAAAAGCATCGGATCTACCAAGGTTTAAGGTGAAGCAGAAAAAATATAAGAATGGTACATTTCAAGGGAAAATAGACAAGAGCCTGAATGATACGCTATAGGTTAAAGCTAAAAAAAACTTTTTAGAGTATTATTTCCGTTTTTCATGCCTCATGTTCCCCAGGTCATACGGTCCGGCATCGGGGGACAGAAGTTCAGGGACCGTTCAAGGTAAAATAATGGGATTTTTAAGCGGTTCAGCCAGCTTTGTTCGCTTCAGTGTTGAAGGTGAGCTACCAGAAAATGCATTGGATTTTATTGCAGATCGGGTGATTGCCTTCTCCTTCAGAGATATAGATGATACTTTCGATGAGTACTCGATAGGCTGGGTTTCAGTTCTCAATATGTTTGATTCTCAGTTCAAGTATGCCTCCTATGCGGCAGGTGATTACATAACCCTCACCTTGAGAGTCGATGAGCGTAAAGTATCTCCTGCTATTCTCAAGAAATTTGTGGCAAAGGAAGAGGAGCGGGTCAAGCAGGAGAAACAGGTGCCAAAACTCGGTCGTTCCCTCAAGGTAGAGATCAAGGAAAGGGTACGTACTGAGTTGATGAGGAAAGCTATTCCGGTGCCAACAACGTATGAATTATGCTGGAGCCTTTCAGATTCAACCCTCACCTTTTTTACTACCAACAAGAAGGCCCACACGGTATTGGAAGATTTTTTCCAGGAGAGTTTCAACCTGATGCTTCGTCAACAGATTCCTTATGTTGTTGGTGAAACCCTTCTGAATGAAGAACAGGCAGCTCGCCTTGCGATGATCAATCCAGAAGTATTAGTGTAGGAAATTCCCCAATAATAGACAATCCTTTCAAAGGCATATCATGGATTTAGTAGATTTAATTGCTGAAAAGCGTTTTGTTGGGCAGGAGTTCCTCACCTGGCTCTGGTTTAAAAGCGAGCAGCGCGGCGGCAGCGTCGAGTTACCCGGTGTTGGTGACATCATTGTGGTGTTCGAAAAACACATGCTGCTTGAATATGGTGAAGGAGAGACCAACGAGAAGTGTATTTGCTCAGGACTGCAGAGTGAACTGCAGGAAGCAAGAACAGGTCTTTTAATGGGAAAAAAGCTGGAGCAGGCTCGTATTCAGCTTGTCCAGGGAGATTATGAGTATAATTTCACTCTCTCCGGCGCACTCATGGAGTTCAGGAATGTCAAGCTTCCCAAGACCGCCGGTACAGAGCAGGATGATTCGAATAACCCGGAAGAAGCTGAAGGCATGATTCTGGAGAGAATCTTTCTTTTTGAAGAGCTTGTTCGTATAGTTAACGAATTATTACGTATTTTTCTCGAAACACGCACCTCTGAAGGATGGCGTGACGAGTTGGACAAAATTCGACAATGGATTCATGGCCCGTCTGAAAGCACCGGGGCGTGAGCAAACCTTTTTGATTTAGAGATTGACACCAATGGAATTTGAAACAGTTATAGGTCTGGAAATACACGCGCAGCTCAAAACTGAATCGAAGATATTCTGTGGTTGTTCCACACAGTTCGGCTCTCCACCAAACACCAATACCTGCCCGGTCTGCCTCGGCATGCCGGGCTCTCTGCCCGTGTTGAATAAAAAAGTGGTGGAATATTCAATAAAGATGGGTCTGGCAACAGACTCTACCATCAGGCGCTATAACCAGTTTGCCAGAAAGAACTATTTTTACCCCGATCTGCCGAAAGGGTATCAGACCTCGCAGTTTGACCTGCCCATAGTTGAGCACGGCGCTGTTGAGATCGAGGTTGACGGCAAGACAAAGACCATTGGTATCACCAGGATGCACATGGAGGAGGACGCGGGCAAACTCATTCATGATGAGGTTGAGCCATACTCGTACGTGGATCTGAACAGAACAGGTACACCTCTTTTAGAGATTGTTTCAGAGCCGGATCTGCGTTCGCCCGAGGAAGCGTACGCATATCTGAAGAAGATTCATGCCATCCTGCGCTATCTCGATATCTGCGACGGCAACATGCAGGAGGGCAGTTTCAGGTGTGACGCCAATATCTCACTTCGTCCGGTTGGCCAGGAGGAACTCGGAACCAGGACTGAGCTGAAGAATATGAACTCTTTCAGAAACGTGCAGACGGCCCTGGAGTATGAGGTTCGTCGTCAGCGCGACCTGTTGCTTGACGGTGAGAAGGTCATTCAGGAGACGTTACTCTGGAATCCGGACAAGAATCGCACCGAGTCCATGCGCGGCAAGGAAGATGCCCACGACTACAGGTATTTTCCCTGCCCCGACCTCATCCCCGTGGAGATAGACGAAGAGTGGATTGAAGAGATCAGAAAGACTTTGCCGGAGCTTCCCCAAGAGCGTAGAGAGCGTTTCCTGGGAGACTATGGTTTGCCGGCGGATGATGCTACTATTCTCACCTCGGAGCGTGAATTAGCCGATTATTTTGAAGCATCGCTGAAGTCCGGGGCTACCCCTAAAAAGGTTGCAAACTGGATCATGACGGAGCTCCTGCGGGAATTAAAAGGGGAATCCATTGAAGGTTGTAAGGTCACTCCTGCCCAGCTCGGTGATCTGATCGCCATGATCGACAAGGGAACCATCAGCGGCAAAATCGCCAAAACCGTCTTCCTGGATATGATGGACAGTGGCAAGGACGCCGAGGTGATCGTCAAGGAGAAAAACCTGGTTCAGGTCTCTGACGAAGGAGAGCTCATGGCCATAGTCGAGGAGATCGTTGCCGCCAATCCAGCTCAGGCTGAAGACTACAGAAACGGAAAAACCAAGCTTATGGGCTATTTTGTCGGGCAGTTGATGCAGAAAACCAAGGGCAAGGCGAATCCGAAGATGGCCAATGAGCTGTTTAACAAGGCCTTGAACGGCTAATCGTCTGAGACAACCGTGGATAAGGGTGAATGGCAGCAGAAAGGAGCAGGGCACAGGGGCCGCCTGCGCGACAGATATCTGTCGCGTGGTCTCGATGGGTTTACTGATACGGAAATCCTTGAGCTGCTGCTCTCTTTCGGCACACCAAGAAAAGACTGCAAAGAATCGGCCAGGGAGCTGCTTGCGAGATTCGGCACCCTGGCGAAAGTCCTGGAGGCACCAGCCATTCAGTTGCAGGAGGTACCTGGTGTCGGCCCGAAAAACAGCTTCGCGATCAGTTTTATTCAGGCAGTAGCATCCCGTTACCTGCAGCAACGTATCGAGGGGAAACGCTATCTGCATTCTTCAGCTGAGGTCCAGCAATACCTGGAGCACTCGATGAGAGGGCTGAAGCGGGAAATTCTCTCAGTTATCTACCTGGACTCATCCCACGCCATTCTATCTTCTGAAGTTGTCGCTGAAGGCACTATAAACGTGAACACCGTCTATCCCCGGGAGTTGGTGCAGGGCGCATTGACCAGACATGCGGCAGCTATTATTATCGCCCACAACCATCCTTCGGGTGCTCTTCGACCATCACCACAGGACATCAGCCTGACCAAAAATCTCTACCTGATCTGTTCATATCTGCAAATTCAACTCCTCGATCATTTCATAGTTGGTGATGGTGTCTATAGTTTTGCTGACAATGGCATGATAGACACGATCTCCCGTGAGTGTCTCAAACTCAGGGAAACCCTGAGTAGACGTTAGTCTGAATTTGTTACTGGCACAGGTGGAGTTTGATCAGAGCACCGCGGTCGTCGATACCTGAAAAATATTCAATTTCCGGTTCTTTTGCATGAGTTCTCTCTATATCCATATTCCCTTTTGTCAGTCCAAGTGTGGTTATTGCTCCTTCTCTTCATGGCCCGGCCTGGAATCTGTGCACGCCAGCTACGTGGAGGCGGTGCACAGGGAGCTGACAGAAACAGCAAAGCAATATAGCGGGGGACCACTTACAACACTCTTTTTTGGTGGTGGCACTCCCACGATGTTGTCGAGCAGGCAGCTGATTCGGCTGTTGAACTGCTGTGTAGACAGCTTCGGTGTGGAAAGAGATGCAGAGGTTTCCATTGAGGCAAACCCTGGAACAATAGAGAGAATTCAACTCGACGATTTGAAGAAAGCCGGCTTTTCAAGGGTTTCTGTCGGTGTGCAGTCTTTTCTGGCTGAAGATCTCAAGGCGCTTGGCAGATGTCATACTTCGAGTGAGGCGGTTTCCGCCATTACAGATCTCAGGGCAGCGGGTTTTGAAAATATCAGCCTGGACCTGATGTACGGCTTGCCGAATCAGACGGTGGAGAGTTGGTGCCGGAATCTTGAAAAGGCGATAGCCCTGGACCCGGAACATATTTCCATGTATCAGCTGACCATTGAAGATGGTACGGCCTTTGCCGGTCTTGCCGAGAGGGGAATGCTGGATCTGCCTTCAGAGGAGACCATCATTGCCATGGATGAGGTGAACCTGAGTCGTACCGGGTCGGCCGGGTATGACTGGTATGAAATATCCAATTATGCCAAACCTGGTTTTCGCTGCAGACACAACCTGGCCTATTGGCACAACGAAGAGTACCTGGCAGCCGGTGCAGGGGCGGTGAGTTATCTGGGTGGTGTAAGGGAGCGCAGAGTTGATGATCCGGTTGAGTACATGGCACGGATCATGGCCGGGAATAAAACGGTCATAGAACGGGAGCATCTGGCCCAGGATGATGCTTTCAAGGAGACTGTGATAATGGGCCTTCGTTTGACCGAAGGCGTGAAATTAGAGCAACTACAGGCTCGTTTTGGCATGGATCCGTTTTCTTACTACGGGACCACCCTGAAAAAGCTCCTGGATGCGGGTTTTATGGAGAGCTCTGATACACATCTGAGAGTGAGCGAAAAAGGCAGGCTTTTATCAAATGCTATTCTTTCAGAACTTGTGTAGCCGCAACTTTATGCCGCAGATATGGCAAAATAACTAGCCAGCATTTCTAGTGATCTTTGTTGACTTGAAACGAAAAACAGCCTGTTTTTTAACCGCTTCAAGCAATTCGTGTTGGCGCTCTTTTGAGAATCGATTTATAGGGTCATGGGAAATGAGGGCTAGCCCTCACTCCAGTTTGTGTAGGGGTTGCGGGCAAGGCTGGCATTGTAGTAGCGTCCGTCGCCGGTAACCTCTTCGCCTATCCAGGCTGGTAGGGGAAAGTCCTGATCCTCTGCCTCCAGTTCAATTTCAGCCATTATCAGGCCAAGATTCTCGCCTAGAAATTCATCGACCTCCCAGGTGAAGCCATCATAGTCGATTTTGTGACGAAACTTCTCAATTATTGAGGACGTAGCAAGAGTTTCCAGCAGGGCGTTTGCTTCTTCAGGTGGGATTTCATATTCGAACTCGTGGCTGGAAAAATCAGAACTTCTCCCCTTTATCGTAAGATACCCAGTCTCTCCAACAAGCCTGACCCGTACTGTCGGCCCCTGGCCGGAACTCAGGTATCCTTGTCTGTACAATATCCCCTCAGCAAGACCACGCCAGCTGTCATCTTTAACGAGGTATTTTTTTTCTATTTCAATTGCGTAGCTCAAAGTCAGGCCTCAGTAAGAAGGGAGAAGGGAGGTTACCGTTTCCTGTTCATTTCAATGGAGCTGAAGTTCAGGGTGGAATATATGGTCATCACCGGAAAAATACACGCCATCAGAAAGATGTTTAACAGTGGAATCATACTGACAAGGGCCGGTAACACGCCAATCTTGAAGGAGGTGCTGCCGTGCTCGCGTATCCAGAATATCTTTTGCCCGAGGGACCACCTTCTTCTTGATGACGGGTAATCAACGAACATCAGCGCTGAGTAATAGGTATAAAGCAGGAAAACGACAGCCTGACCGATACCGGGAATGAAATTCACCATCAGGGCGACCATGGTGACCAGTATGCCGAAGAAGGCAATTTTACATGCCTCAAAAATATCTATCAGGATATTACGCAAGCTGAGACCGTCATCGGGTTCGAACTTATCACCGGTGTGAAGTTTTTCTGCGGAGACACTCAAAAAGGCATACCCGGGTGAGGTAAGAGCGTAGGCCACGAGAAAGGCGAGATAAAAAGAAACTATCCGGGTGATCAGCACAAAGAGGAATTGAGCAAACAACCAGCCCTTGTGTTTAATCCACCCAAGCACGCCTGCAGCTTCGGGTGGGCTGGAAAAAAAGCCTGAGGCGAGCGAATCGATAATTTCAACACTCAGGGTGTAGCCGGCGGCGGTGAGGGAGACTGTTGCCAGAAAGAGGAGAATAGACCAGCCAAGAAGCCGTTTTTTTCTAAACATAAAAGACAGCGAGTATGAGATAGTGTACCACCTGGGGAGCGGCAACGGTTGCCGGGTGCCTGCCATCATGACGGAAAACGCCTCCTGTAATCACCGGTAAAGGCGATGGTTGTGATTGGGTAGTATAAAATTGATAGAGTGCTAAGTCGTACTCAAAATAGAACTTTTTTATACCATGTAAAGGGCAGGATGACATTTTTTCTATGCTGGTTTAGACTTGGCCCATGACTATTATAGCAAATACCAAACAGAAGGCAGTGTATGTATGCCGGGAGTGCGGATACCTGAGCCGTAAATGGCTTGGCAGATGCCTGGATTGCGGTGAGTGGGACAGCATGGATGAGCAGATTCAGGCTGAGCCCAAGAGCAAGGTAGTGCTGTCACCAACAGATAAACCGGTTCCTCTGCATCTGGCGCCGGATGGGGATGAGGAGCGGGCCACAACCGGCATTGCCGAGCTCGACCGGGTCCTGGGGGGTGGCATAGTTCCGGGTTCTGTGACCCTGATTGGCGGTGAGCCGGGTATCGGTAAGTCCACGTTGCTGCTGCACATGTTGGCAGAGGTTGCCGCACAGGAGAAAAAGGTCCTTTACGCTTCCGGTGAGGAATCCGCCAGGCAGATCAAGCTGCGGGCAAAACGATTGGAGGCGATCCACCCCAACGAATATCTGGCCACAGAGAATTCTGTGGAAAAGATCATCAGCATGAGCTGTGAGATGATGCCGGATCTCCTGGCGGTTGATTCGATTCAGACCTTGAGCTGTGCAGAGGTAACCTCTGCCCCAGGTTCGGTAAGCCAGGTCCGGGAATCGGCGCACAAGCTGCTGGAGATGGCGAAAAAAGAGAACATTCCTGTAGTTATGGTTGGTCATGTAACCAAGGAAGGCGCCATAGCAGGGCCGAAAGTGCTTGAACATATGGTCGATACCGTACTCTATTTCGAGGGAGACAGAAGTCACGCCTTCAGGATTCTCAGGACTGTAAAAAACAGATTTGGCTCAACCAACGAGATCGGGGTGTTTGAGATGAAGGAGGAGGGGCTGGTGCAGGTTTCCAACCCTTCTGAGATCTTTCTTGCTGAGCGGCCCCTGGATGAGCCGGGGTCTGTGGTGCTTCCGAGCGTAGAGGGTTCACGACCTATACTGGTTGAGGTTCAGGCGCTGGTGTCACCAACAAACCTGGGTACCGCCAGGCGAACAGCCATAGGAACGGATCAGCAACGGTTGTCTCTGCTCTGCGCCGTGCTGGAAAAGAAGGGTGGTATGGATCTGTATGGCCATGACATCTTTTTGAACATTGCCGGCGGCATCCGTATCGATGAACCGGCGCTGGATCTTGGTGTGGTCTGTGCCCTTGCCTCAAGTCTGCTGGAGCGTTCTATTCCGTCATCCACGGTAGTGTTCGGAGAAGTTGGACTTGCCGGCGAAGTGCGGGCCGTAGGGCAGGTGGATATCAGGGTCAAGGAGGCTGAGCGGCTTGGATTTACGCGCTGCATTATCCCCAAAAGCAACGCTGAGCGGTGCGTTCGGCCCGAAGGATTGGAAATTATCGGGGTCGCGACAATGTCTGAATTGCTCGAGGTCATATTTAACCAGCCATGAATTTATGCTGCTGCAGGCAGTAAGCTGCGCTGCTCACCTTGTCCTGAACCTGAAGTAATTGCAAAAATAGCAACAGCTGCGTATATTCACTGTTACTGACCGATTCGATTACAAAACCAGGATGACAAAATACCTACTTGAGGAGAGAGACATGTCTGACAATCACCATGATCACCACCCGGAAGATCCCAGTGTCTGCTACCGTGTCGCCTTAGTATTCGTTGCAGTGATCGCCGCAATCACTGTTCTTGCAATATTCAACTAATTGCTGAACTGTTCAGAGAACCACAGTGGCTTTTAGCAGGGGCTTCATCCTGCCAGAAGCCACGCCCTTCACCCCGTACCCGTCTGCCGTATCCTTTATTTCATCATCCCCCGCATAAAACAATTCTTCAGATAATATACGTCGCGTAATTCCCTGAATTAAAATATATATATGATCATGTCACTATCGGATGGAGCTGTTGTTCTGCCCGAAGAGGTAGTCAGACGTTTTCCGGAAATACCCATATCGGGGGGAGGGGTGATTTGAGTTCTTTTGAAAGCGACCATAGTGAAGAAAGCTCTGGAATAGAAAAGGAAGTTGTCATTCTTATGACTGATATGGTGGGCTATTCACACCTTACTGCCCATATGCGGCCAAACGGCATTCGCGATTTTATTGTGGATTACCATCGCACGATCCAGGAGATTGTGGCTGCGGAAGATGAAATGGTCAGGGTGGAGCCACTGGCGGGGGATGGGGCACTGATCATTTATGAAAAACGTGCGGATGAACTTGAGTCGGCCCTCTGCACACGGGCAACCGTTACCGCGCTGCGTCTGGCCGATGCTGTAGACAGTGGTTTGTTACCGCCAACCAGAGTTGGTCTTCACTTTGGGGAGATAATAGAGGCGAAACTCAATGGCAGGTCGGTGAAATTCGGGGCAAGCTTTGCTATTGCTGCACGACTTGAGGAGTTGTGTGACTATTTTGGCTCTCCGTTGTTGATGGATCAGAATGTTGCTCTCAGGTATCAAGGTTATAACGGCTGCGAGGAAGAATTTGTGAGTGTTGGCAGGGTGATGCTGGATAGCTTCGCGGAACCGTTGCAGATATATACCGTCTATAAACCTGGCCTGCACAATATCCCGAAAGAAGTGGATAGAGGACTCTTCAGAAATTTCATAGCCCTTAAAGAGGAGGCCATGAGATATTTCTGTGGCGAGGCGACAGCCGGGCTGGCGCCGGATTTTCCCAGAGCAGTGGAATTATTGACTGAGGCTCAGAACCTCTACATGCAGATGAGTGGATCAACCGACAGGTCGACAGAACGAATTCTTGAATACATTCGGGAAACACCAGCACCGGATAGCGATTTTTTAACAAGCGGCATGAGGCTGAGTAAAAAGGGCAGGGAATCACTTGGCGCCAGGTTGTTTCACCTCTCAGAAGAGTTGTTGAAGGCGATGAATCAGGAATTATATCATGCGCTGGTGGTGGACACGGCATGGGAAAAATATTTTAAGCTGGAGTGGCGAAAGATGGGGGAAAACATCATCACCATTAATGACAGCCCCGATGGCGTCTATTTTATAGACAGCGGTGAAGTGGTGACTCTCAATGAACACGATGAAGAGATAACCACTCTCTCGGCTGGAACAATTTTTGGTGAGATGGCCTATTTCAATAAGGAAAAGAGAAGAACAGCAACAGTTCGTGCCACTACGGATGTGGTTATCAGAAGGATCTCCAGCGAAGACTTTGAGAAGATACCAGTGATTGTGAAGATCTTTGAGAGAATAGCCATGGCGCGGCGCTGAACGTTAGCGCCGCGCGGGTGGAAGTGATCATCCCGGATACCGTTTGAGGAGTTTCAAGGAGAGGGTACGGTATCCGGGATATGGGGGCTTTTCTTTTATTCTGCGATGAGAACGACGTATTGGCTGATTTCACCACTGCGAACCCTCAACAGTACCCGCTCGGGGTCTTCGGAGTCGGCTATTTCCTTGTTCAGCTCTGTAACGTTACTCACCAGGTTTCTGTTGACCTCTTCAATCAGCATACCAGGGCGCAGACCGGCCATGGCGGCAGGGCTGCCGGGTTCAACCTGGGAGACAACTACACCTTGTACGTTCTGGTAGCCGAGCCGTTCGGCAAGTTCGGGAGTAAGGTCCTGAAAGGCCAGTCCAAACTTTTCAAGGTTGGATTTATTGATCTGGTTGGATGAGGCAACCCTGGGGTCAGTCGGACGCTCCCCGATGAGGACGTTAATTTGCTGATTCTTTCCGTTGCGAACCACATTGAGCTTTGCTGTGGTATTCGGGCTGAGCAGGGCAACTTTATTTCTCAGATCGGCTGTATCTGAAAGCCTGTTACCGTTCAGTTTGAGAATTACATCGCCGCGCCTGATTCCCGCTTTCTCAGCCGGAGAGTCTTTCTGGACTTCGCTGACCAGGATGCCACCGGCTTTTTCCAGGCCGAATGATTTGGCAAGATTCTCATTCACATCCTGAATAACGACACCGAGCCAGCCCCTGGTGACCTTACCGCTGGTTTTCAGCTGTGCCTGAATATTCTTTACCATATCAATAGGGATGGCAAAGCCGATACCCATGTAGCCGCCGGTTCTGGAAAAGAGTGCGGAGTTAATGCCAACCACCTCGCCATTGATATTCAAGAGCGGGCCACCGGAGTTGCCGGGGTTGATAGCTGCATCGGTTTGGATAAAGTTTTCGTATTCGTTAATGCCTACACTGGAGCGGCCGGTGGCACTGACTACGCCGACGGTGACGGTCTGGTCAAGACCGAAAGGGTTACCGATGGCGATGACCCACTCACCGACCTCGAGTTTGCTGGAGTCACCAAGGGGCAGGGTGGGGAGACTGCCGCTATCCTTGATCTGTATCAGGGCGACATCCGACTGGGGATCTGCACCGACCAACTCTGCCTTAAACTCGCGACCATCAGACATGGTAACTGTGATTTTGTCTGCATCGGCAACAACATGGTTATTGGTGAGGATATACCCGTCCTTACTGATAATGAATCCGGAACCAAGTCCCTGTTGTTTCTGTTTGCGAGGCTGATTTGGCCCCTGGCGGAACTGAGGGCCGAAAAATCGTTCAAAAAACGGGTTGTTGAACATTTCTTCGAGCCGGGGATCCGTCATGGCCTGCACACTCTTTTCAACTTTTATGTGAACAACGGATAGTTTGGCACTTTTTACTACTTCCACAAAGCCATTATCTTTTATTGGTGCGCTGGTTGCGGTGGTAACATGCCCCATAAGCAGGCCTATCGTAAACAGCATACTGAGCAGCAAAATAGGATATGAGAGACTTCGTACCCGTATTGACATTGCGTATCTCCTGTGAATTTAAAATATTTTCAGAAGGATAAACCCAATAGTTACAAGTGGTCGTTATACGAGACTCCTGAAACAGAATGCGATGACCGCCAGGTTTACCTAACCTCATTATAGAGGACACATTAAGCCATGTGAAAAATGGGTCAAGGAAGATTACTGAAATGTAATCTTTTGAAATATAAAGGGGATGGGGTGTGGTGGGGAAGGGGGGCTGTAGCTATCGAACAGCTACAGCCCTTGGTAAAACGGCTGAAACCGGGAACGGAATCCCGAAAAGCATTTAGGAGCGAATCATATCCGCGATCTGGAAGGCAACTTCAAGACTTTGCTCGGCATTCAGGCGAGGGTCGCAGGTGGTGAGGTAATTCTGGTGCAGTTCCTCGTCGACAATGTTTCTGGCACCACCGGTACATTCGGTGACGTTCTCGCCGGTCATCTCAAGGTGTACACCGCCAGGAACAGTTCCCTCTGCCCAGTGGGTCTCGAAGAAGCAGGTGATCTCAGACAGTATGTCGTTGAAATTTCTAGTCTTGTGACCGCTCTCTGCGGTGTAGGTGTTGGCGTGCATCGGGTCACAACTCCAGACGATATTGTAGCCTTCACGCTTCATCTCTCTCAGGAGTGGTGGCAGAGATTTTTCCACGTTCTTGACACCAAAACGAGTGATGAAGGTGATACGGCCAGCCTCATTATCAGGGTTGAGGGCCTCAAACATCCTCTTGACGTTGTCTATGTCATGGGTGGGTCCGAGTTTGATGCCAATCGGGTTCAGAACTCCCCGCAGGAACTCCACATGAGCACCGTCAAGCTGGCGGGTTCGTTCACCAATCCAGAGCATGTGAGCAGAACAGTTGTACCAGTCACCTGTGGTTGAATCCACCCTGGTCAACGCTTCTTCATAACCGAGCAACAACGCCTCGTGGGAGGTGAAGAGCTGAGTCTGGTTGATTTGTGGGTTGTCGGTGGCGATACCGATCGTTTCCATGAACTTTATGGCCTGGTCGATCTGTTTTGCGATGCGGCTGTAGGAACGTCCCATCGGGGATTGGGCTACAAACTCCTGGTTCCAGGCATGTACGCGCTGCAGGGAACCGAAACCGCCGCGGGTGAAGGCACGAAGCAGGTTGAGGGTGCTGGCAGCCATATTGTATCCCATCATCATATTGTTGGGATCAGGTATCCTGGCTTCAGAGGTGAAATCGGGACGGTTGACCATATCACCGCGGTAAGATGGCAGCTCAACGCCATCAATGGCTTCGAGGTCTGCAGAACGGGGCTTGGCAAACTGGCCGGCAATACGGCCGATCTTGACAACAGGCTTGCCGCCGGCATAGGTGAGAACTACAGCCATCTGCAACAAGACCTTCAGGGTTTCCCTGATGGTGGGCGCGGTGACTTTGGAAAAATTCTCAGAGCAGTCGCCGCCCTGGAGTACAAATGCGTCTCCCGTAACAGCTTTGGCGAGTTGTTGCTTCAGGGTGCGAATTTCGCCGGCAAAAACCAGTGGCGGTAAAATTGAAAGATGCTGAAGCACACGATCAACTTCCTGCTGATCTGGCCAGTTTGGTTGCTGGAGAGCGGTGTAGTTCTTCCAGCTGGATTTCGTCCAGGTGTCTGAATTAGTCGTCATTCTGTTCCCTTTTATAGTGATTTGTTCCAGGTCGGTGCGGAGGGGCCGATGACGGAGGCTTTTACATGCAGCATCGCTCAACGTCAAAAGCATTGAGAATTCGCAACTCCCTCTCCCTGCGTTTATCTTTACGGGGAGGGGGGAAGACAAGATTGTCCAGCATGAGTTCCGCGGATTTTCGGTCAGGAATAGAGTGTAACCCATATCCGAGAATCTTGCCAGTTGAAGTATCAATAAGTTCGGCATCTCTGCCATTTGTGACAACGGCAAGAGGGATTTCGTAATCCGGGTTGAGTACTCTGGCCGCCGCAACAGCAGCACGCTCTCTGCTCACAAGCGATCCGGGACCATAGCGTAATATCAGGAAATCCCTGCCGGCAAGGTGGAGTGTCAGTTCAATTGTGGAGCGGACGTAACATCGGGAAAAAAGAGTTTCTATAAAGCGTCTGGGCTGCAGTTCATTCTTGCCATATCCTTTCTCTTCCACCATCATACGACTGAGCCGTTGTCTGATGCGTTCGTCATCAGTGTCGGTCAACTCCTCGCCATTGAGATAGTCTTCGAGGGTGCCGTAAACCAGGTGGTGTGAGATTTTTTCTGACATGAATGTTGAACCTCTTTTTCTTTTCAGGATGTTTGCGGGCTGTTAAAAACAAGTAATACCCGGAGGAGAAAAACACAAGAGTGAGAGGTAGTTGGGGAGGTCTCTTTAGGGTGGGTCCATGGTTTTTACTCAAGTGTTCAAGTGAAGTTGATACCGGCAGGTGCAATTGGGCACTATTACGGACCGGGATCGATATGTCTGGTAAAACAGGTCTGTTCAGTGAATGAAAACACTGGTAAGAAGTGCAAAGCGTGCAGAGTACGTTATGAGATAAACAGAAGGTAACATTACCCGGAGCTTTGAAATGAAAGACTCAAAAAATATTGTGAAAATCACTCTTACCTGTGCACCGCAACTGGTTGAGGTGATGGAGGATTACCTGGTGGGTGTGCTGGAGGCTGCTGTGGAGACAGGAGTTGAAGATAAATTGCTGGAGCAGACACTCCATGCCTTTCTTGAAAAAGAGAGCGCAACAGAGGGAGAATTGGCTGAGACTGTGATGCAGCTGCTCTCGTATGGGTCTGAGATGGCAACTATATTTGGTGTGGACAAGCCAAAAGTCGAGGCAGCGCTGCTGGAAGATGAGGACTGGGCGAGCAATTGGAAAAAACACTTTGCAGCGTTCGAAATCACACCGGGTTTGATTATAAAACCGACCTGGCAGGACTATCAGCCAGGGCCTGGAGAGGTTGTAATCGAAATGGATCCGGGTATGGCTTTTGGTACTGGTCACCATGAAACAACCAGCCTCTGTATGCAGTTGATGCAGGCAGCGCTGGCGGATTCGTCTTCTGATACAGTTCTGGATGTTGGTACCGGAACAGGCATTCTTGCCATGGCGGCGGCACTCTTTGGTTCGAATAAAGTTGTCGGTATCGACAACGACCCGGATGCGGTAGCGGCGGCTGCGGACAATGTCGCCCATAACAATCTGAGCGATAAGGTGGCAATAGACATCACCCCTCTGGAGGAGATCGAAAGTGAATATGAGGTAGTTGTGGCGAATATTATCCACGACGTCCTAATATCGATGCGGGAGGACCTTGCAAGGTGCACTGCAGCTGGCGGGTCGCTGATTTTATCAGGGATACTTGCGGGGGAGCAGGCAGATAACATCAGCAAGTGTTTTCAACAAGTGGGATTCAGGTGTTCAGATCGCAAAGAGCAGGGGGAGTGGGCTGCTCTCCGATTGATAAAGGCCGGGACGCCGTAAGACTGGTGCTGCGATCAGGCCCCCTGTAGTTCGTCAGGGGGCTTTTATTGGAGTGAACTGGTAGTTGGAGTCAAATATAATACCGACACCATGTTCCTCATGCCGGATTACCACTCCGGTTGCTTCGACGAGCACATGCTGCTCTTTGAGGTTGCGAAGCGCATCGACGGAAAGAAGGATCTTCAGTTTCCTGACATCGGCCAGGGAGAGTGAAAATGCAAGCCCTACCTTGGTGGCAAGCGGTAACTGCTGTTCCGTTTGCAGAAACGCACCACCCCCGCTCAGGTTGGCAATAACCGTTTCTGTGCCTCCAACGGTATGACGGGAGACCGATTCGCTGACAGAGAGCCTGGCCTTGATATCGGGAGAAATTCTTTCCTGGATGCGACGTTCGTAGCTCATACGCTTGGACCTGTGTTTGTACCGGAGCTGTTGAAAAATAGCTGAAAGGGTTGTTGCAACTCAGTATTACGGAAATGCTCAGAGGAAGTCAAACTCAAATTGAGTCATAATTGCGCTTGGTTGATGAAAAAAATTAATTTAAGGCTGATTGAGGCGGTATGAGAAGATTCTTTTTTGATAAAGCAGATAGAGAAGGCGATTCGATAATTCTTGATGAGGGTGAGTCAAGACACATCACGAGAGTGCTCCGTCTTGAACCTGGAGCTGAAGTTGAGTTGCTGGATGGTGAAGGGGGGCTGTACCGCGCCTGTATTGAGACTGTGACGAAACGGGTAAAGGTAAATATTGTTGAGGTATTACCTGACGACAGCACTGATCGGGTACCGGTTACGGTCGTCCAGGGGCACCTCAAAGGCAAAAAGCTGGAGCTGGTAATCCAGAAATGTACAGAGCTTGGCGTGTCATCAATGGACCTGTTCTGGTCGAGCCGATGTCAGGGAAAACTGGACGATATTCGTGGTGGCAAAAAACTGGAGAGATACCAGCGGATTGTCGAGTCGGCGTGTAAACAATGTTATAGACCGGACCTTATGGGGTTGAGGGAAGCCGTCGATTTTTATCAGCTGCTCGACCTGTATGAAAATAAGCCGGGAAGATTGAAACTCCTCTTCTGGGAGGAGGAGCGTACAACCTCTCTGCGGGATATTTCCTTCAATGAAGATGAAGTCAGTGAACTCATGGTTTTGCTCGGTCCGGAAGGCGGTCTGACTGAGCAGGAAGTGCAGGCTGCAAGGGATGCGGGCTGGCACTCAGTAAGCTTGGGTAAAAGGATACTTCGAGCTGAGACAGCAACCATCACGGCTGTTTCTATCGGTCAATATCTGGTTGGCAACATCTGATCTCCCTTTCCGGAAAAAGGTGCTGAATCAAGCGTTGAGAGCCGCCTGCTCTCAACGCCTGGAGCCTTCCGGCGCAAGCACTTGAATCTAAACAATGATCCGGGGACAGATTCCGACGGGTCCCAGGGCTTTCCGAGGCGAGTACGTTGAGTTTGTGGTGTCCCTTGGTTGGTGGCTATGACTACCTTTGCTGGAATTTTTCGGCAGGGTGTTATCGCAAAAGGGCCAACCCTCCGGTGGGAAATCAAACCCCATCAAACGAATTTCTCCCCAATACGGTTCAGCCATGGAGTTGTCCTTCGGATAGTCACCCTAGCCACTGTGTTGAAGGTCAAATTGACTCCTTGGAAAACTGTCAGCCTCAACATTGTAATGCCCATCACATGACCCATGGAGGAAGGGATGAGAGGACCTGCCTGTATGACAAATGTGAAAAGTCTGCCTTAACCTTGGTGTTGTTTCCTGATGATGTTAAGGGGCGGGACAGGAGAATGTCGATACTTCAATGACAAGGAGTTTGCTCAAGAGGTCAAAAAAATACCTCCAGCCGATTATTGGCTGGAGGCATAGAAAGGAGAGGGTAAAATTTAAAATCAGGGGTCTATCAGATTTGATCGGCTGAATTCTGCTGCATCACAGGCATGTTTTGCTGAAGGTTCGGGTTACCTTTGCCGTGGCCACCGTGTCCTTTGCCATGGCCTTTACCGTGACCTTTCATCCCTGAACCATGGCGTTTGCCATGCCCGACATATTGCTCAACGCCGGCCTCTTTGGCTTTATTGGTCATGCTGGTATGCAGATCGAAAATCTCACCGCTAAGCTGGCCCACAGCGGCAGGATCGGGGTTGGTCCCTTTCATCATGGCTCTTTTCTCTGCCTGCTTTACCACCATTTGTTTCCGCAGATCCTGAGTATCCTTACGAAACTGATCGATCTTTGCCAAAGTTTCCTGGTCGAGTTGTTGATATTGAGAATATCTGCAACCGGCCTGTTGATTTGCTCCCCCCATACCCTGGTAGGCGAATGCTGCGGTTGAGATAGTAAGTCCTGAGATGAGTGTTGCGGCGATGATTGCTTTCTTCATTATAACTGCTCCTATGTAAAAGTAGGCTTCCTGCCCTTGATAAAGAGCGATTGTGGAAGCGGTCTATTTGCCAATTCGGCTTCTTGCAGTTTTTAAAGCAAGGGGCGTGCCATGAACTGGTAAATAAACGTATGTCTATGAACTAAGCACTTTTTAGCCTTGTGACAAAACCAAACAGTCACAAGGCCGGGTGGTCATCTGAGGAAATTTTACCCAGTGTTCTGCAAAAGGTGGGTAATTATGATGGTTGCAGCAGTTGTATGGTGGCGGGGTCTGCAGATCGGTACAAAAAATGAAATGATCGCGATTGACTCAAAGTTTCGGAACAACAGGCTGAACATCTGATGTCAGAAGCCAGCCGGTGCGTCCTGTCTCACTCACGACATATACATAGCTTCCATGAAAATTTTGTGGAAATACGCGACGGCCTTCCCTGGCTGTACCGACTTTTGCGGCTCCTTCGAAGGGGGAGATCAGTAATGGAGAGGATGTTATCATGATCGAGCAGAACCAGTTCTTGCGCACGCTGATCGTAGATATACCGGAGAGCAATATCAACAGCGCAGAACCGATGCAGACTGAGGTCATAACCCTTCTGGAAATACGTAGGTAGAGCGAGCCGACAACAGTTGCGGAGACAGCGGTGAGAGCGACCAGAATCAGCATGCCCCACTGGTTGATGCCGAGACTGTTGGCAATCCTGCTGCCTAAGGATTTGTCCCTGGTGAACAATCCGTTTTCGCTCTGAACTTTTTCGAGATTGCCAAGTATATCGGAATTGCCGGGGCTCAACCTGAGTGCCCGCTCATAGCTGAGTATAGCCCGGCCAGGGTAGCCAACCTGGGCGTAGCTGTTTCCAAGGTTGTACAGTACCCCTGGAGAGTAGCCATGTTCAGCAATAAGTGATTCGTAGAGGGTGATTGCAGTGGTAAAATCACCTTTGCTGTAAAAGCTGTTCGCTTCCTGAAACTTCTGGTTCTGAGAACTTGCGGTGGCAAATTGGGGAAGCAGGATCAGGGTGAGGAGGAGAAAGAGAGTGCGTGTGATCATAGGAGATTCTCCAGTTCCCTTTTAACGGTTTGAGTAGTCTCCGCCATCTCTTCACAACTCAAAACAGCACCGCTGTAGACTGCATGCTCGGCACGTTTAAGAACTTCGGCAAGAGGTGAGCCCTGAGGCAATCTGGAGGTTGCGCTGGCGCTGGTAATCGCCGCGGGTTCGCATTGCCAGAGATAACCAAGGTGTTGTTGAATGACGGCTCTGCATTGGTTGAGATATGCGCTGCAGTCACCTGATTCCGCTTGCTTCAGGTTGGCGATGCTGCTGTTGAGCAGGCTTTTTCGTTTTCTGCGGCGCTGTTCTTCAGGGGTTCCCCGGGCCTGAAGTTGCCGAACTTTCAATATCGCCGCGATGACGGTGAGCAGAACGCAAGCCAAAGCATAGAGTTGAAAGGGGAGTTTGTCATAAACTGGTCGTATTGTCCGGGAAATAGCGCCGGTTTCAAGATGCAGCGGTGCAAGACCGCTGACAGCGGGTACGGTGGTATCGGCCTCTGTATCTTTTGCCGGAGTTGTTTGCCGGGCGGGGACATTTCCCTGTTGCGATACACTCGGCTGCACTGTGGGAGCAGACGCCTGGGGGATGTCCGTGGGGCTCTTGATTATCTGGATTGGCACTGGTCTTGTCTCGGTGCTCACGTAAACACCCCGGTCCGGATCGAAATATGTGAAAGACAAGGCCGGAATCTCTGTGATATCAGAATTTCTGGCCACCACGGCCTGTTCAAATATTTTTTCACCCGTAAGACCGCTGTCATCTGCCGGATGAAACGTTGATCCTGGAGAATAAATCCGCCAGATTCCGCGTGAATTATCTGGAAAAGAAGGCGGCCCAACCCTGTCGAAGTTACCCTGGCCACGAACCGAGATTGTGAGCGTCATCGGCTCCCCCAGTTCTACGGTGTCAGGCTCGGCGTAGGCATGAACATGGAATTTCCCGATGGCGCCGCTGAAATCTTCAGGGAGGCCTTCTTCAGGCAGGGGCAGCACTGTAAGCGAGCGTTTTTTAGAGGCCAGCTTCATTGGACGCTGAGTGTAGCCACCGAGCATGGAGTCGAAAAAGTCGTCGTCGAAAGGGGATTGACGGCCAAAGAACGAGGTGGACATCCTTTTCTGTGGAACGTGTTCGACAGCTTGCAATTCAAGGCGAAAAGGGTGATCGCCAACTTTTATGGTGGAGAGATTGGTCCTCCAGGTGAGCACATTATATACTATTCCGTCAACAGTCTCCTGGGTCTGGGCGGGTTTGTCGGTGAGCTGGGTCATCACCAGGCCGTCACCGGCAAGCTCTGGCAGGGATGTAAGGTTGGCTCGAATACCTCGCTTAAAGAACGCTTTTATTTCAATCGGAAACAGTTCGCCGATGTATGCTGTATCCTTTGGTAGTGTTACAGCCATAAAAGCCGGCCTGCTGGTGTCGTCGGCTACAGATCTGGTGGCGGGAGATGCGCCTGAACCACCAGTTGATGCTTCACCCGTCACTGTGAAAGGAATGGACGTTGTGGCTATGGTCCGTCCCTCAGCTTCGATGGTGATGGGTGATATGTTGTAGTTGCCGGGCCTGAGGGCTCGTACCAGACAGGTGAAAGTGATCGAGGACGAGTATTGTCCGTTTATCAGGTTAAACTGTTTTGAGCTGCCACGTTGAATCAGCTCAAAACCATCCGTTTCCGGAAGTGTTATTTCGGCGGAGCGGGTGCCGTTTACGGTAATAGTGAGAAGGGCTGCGTTATCAACGCTGAAGGAGCTGGTGTTTAAGGTGGCACTGGCCGTGATTGAATCCTGGGCCATGCCATTCGCAGCGCTCAGAACGAACAGGCATAGAGTCAGAGCAAAGGCGTTTTTGCACACCACTATGGATTGCAGTGTTCGCCTGATTGCCACCATGTCTATGACAGCTGCCATTACCAGTCCCTCCCTGAGCTGTTATCGGTCGTGCCCTGATAGCCGGGAACGAAGTTCAAATCACCTTCCTCGCTTTTTAACTCGTTTAACAGGTTTTCGGCCTCTTCCCGAGTCATTTTCCCAAGCTCTCTGCGTTCAAGATCGCGTTGTGCGTCAGCCTGCTGGTCATTTTTACCGGTCTCTTTAGTTGCCTGCTCATCAGTTGGTTCAGGTGTGGATGCGTTGGCTGAATCGTCACCGGGGGTGTCATCTTTGTGTTCCCCTTCAGGTTGTTGCTGTTCACCTGAGTCAGACTGCTGAGGGTTCTGCTCCTGCGGGGTTTGCTTGTTCCCGTCAGTCTGTTCCTGTGGGCCTTGTTGACTTTCCGGCTGCTGTTCGTTGCTGGAGTCACCGTCCTGCTGTTCCGGTTGATCCTGGTTTTGCTGCTGTTGATCCTGCTGTTGCTTCAGCTGGTCTTGGAGTTCTTCTATCTTCTTTTCAACATAGGCATGGTTTTCAGACGCAGCCCGGTCTTCACTGTTGAGCTGCAGGGCTGCGTCATAGGCGTCCAGGGCTTGCTGCCATTTTTTCATCGCAGCCCGGGGGTTCGCCTGCTGCTGCTCTTCACCTTGCCTGTACAGGGAGTTGCCGAGATTGAAATACGCTTTTTGTTGCAGCTGGAGGTCGGCTGAGTTGAGGGCTTCTGTAAAAGAGGCTGTAGCCTGATCGAAGAGGTTGTTTTTATACGCAGTTGTGCCGAAATTATAATTCAGTACCGGGTCGCGGGGGTTGTCTTTGAGAGCCTCCCGGTAATGCTCGGAAGCTTTCAGGTAGTCCTCACGGGCGTACGCCTCTTCACCTTCGCCGGCGGTAACCTGCGGTGGGGCAAAGCCAAGAGTGGCGAAACAGACAGCGAGAAATATGGTCACCAGGGTATCTTTCCTGAACCTTCTGCCGGCCGTTGTAATGACGGCCGGTTTCAGGGAGCCATTTCCTTTTCTCTCAGGAATAAGATAATCGATTATGAGCAGCATGATCGCGGCAACAAGCGGCCAGCTGAACCGCTCGACAGGAACTTTGTGTCTGCGTTCGGCCAGCTCTTCTTTGGGAATAAGCTGGAGTTTCTGCTGATAAATAGTTTCAAGTCCTTCACCACCTCTGCCAAGGGGGGCATAGATGCCGCCGGTTGCACCCGCGATTTCCCTAAGCGTACTTTCATCAAGGCGGGAGGTTACAAATTTGCTGTCAGCATCTTTGACAAAACCTCCCTGGGGGCCGGGCAGTGGGATCAGCTCACCATCGGCGGTTCCCACACCGACGGTATAGATTGTCATGCCTTTTTCTCCGGCCTTTTGGGCAGCCTCTATAACCTTGCCCTCCAGGTCTTCGCCGTCGGTAATGAGCACCAGCACTTTATGATTGGAGTCGTTACTCAAGACCCGTTCGGCAGAACGGATGACCTCGCTGAGATTGGTGCCGCCTAGAGGGATAATATCGGTGGAGAGAGTACCGAGTGAGGCAGAAAAAGAATCGTAATCCAGAGTGAGTGGGCACATCAGGTAGCTCGAGCCTGCAAAGGGCATGAGGCCGATCCGGTCACCCTCCAGCTTGTCGATGAAATCGAGGATACCGAACTTGGCGCGTTGCAGGCGGTTGGGTCTGGTATCTTCTGCCAGCATGGATTTTGAAGTGTCGAGCGCGAACAGGATATCGATGCCCTTTCTCTTGACCTCGACCCACTTAAAACCGTATTGAGGACGGGCAAGGGCTACAAAGAGCAGGAAAACGGCGAGCACAAGCAGACTGTTTTTGAGCTTTCGTCTCCCGGGCGAGATGTGACGGGTGAGTCTGCCAAGCAGCTGCGCACTGGCGAATTGCTCTAAGCTTTCAAGCCTGCGCTTCTGCATCTTGTGTAGAGCAATCGCAAGAAATGCGCAGATAACAAGTCCGGCGAATATCCAGGGTGTTTGGGCAAACTGCATAGGCGTATACAGGTTCAGGGGAGCTTTTTACGTGAAATTCCCAGCTCTATCACAAGCAGCATGAGCGCGCAGAAAACCAGATATGGAAAGAGCTCCCTGTAGTTTTCAAATTTTTTGATGGTCCGGGTTGTTGTCTCCATAGCATCGATCTCACCATAGATCCTGGCAAGTGATGAACTATTCGTGGCACGAAAATATCGTGCGCCGGTCAATTCTGCAACTTCGGAGAGCATTTTATCGTCTATATCGACCCTTGCCATGCGAATGCGCTGCCGGCCGAAGCTGTCAACAACAGGAATAGGTGCTTCACCGCGGCTTCCTGCGCCGATGGTATAAACCTTGATATCAAGGGTCTCGGCTGCTTCAGCGGCCACCAGAGGCGGTATCCTGCCGGCGTTGTTGATGCCGTCAGTCAGGAGGATCATGATCCGCGATTTAGAATCCTGTTCTCTCAGCCGATTGGTGCCGCTGCCGATGGCGCTGCCGATGGCGGTGCCATCCTCAACCATGCCGATCTCCAATGAGTCAAGGCGCTTGCGGAGCCACTGGTGATCAAGGGTAAGCGGGCAGACCAGATAGGGGCGACCGGCGAAAGCAATCAGGCCGATACGGTCGTTGGGGCGTTGGTCGATAAACTGATCAACCACCCGCTTTACCACAGCCAGTCTGTTGGCAGGCTGGTCATCCAGAGTGAAGTCCATGGCTTCCATGGATCCTGAAACGTCTACTGCCAGCATTATGTCAATGCCGCTTGCCTGAATTTCGGTGGTGGTATTGCCAAGCTGAGGTCTCGCTGCAGCCAGAATCAGTAGAGCCAGTGCCCCAAGTTTGAGGGCTGGTATCAGGGCGGCTGGTCGGGTTCGTTTAGCCTTGGCAAGAGAGGCGGCCACGCTGGTCGAGGAAAAAATAAGCGCAGGCGCAGCACCGGCCCGCCCTTTCAGGACCGCGAGAAGGGGCAAAAGCAACAACAGCCAGAGCAGGTGAGGATAAAGAAAACGCATTATCTTCGATCCCCCCGAACTTCAGTCTGCCATGCTTCATCGGCCGGTCTTTCGGTTCGGTTGATGAAACGTAAGACACTGTCCTCCATCTCCTGCAACCCCTCAATTGTTCGAGAGCAGTGGGCGAACTTCGCCATATCGCATTGTTCAAGGCAACTTTTCAGATCGTCACCATAGCGCTTCAGGTCTGAATGTTTGCTGCTGCCCCGGGCAATGGTTGAAAAAAATTCACGGGTTGTCTGGCGGGTGGTGGGCAGCTGAAAACGTTGTTCAAGGTAATTTCTCAATATGCTGGAAATCACCTCCATATAACGGAGCTGCAGTTCAGGGGTCATCATCTCCCTGGCGCGCATGAGCTCGTCCCGTGCCTTGACACTGGGGGGGATTGCGGCAGGGGTGGGCTTCGCTCTCCTGGTGAACCACCACCAGATCCCGGCCAGAATGCCGATCGCCAGTAAAGCGATAAGCCCGTAAAACAACCAGGGTACAGGCTCTGCAGTCTGGAGCGGTCCATGAATGTCATGTAAGCTGGCTGGAACGTTGGCAGAAGTGGTTGAGGCGGGAGCGCCAGAGGAGGGGGCGCTCCCGCCAGATCCACCAGGCTCAAGAAGCCTTAGGGGTTGCTCTGCTTGTGCCGGCAGAAGGGTTGGGGCACAGAGCGGGGAGAGGAGGGCTGCCAAAAGAAAGGAAAAATGTGTTTTCTTTCCTCGTGGTCTCATCGTACAGCTCTCCTCATTCTGGTTTGAAAAAAACCAAGTAGCGGGGGCATATATGGACTGTCGGTGTTGAGTTCGAGCAGATCGACGCCACATGATCGAATGGCCCGGTTGGTCAAATCTTTTCGCTCTTGAGCAAGCTGGGCATATTCGTTACGAACCTGGGCATCAGAGGTGTTAAGGTCAACCTGCTGACCGCTTTCTGCATCTTCCAGAGTGATCCAGCCGACGTCGGGAAGTTCTGACTCTCTTGGGTCAGAAATGATGAGTGAGATAAGGTCGTGGCGCCGGTTAGTTACCCTCAGCGCCGGAAGTACATCCTGCAGGGAATCATTAAATGAGCCAGGCAGGCAGAAATCAGATATAAGGAAGGCCACGCATTTGCGTTTAGCCACACGGTTTACGAAATCCAGAGGGACCTTGAGGTCAGTCAAGGTCCCTCTGGGTGTAAAAAAGAGTATCTCGCGAATAACTCTCAGTATATGTGAACGCCCTTTCTTGGGCGGTATGTAAAGTTCAACGAAGTCGGTGTAGAGTATCAAGCCAACCTTGTCGTTGTTGCGAACAGCTGAAAAGGCGAGCACAGAGCCAATCTCGGCCATGATCTCACGCTTCGATGAGTCGGAAGAACCAAACTCTCCGGAGCTGCTGATGTCGATCATCAGCATAATCGTCAGCTCACGCTCTTCGGTGAACTTTTTTATATGTGGTATACCGGTTCTGGCGGTGACATTCCAGTCAATGGCACGCACATCGTCGCCTGGTACGTATTCCCGCACCTCGTCGAAGTTCATGCCGCGCCCCTTAAAGACAGAATTATAGCTGCCCGCCAGGCTGTCATTAACCAGCCTGTTGGTGCGGACTTCAATCTGCCTCACCTTTTTTAATATGTCCCTGGTAAGTTGTGTTTCCATAATGGCACCTAGGCAAGTCGCACAACTGTGGATTAGGGGACCGGTACAGTATCAAGAATCTTGCGGATTATGTCTTCACTGGCGACACCCTCTGCTTCAGCTTCGTAGCTGATGCGGATGCGATGGCGCATGACGTCCATGGCGGCGTCTTTCACATCATCCGGTGTTACATAGCCTCGGCCTGCAAGAAAGGCGAGGCTGCGGGCAACCAGTTTAAGGTTGATAGTTGCCCGCGGGGAAGCGCCTGTATCTATGTATTCCTGAAGATCCAGGCTGAAACTTTGGGGGTCACGGGTCGAGTAAACCAGGGAAACAATGTAATCCCTGATCTTTTCGTCCATGTAGATTGTATTTATAACCTCGCGGGAGGCGATGATGTCCTCGACTGTTGCGACTGGCATAACATTAACGTCTGCCTCGGTATTATCCATGGCGTCGAGGATCTGTCGTTCCTGCTCGATGGTGGGGTAGTCAACGACGACTTTGAGCATGAAGCGGTCAACCTGGGCTTCAGGCAGAGGGTACGTACCCTCCTGCTCGATCGGGTTCTGGGTGGCCAGTACTAGAAAAAGTTCGGGCAGCGGAAAGCTCTGATCGCCTATTGTTACCTGCTTTTCCTGCATAGCTTCAAGGAGGGCAGACTGCACCTTGGCCGGAGCACGGTTAATCTCGTCTGCGAGAACCAGAGACGAAAATATGGGGCCTTGCTTGACCTCGAAAGAGGTTTGTTGCGGGTTGTATATTTCAGTGCCGATAATATCGGCAGGCAGCATATCCGGAGTAAACTGGATACGTTTGAAATCAGTCTGGATTGCTTTTGCCAGGGTTTTCACTGCCAGGGTTTTGGCGAGGCCGGGCAATCCTTCGAGAAGGATATGCCCACCAGTAAGGACACCAACCAGCAGCCTTTCCACAAGATGCTCTTGTCCTACGATCATCTTGCCAATCTCCCGGCGGAGGGGAGGGAGCCAGGCTGATTGGGCGGCTACTGTTTCATTTACCTTCTGAATAGATCGATAAATGTCATCCCCGGACAGTTGGGAGGGTGGAGATGCTGAATGTGATGGAGAGAAGTTCATGCTGTCCGGATTTGTTGATGTAGTAGCTGGCTGCTGGTTCTGTCCAAACATGGTTGCCTCTGTCAAATTGGACCCGGGCAGCTGGGGACTGACCCGGGTCGGGGTATTCTGAAAAGCTGTTCTATCTTATGGAGAAGAAGAGATGTTCAGCAATAGTGTAAACAATGTACATTACCATGGCCTTTCGGTTCCATTACATTGCTGTAATGTAAGCAGTTGAAAGGTTAGAGGAAAGGGGGGTGGCAGGTGAGATTTTGCGAAAGGTTTAACACTTAGAAGGGATTGCAAAAATTACCTGTGGGGCGCGAGCATGTCTATTTCATGGAGCCTTTCCTGCGCCCCTGATAAGGGATGGTGGTCGGAATTTTACCTTTCGGTGAGAGGTGCCGTGAGTTGGCTCATAGTGTCAATGGTCCAGGTTGGTGCTTCCGGCAACTCCCCGGCTGTGGTGTGGCTCCAGTTGACAAAAACCGTGTCGACACCGGCACTGTTGCCGCTGCAGACATCCCACTTGGCATCGCCTATAAAAACTGTGGCAGGTTTGGAGGCACCGAGCAGTTCAATCGCTTTCAGCGCGGGTTCCGGATTTGGTTTATGCAATTCGGTGTCTTCAGGGGTGACAAGTGCGTCAAAGTAGTCATGTATACCTGTTGTCTTGAGAAAAACGTCCAGGCTGTAACGCTTTCGTGAAGTGACTATCGCCAGTTTCTTGTTACTTTCTTTCAGGGTCTTGAGGGTTTCCTGCACCTTTGGGAAGAGCGTAAGGCTGTGCTCCATGGCCTTCAGTTGATATTGCAGATAATCATCGAGGATAGTCTCGATGTCGAGATCTGCTCCCAGATGCTCGATGATCTGGGGGCGGAGCGGTGAGCCTATGGCCTGGATAATTACCTGGCGGTCAATCTGTTTATTGGCATGTTTTTCAGCTACATACTGAAAGCACTCACAAATAAGCTCTGTGGTGTCAAAGAGGGTGCCGTCGGCATCGAAGAGATAGTAGTCGTAAACTTTCATTGTGGTGACTCCTGAGACTGGCAGCATGTGGCGCCAGCGGAATGAGAAAAATGAGCAAACCGAAAGCATACAATAAACACCATCTCCAGGCAAACAGAGGTCACGGCTTAAAGAGTGAAAAATTTGGTGGCTACAGGGAATCTACTTATTTTCCCAACTCATCAAGAAGCCTGAGAACCCGCAGCGATTCAGCGATCCCGGTAGTGCCACTCATAGACATATTTACTGAGATTGCCTCAAGTATCTCTTGCCGGGTGGCACCAGCCTCAAGAGATCGCATGGTTTGACCAACGACACAGTGAGTGCAGCCAGCTCTGAGGGCCACGGCCAAAGCCATCAACCTCTTTACTTTGCTGCTGAGTGCTCCATCCTTATAGACAGTATCCCACTTGGCCTTCTCATGTTCCATAACCTCCGGAAGGGCCTGGTTGAGTTGAGCAAGATATTTCAACCTGTCTTCGTTTATATCAATCTGACTTTGCATTGTGCCCTCCATAGCTGAGCCAATATGGTTTCTAGTCAAAAACAGGTTTCATAAAGCTGCGCTCAAAGCTGATAATACATCGTGTTTTCTCTGCATGTTCGAATGCTTTCAAACAGTCTTTATCTGTTGTGATCTGTAGTCTGTACTCTTCATAAGCCGCCAGACTTGGGAAGCTGAAAAGAGCGTAGGCTATATTATTGGCACCCTCATGGGGCAGGAAGTAACCGTGGTGATTTCCACCGAATTTATTGACCAGCGGAATCCACATCCTGGCATATTGCTCAAATGCTTCAACCTGGTACGGATCGATAAGGTATTTCAAATAGCAGGTGATCATTTCTTTTACCCTGAAGTTTTTGATCTATTATTCTTTCTCCGTTCACCCGTTTTTCATTCTGGCCACAAACTCGACACTGGTAGTGATTGCATCAACTGTCAGTTGTTCGCAGAGGTGAGGCGGGTCATCCGCCTGAAAGCCGCCGGGGCGAAGGATCTCGCATCGCAAACTAGTGAACTTTTCTTCAAACTCCCTGGCAAAGTCGTAGCACTGTTCGGCAATCAGTGGATCGGGCAGGTTATGGCGGCGGCCATAAATGCCGATGAACAGTAAGGCTCCTTCCACCAGCCCGCACTGGGCACCATAGTTACCGGCGCCATGCATGCCCACGGCAGAGTCAATGACCTGTGCTGAAAGCTCGACACGGTAAATCTCAGACAAGATTTTCAGGTTCGTGGCGGCACAGTTGAGGGCCTCGGTATGGTAATACTGTCTAACGCGTTTTTTGATCAGTTCATCCTGTTGCATTGGCACATTCCCTTAATATTGTTCGTATTAAATGTGATAATTTCTCTAAAAAAAAATTTTCCCCTTTGGACATGCAAATGATACTTGAGATGAGTTGAAGTAGCTCATTGGAGTTTTGAATGGGGAGCTTCGGATAACTTGATCAGATCAAAAAGAGAAAAATCGATTATATTTGTGTGAAATTGAAAGGCAGAAGTGGCAGATGCGGTCGCTTGAGCTGTGCTACCTTATGTTCAAAATCAACCCTCATATTTTATGGAACTCTATCAGCTGAAAACATTCGTAATGGTGGCCGGGGAGGAGCATTTGACCAGGGCTGCGCGGCGTCTTCATGCAAGTCAGCCAACAGTGAGCGGGCATATAAAAGCGCTTGAGGATGAACTCGGGGTGAATCTGTTTCTCAGAACTCCGAAAGGGATGATCCTCACCCAGGATGGCCGGGCGTTGCAGGCTCATGCCGAGCAGGTGCTCGAGGCGGCTACCGGTATGGCCAGAGCAGCCGAACTGATGCGCGGCAGTGTCCGGGGAGATCTCAGAATCGGTATAAACACTGAGCCCGAATCTCTTTATATTCCGGAATTATTTGATGAAATGGCCAGGAACCACTCACAGGTTACTATGCATATCCTGCAGGCGATGTCCGCCGAGGTTCCTGAGCGGCTGGAAAAAGGTGTTCTGGATTGCGCCTTTGTCTATGGGCCGGTTGTTTCAGACAGGTTGTTTGCGGTTGAGCTGGCGAGGTTTCGGGTGGTGGTGGCGGGCCCGGGTCGGTGGCGGGAGAAGATGTTGAAGAGTGGGGCGGCCGGGCTTGGTGAACTGCCCTGGATAATGACTCCGGATGATTGTCCGTTTCACCAGCTGGCTGAAAACTTCTTCAAAACAAATAATATACAACCACAGCAAGTCGCCCTGGTGGATAAGGAGACCGTTATCCGCACCATGATACAGGCGGGGGCTGGACTGTCCATGATGCTGGAGCGTGATCTTCTTCAAAGGGCGTCGGCCGAAGACGAGGCGTCGGGCTTGACCGTCTGGGCAGAGCAGGAGATGTATCTGCCACTTTCAATCGTTTGTCTTCAAAGCAGAAAAGCTGAAGTGCTCCAGCAGACACTTTTCGCCACCATGACAAGAATATTTCATGAAAGATCCTGAATGTTCCTGAAGGAAAAAGATGATGGAGTTCGATAGCCTCCCGGCCGGCAGAAGTTGATATGCGTTACCTGTGGGCACGAAGCTCTGCAGCTGCAGGGCTTCGCGCACCGTTATTGTACCAATGGCAGTTGGATGGTGAACACTACGCCCGTACGACCATCCGTCAGGTTATTCACACTGATCGTTCCTCCGTGATGCACCGTAATTGTGCGGGCTACATAGAGGCCAAGTCCCAGATGTGGCTTGGTATCGCTCTTGGCCCGGCGTGATACCATGGTGTTAAAGATCTGACCCCGCATCTCTTCGGCTATGGTGGGTCCTTGATTGGCAACGGTGAGAATGACCTCTTTTTCGCTGATACTCAGGCCCAACCCGATCTCAATTGCCGTTCCCTCGGCGTGAAAGCTCACCCCGTTTTCGATGAGTTTGTCGAGGAGCTGCCTGATATGCCCCGGGTCACCGAGCACCATAATATCCTGGCCATGATGCTGGTAGATAAATTCAGTCTCAGGAAAAGCCGGTCGCCAGCTGTGCTCAAGCCAGACCTGCATCCCCTGATGGAGGTTGAATACCTCGTGGGTATCGCGATTGAGCGCTTCCTGCAGGCTGGTGGCATCACGAATGGCACCGAGCAGCTGCTCCAGCCGCATTACGTCACTTAGGGCCCATTCCAGGTAATTACGTATCCTCTCCGGCGGGTTTTCGATTTCACCACTGATGTTTTTCAAAGAAGCCGAGATACCGGCAAGTGGCGTGCGCATCTCGTGCTCAAGGTTATCGGCCATGGTTTCCCGGTAGTCGCTCTGCTCTTTGAGCTGGTGGAGCATTGAGTTGAGGGTACGGGAGAGATCACCTATTTCATCACGGGCACGGCTTGGCTGGAGAGTGTTGTTGATCTGCCCGGTATCGGTAATGGCACCGGCCGCCTGGTTTCTAAGAAGCCTGATTCTGGAAGAGAGCCGCGAGGCGAAAAAGAGCAGGCCGAATCCGCCGATACAAAATGCCAGAATGGAAAAGCTGAGCGACTCCTCGATGACTTTGTTCTGGAGCGCCAGGATGGAGTTTGTGGTTTGTTCCACCACGACCGCACCGACTATTTTCCGGTCTTCGGTGAGTGGTGCAATGGCAGCCATTATTTCAACCTGACCTTCGGCGATCCGGTATCTGCTGATGCTCTCTTTTCCCTGCAGTGCCTCTTTTACCCCGCTGATATCGAGAGTGGTAGGCATTGCCACCGGTGTCTTGAATTCGTCGGTGAATGGGGTGGTAAAGAGTTTATAGAGTGGCTCGAGTACGGCGAAGATACCATCACTCACCCTGCCTATCAGGTTGCTGTTTTTAATGTCGGGTTGTTCAGCTTCAGGGTTGAGGTTGCCGTGACTGGCACGTACCCGCTGGTTGCTATCCACGATAAGGATGCGCGATTGAGGGCGGTCGAGGGAGCTCAGGATTGATTCAATGGTTTTCGAGGGAGAGAGAAGCCAACCGAGCTTTTCTGGGCTCTCCGGGTTTGCGGTACCGATCAGGGTGGTTACTTCGCGGCTTACCGGATCATCCACGTCGGCGATTGCGAAGGCGAACCGGTCACCGATAAGGTCGCGGGGGATACGCAACTCTATCACGTAGCCATCAAGCGTTTCGGCCCACACACCCTGGATTCGGCGTTCGAGTTTTATCGGCAGGGAGTCGGCGGGGTTTTCCGGCATCAGGTAGCCGTTCACCCAGCCTGGTTTGGTGGTGGAAACCACATAGCGGTGAAGTTTTCCGTTTTGATCTTCAATGCCTATCTGCAAATGGTCGGCCCTGGCGATACCCAGAGAGTGCGGAGGCCTGTAGATGACCTTGTCATCGGTGACAATAAAGATGGCATAGACGTATTCGCCGCGAACGCCGAGCATATGTTTGAAGTGCAGTGAATCATAGCGATAGGGGACCGTAGAGCGAAGCAGATGCTCTTCGGCAAATGCTTCAGCCTCAAGCAGTTGAGGCATCCAGTCATCGCTCTTGCCATTGAGGCGGATGGGGTTGGTGAGCTGGAAGAGATAGAGATCGCGGCTCTGGTTCAGCGAGTGAAACAGCTCTTGATCCAGCAGGCCGGTACGACCGGCGAGAGCGGAGGCCACCGAACGCGCGGAAAAGAGCAATGTCTCCTCCCGACTTTCTACCAGATCACGGGTAATGATCTCGGAAAAGCGAAAACCGATCAGGGGAATGATGAGCAGCAATAAAGCCACTAAAGTCAGTTTGATCCGCAACGAAAAGCGCATGATGATCTCGATAATGGTGTGAAAAAGGTTCTGCAGGGACCAGCCAGAGCGTCAGATGAGCACTCTCCCGGTTTGGAAAAACGCTCAGGAAAAATAGGCTATACCTGCCAGCGATACCCCATGCCATACTCCGTGCGAATGGCATCGAAATCGCCATCGACCTCCTGGAATTTATCGCGGATGCGGCGAATATGGGCGGTAATCGCGTTGTTGGTGACAACCACATTGGCGGCTTCCATCAGCTGGTCATGGGACTTCACGTGCCCGGGGCGTCTGGCGAGCGACAGCAGCAACCAGTATTCGGTGAGGGTGAGGTTCAGTTGCTGATCTCTCCAGAATACCTGTTTGCGTTCTTCAACGATGCGCAGTTCGCCGGTCTGCACCACAGACTCCTGCACGTTCATGGTTGATTGCAGTGAGTCAACCATTTTGAAAAGAGATGAGATCCGTACCGGCAGAAAGTCGAGAGTGGTGGTGTTTTTGGTCAGATAATCCCAGGCCCCGAGCCTGAGTCCGGAAACCCTGTCCAGATCTGAATCACGGGCGGTGAGGAAGATTATGGGGATAGTGGGGGAGAGCTGGCGGAGCTGCCTGCAGAGTTCGAAGCCACCTTCCTTCTCGTCATGCAGCATTACATCGAGGATGGCCATGTCCGGGAGCTGACTGTTGAAGGCGGTTTCCGCCTCAGGTCTGCTTGCGTAGCTTACTACTTGGTAGCCTTCACGTTCCAGTGCCTGGGTATAGTTGGCCCTGAGCATATTGTCGTCTTCTACGAGTGCGATGGTTAACGCCATGAACGTCCCTCTTGTCGAAATAAAAATATGTAAAAAAAATCAATTGATCAGTTGCCCGGTGAGAACGGATTCTTGCTTTTCTAAAACGTACCATTTGACCAAGATCGAGGCGCGTATCGGATTTTTACCGGAGGCATATGAATGATATCCCGAGGATAAAAATTTGATATGCAACGCTGAGATTGGTCAAATGGTACGTTTCAGGATGGAAACTAACGAGTTTTCTACTTTTTAGCCAGATTAAGATCCATTTGTCATAATCTGTCATTTTTCCTTCTCCATATGTCACGATTGCTTCAGCTCTCTATCACTTTTTCTGTGTTCAGTGTCAGCATGAAAAATTGAAGCGGCCGACATTGGCAGCCACCCAGACCGGGAAAAAGCGCGAGCAAGGAGCAATGAAATGAAAAGAAAAGGACCGACACTGACACAAAAAGAAATTGAAAACGCGGTAACAGACCCGGGCAATCTGATGTTGCTGGTGTATACCGTATTGATTGGGCTGATCCTGCTTGGCAGTGGCTTTCTCTACGCCGGGGAGGCGCGGTCTGCCGAATCACAGGAGGGGCAGGGGAGCGAGTTCAATCTGGAGGAAATCAGCGAGGGAAAGCTCCTGGTGCCGGGGCAGGATGGCAATGTAGTCTCGGCACTGAAACTGAGCCAGAAGGTGATAATCAGTATCAGCGGTGTTGCCTCAAGGGTGACGGTGATTCAGGAGTTCGTCAACAACAGCCCTGACTGGGTGGAGGGTGTTTATGTCTTTCCATTGCCGGCGGAGAGTGCTGTTGACCATTTGAAAATGGTAATCGGAGAACGAGAGGTCGTTGGCGAAATAAAGGAGAAGGAGCAGGCCCGAAAAATCTATGAAAAAGCGAAAGGTGAGGGACGAAAGACCTCGCTTTTGTCTCAGAACAGACCAAATATCTTCACCACCCGGCTGGCCAATATCGGCCCGGGTGAGAAGATTGTGATTGAAATAGAATACCAGCAGACAGTGCAGTATCGTGACCAGACTTTCTCCATCAGGTTTCCAATGGCCATGACTCCCCGTTACATCCCCGGCAAACCTGTGAACCGGGAAGAGGCTTCAGAAATCGGTTTTTCAGAAGAAGGCTGGGCGGTCAATACAGATCAGGTGCCGGACGCTCTTGAGATCACCCCGCCAATGGTTGTGGCAGGTGTGGAAGGGCAACAGGAGTTTATCCCGACTGTTGAGCTGGAGGTAGATCTTGCAAGCGGCTTCCCTCTCTCCCGGGTGGAGAGTCTTTACCATGAGATGTACGATGTCGAGTTGGCCGAAAATCATCATATGCTCTCATTTACCGGAATCGTTTTTGCTGATCATGACTTTGTGCTCGAGTGGCAACCGGCAAAAGCCGCGGATGCGACTGCAGCGCTGTTGACAGAAAGGCCGGAGGGTGATGAGAACAGCTTTATGCTGTTGATGCTGATGCCGCCCGAAAACCTGAAATCAGCCGGTGAGACCAGACATGTTCCACGTGAAGCGGTCTATATCCTTGATGTTTCGGGGTCGATGTCCGGGCCTCCAATCCGCCAGGCTAAAGTGGCACTCGCCAGGGCCCTGGATAAGCTGCAACCCAAAGACCGCTTTAACATCATCAGCTTTAACAATACGGCCAGAAAGCTTTTCACTGATTCAGTGGCAGCAAACTCCGGTAATATCACCATTGCCAAAGAGTACCTGAACACTCTGCGGGCCGATGGCGGCACCGAGATGAAACTTGCCCTGGAAATGGCATTGAACGTTGGCGATTCGGCTGGCAGGGGAGATCGGGTTCGCCAGGTGATCTTTATGACAGATGGAGCCATCGGCAATGAGTCTGAACTGTTTGCGCTGATCAATTCAGAGCTGGGTAGGTCGCGTCTTTTCACGGTGGGCATCGGTTCAGCACCGAACAGCCACTTCATGACCCGGGCGGCTAAAATCGGGCGCGGGAGCTACACCTATATCGGCAATCTCGGTGAGGTCGGCCAGCGCATCGACGAGTTGTTCATAAGGCTTGAAAACCCGGTATTAACCAATATCACCATAGAACCACTGGATGAAAAAGGTAATTCCGTTGAAGCAGTTGAGTTTCTGAGTTACCCGCATCCAGTGCCGGATCTCTACCTTGGTGAACCGCTGCAGGTGGCGATGCGTATGGATAGTGACTGGAAAAAGATACGGGTTTCCGGAACCCGGCTTGGAGAACGGTGGCAGTATGTGATCGATGTGAGCAGGGGGGCAGGCAGGGCAGGAATTGCTACCCTCTGGGCCAGAAAGAAGATCGCCGACGAGATGGAATCGCTTGCGCTGGGAAAAGATGAAAATGAGGTCAGGCAGGCAATTCTCGAAACAGCTCTCGAGCACCATCTGGTCTCAAAGTACACCAGCCTGGTGGCAGTGGATAAAGAGATCTCACGCCCCCGGCATGAGGTGCTGAAAAAAGAAGCTGTACCAACTCCGGCACCGAAAACCTTTCAATTCGCCGGTAACCAGTATGGTGACGCTGTTTTTGCGGGAAGTGCAAAAACAGGGACTGCTTCAAACCTGCACCTGCTGGTTGGTTTCCTGTTGATGCTGATTGCCGCGGGAGTGCACATCATTCGGAGGAGGATATGGGTAAAATGATTCTGCAGGTTACAACCTATCTGCTCCTGGTGGGCGGAGGTTTATTGATATGCGATGGGATGTGGCTGAGAGCCAAGGCACTGCTTGCCCAGAAGATGTTACAGCATGCCTGGGAAGAAACAGTACGTACCGGGGTTGCCGTGAAACCGTGGCCCTGGGCGGACAGCTGGCCAGTGGCGCGGCTCAAGGTCGAGCGGCTGGGAGTCGATCACATCGTTCTGGAGGGAGACAGTGGCGAAGTGCTGGCTTTTGGCCCCGGCCGGCTCACTGCCAGCAGTTTGCCGGGGAGCGGGGGCAATTGTATTTTATCAGGTCACCGGGATACCAGCTTCGCGTTCCTGCAGGAGCTGAAAGAAGGCGATGTGGTGGTAATGGACTCAATGAGGGGTGAGCAGTACCGCTTCGAGGTTCTGTCGGCAAGGGTTGAAGAGGCGGTTGGTTTGTATCTGGAGAGACCGGAGGAGCCGTGGCTGACCATGATTACCTGCTACCCGTTCGATGCCATTGAGCCGGGAACCAACCAGCGTTATGTGGTTTTCGCCCGGCTGATAAAGAGTGAACCTGCTGAATTACCTGCAAAAACAGCAATGCAGCCCGATGCGTACCCGGCAATGAAGGCGGCGGCGTTTCATTTGGCATAGTGCGGGGAAAAATGAAACAAACCTTGATCCGGGCCAGAAGGTATATGAGAAAAAGAGAGTAGCTGATATGTTTGAGTCAATAACTCGAACAATCACTCTTCGCTTTCAAGGTAGGAGTGATAGGGCGACAGGTAAATTTTGAGACAGGTGATAGATAAAGACCTTTAATTGTAATCGTCGCTTTATGGCTCTGCGCAACCCTCCTGTCACCTAACTCCTTACTCTAACCGGGAGACTCAGCATGTCCCTGCTATTAATACTCGCCTGTGCCATATTTCTGGTGCAGCTGTTCACCTTCGTCCACATCACACTGGGGCTGAGGACAATGGAACAGCTGCACCGGATGGTTCTGTTAAAAAATTACAACTCTTTATCGGCTCCAAAGGTTTCGGTTATTGTGCCGGCATGTAATGAGGCTGAAACGATCAGGCCGGCCTTGAAACGCTTGCTGGCCCAGCAATATCAAAACCTCGAGATTATCGTGGTTAATGATCGCTCAACCGACAGGACCTCTGAAATTGTAAGGGAAATTCAAAAGGAGTGCAGGCGTGACTTCGAGCTGTTGGAGATAACGGAACTTCCGGATGGCTGGCTGGGTAAGGCCAATGCGTTGCAGGTCGGTGCAGAAAAGGCCAGTGGGGAGATACTGCTGTTCACAGATGCCGATGTTGAAATGGAGCCGACAACCATCGCCAGGGCCGTGCAGGTGCTGGAGTCCCGTAAGATTGATCATCTGAGTTTAATTTTCCAGCATATTGGCGGCAATTGGCTGCTCAACGCCTTGATTCTCGATTCGGCCTGCGGCCTGCTGGCGATGTTCAAGCCGTGGAAAGCAGGTGATAGGTCGAGCAGCTTTGGCTTTGGAGTGGGGGCGTTCAATATGGTACGTTCCACCGCCTACCGCGCTGTGGGCGGGCATAGCCGGATACGCATGCAGCCGATTGATGATCTCATGCTCGGCAAGGAGTTGAAAGCGAATGGTTTCAGGCAACTTTGTATGCTTGGCCGGCAACAGGTCATGGTTTGCTGGTACCCTTCGGTAAAGGCTATGGTCGATGGTTTAATGAAGAATGTCTTTTCTGTACTCCACTATCGGGCCTGGCTGGCTGTAGTTGTTGCGGTCCTGATCTTCGTTGGCACTCTATTGCCTGTTGCGGCCATTTTCTTTACTTCCGGAGTGGTGCAACTGGTTTTCACGGCTGCCGTCCTCACCCGTATTATCGGGCTGCTTGTTACAGCGGGAATGTATAACATGGGGCCGGGAGTCGCCCTTGGTGGTCTGATTTCACCGTTTCTGAGTATCTATATTGTCCTCAGAGCCATGGTGCTGGTAACCAGGGACTCCGGGATTTATTGGCGAAACAGTTATTATCCCCTGGATGAATTGAAAAAAAGCAAACCCGTTATTTTCTAATTGGGTCACCGGTTTCTGCGGCCATCTAATTGTCCGAATATATGACAGTTGTCTATTCTGTCCTTGAAAAAACAGCTGATCGTGGTAGACAGGGCGCTTGTGAATTCACAGTATATATTTTGAAATAGCCTGTAATAACCTCGATAAAATCGTGGCATGATATCCATGGAGGACGTATGCCGGAAACTGGAATTAAAGATGTACTTGTCTCAGAAGAGCAGATTCAGGAAATCGTGCAGCGTCTTGGCGCTGAAGTTACTGAGCGTTATAAAGATTCAGAGCGTGAGCTGGTTGTAGTGGGCCTGCTTCGTGGCTCGTTTATTTTCATGGCGGACCTGGTTCGTCATGTCAAGTTGCCGCTGGTGGTGGACTTCCTGACGGTGTCCAGTTATGGCGATGGAACGGTGTCCAGTGGTGATGTGAAGATCATAATGGACCTTGATACGTCCATTGAGAATCGTGATGTGCTGCTGGTGGAAGATATTGTCGATACTGGCAACACCTTCAGCAAAGTCATTCGCATGCTGGAGAACCGCAAGCCGCGCTCTCTCTCAATCTGCACCTTCCTGAGCAAGCCAGAGTGCAGAAAGGTGGAGGTGGATATCGACTTTTGCGGCATGGATATCCCCAATGAGTTCGTTGTTGGTTATGGGCTCGATTATGCCCAGAAATACCGAAACCTTCCCTATGTCGGCATCATGGGTGAATAACAACCCGGACGGACGGTCTCGAAAAAAAGCAAAAAGCCCGGTGCATTTTATAATGCACCGGGCTTTTTTGTTTTCTATTTTGACCCAATGTTCATGAAAAATCCGGGTCAGCCGAATATCTCGATCAGCACACTACTGAGCCACGGGAAATAGGTGATGATCACCAGGGTTATCAGCAACAGCCCCAGGAAAGGCATGGTCGAGCGGTACAGTTCGACGATGGGTTTATCGAAGCGGTACGAGGCGAGGAAAAGATTCAGGCCGACAGGTGGAGTGCAGTAGCCGATCTGCAGGTTGGTGAGAAAGATAATGCCCAGATGGATCGGGTCTATACCATATGCTTCGGCGATGGGCAGAATCAGCGGCACCACCAGTACCAGTGCCGAGAAGATATCGAGCATTGCCCCCACAATCAGCAGGAACACATTGAGCAGCAGCAGGAAGGTATATTTACTGTCTATGTAACCGCTTATGAATTCGAAAATTCTATTCGGGACCTCCTGGTCTATCAGGTAGTTGGTGGAGGCCATGGAGGCGGCGAGAATAACCAGGATGCCGCCAAACAGCACCATCGACTTTGCCATGATGCGCGGCAACTCTTTGACGACGATATCACGGTAAATGAGCACCTCCACAATCAGCACGTAAAGGCAGGTGACCGCTGCAGCTTCACTGGCGACAAAGAATCCGCCGTAAATTCCACCGAGAATTATAAAGGGCAGGGGCAGTTCCCAGGCGGCGGTGCGCAGCACATGCAGCGCCTCTTTACGGGAGAAACTCTGGCTCTTGTTGTGCTTTGGTCCCTTGTAGACCGAGTAGGTCATGAGCAGAACCAGCATGAGCAGGCCGGGGAGAATGCCGGCCAGAAAGAGATGATCGATCCGGGTCTCTGACACCACGCCATAGATGATAATAGGCAGGCTCGGTGGAAAGAGCAGGCCAAGACTGCCTGACGACGTGATGAGGCCCATGGAGAAGCGCTCGTTATAGCCATCCTTTACCAGGGCAGGCAGCAGTAAGCCGCCAAGTGCGAAGATTGTTACGCCGGAAGCACCTGTAAAAGCGGTAAAAATCGCACAGACAGCGAGCGAGACAACCGCAAGACCGCCGGGCAGCCAGCCCAGAAATACGCGGGACAGCATCAGGATGCGTTCCGGGGCACGGCTCTCGGAGAGCAGGGTGCCGGCGAAAATAAACAGGGGCAGGGAGAGCAGCAGTGGTGTCTCCGCCAGCCGTGACATTTCGATCACCACCACTGAAAGGTCGATATCGACGCTGTGAAAGGAGATGAGGGCCAGAGCCGAGATAACGAGGAACAGTGGTGCACCGAGAATGGCGAGCGAAAACGAGATGATCTTGAGTGCGTTCATTGAGTAAGCTGCTCCCTATAGTCGTGGTTGATCTGCTTTACTCAGGTTCGATACCTTCCCAGGTCGAAACAAGGCAGCCACGGATGAGCAGAAGAGCAGGGTATATCGAAGGCAGATTAAGCCGAATGCCAGAGGGAAGATTACGTTCAAGTACCAGCTTGGCAGTCCGAAAAGTGAAGGACTGCCGTATTCGATCTCGCTTTGGATGAAAAGAAAGGCTGCCCAGGTAAGAAAACCGGATGTGACAGCACAAAAGAGATTGCAGAGCACCTTGACCAACGGTTGCAGCTTGAGTGGCACGATATGCTCTGCCAGGTCTATAGCGATATGTTCTCCCCGGGAGGTCGCCAGGACAGCACCCAGCAGGCCGCTCCAGAGGACCAGGTAACGCAATAGCGGGTCGGCCCAGACAAGACCGCTGGAAAACACAGAGCGCAGGAGTATCTGCAGGCAGGCCAGCAGAATCATTGAAGAGAGTAAAAGGCAGAGTACGAGTTCCTCGAAATGATGCGTATATTTGAGAAATCGACTCTGCCTTTCGGGCTGGGATGCCTGTGGATCGGGTTCAGTGGGGGTCACGATTGATTTCTTATTGGTTCGCCCTGTAGTCAGACAGCACTTTCAGGGTCTTCTGGTAAATTCTGTCTGAAAAGGAGTTATCTTTCAGCTGGTCGATGATCAGGTTGTGCTGGTTCTTGAGGCTTTGCAAGGTTTCAGGCTCGACCTCGACAAATTTCACACCCCTGGAGCTCATCACTGAGCGTGAATCTGAGTTGGATTTCCTGGTCGCGTCAATCAGGTCGGAAAAATGCCTGTCGGCGGATTCCTGGATTATGTTCTGATACTCTTTGGGTAATGTATCGAATTTTTTCTTATCAAGCAGAAAACAGCCATAGGCGTAGGCGAACGGTGCATCAGTCACATATCTGGCCTTGGTAAACCACTGCAACACGATTGAGCCGTACAGGGAGTTATAGACGGTGTCGATAAGGCCTGTCTGCAGCGAGGAAAGCACGTCTGGAATAGTCAGTTGGACCGGGGTAATATCAAGGCTGTTCAGAAAAGCAGAAGCAAGCGGGTCACCTGAAGGAATCCAGCTGGTCGACTGCTGGAGTTCGCTGACCGTGGTAATAGGTTTGGTGGACATGGTATAGATAAAGCCCACTTCGGTCATGGCGATGAGCTCAAGCCCTTTCTTTTCAAACTCCTCCCTGAAGTCCGGCATCAGGCTGGTGCGGACGGCGTCCGTCTCTGCATAGGAGTTGAACAGGAACGGTACCGACATAACGGTAAAGTCAGGCACCACCGATGCCATGCCGGTCATGGTGAAGCCGCCGCCTTGCAGCTGGCCGACGCGCATTTTGCGGTACATGGCCATATCGTCGCCCATGACACCACCGGGATAGACCCGAAATCCCACCTCACCGCCGGTCTTCTCGCTCACTTCTTTGGTAAAATCCTCAAACTTGGTTACCCAGATTGATCCATCCGGGGCGAGGCTGGCAATTTTAAAGAGGTGTTTGGCTTTTGCCTGGGCATGGTCAACTGTAAGGCCAAACCCTATCAATATAGTGAAACATACAACTGTGAGCAGTCTCATGTAATTCTCCGGTCAAATAACTATTTAAAACTACGATGTTTTGGTTCTATTCAGCAAAGAAATCCTCGTCAAGGAGTCTTCTTGCCTTTTTCTTGGCAATCTGGTTGCTGAGCGCATATTCCGGCGCTTCGTCCAGGGGGAAATCCAGTACCTCCTGGAGCAGCCGGTCATGCAGGATCTGGTTGAAACTCTGGCGGGCGTATGTCTCAGCGTAGGTGGTCTGGGTCAGCAGGAACCTGCGGTCACCAATTTGCAGAGCCCGCTCGAAGTGTCTTCTGCTCTTTTTGGGGTCTCCTCCAAACATTTCGGGTTTGGTCGCATCATATGCACCAAAAAAAACATGAACCGCGCCTGACTGGTACTCGTCGTCCAGTTCCAGCAAACGTTCCATCAGCTTCTCAACAGTGACCAGATCGGCCATCGAGGCTGGAGATCCCTGCTGGGTCTGAATCCAGCTCAACCAGGCCATCGTTCCCCAGAACAGGTCAGGTACTCTTGACTCTCCGAGCCGGTCGAGCTTTTGGTCGAAGGTGTCAGGATCAGTACCCGGTTCCATTGGGAGCAGCTCTGCGAGCAGGCGAGTGCCGTACTGTCGAGCCTTTTCGGCAACAGTGTCAAGCCGTTCCCCGGAGATTGCGCATTCGGGAATAGCGGAGAGATAACCGATGTATGCCTGGGAGCCGACCCGCAGCAGGTCTTTGTTTGCGGGCTTGGAGGTGATCATTGAATCGATCATCAACAGGTATGCCGCCGAACCTTCACAGACCAGGTCGAGATCGGTTTGATACTGCATGTTGTCCACTGTTGGTTCAATCAAGGTGTTGGTTACAAGCTTGGCGCAGGAACTGAGCATGGGAAAGGTGATGAGTAATCCCAGCATTATAGTCCTGGTGAACGCGCGGCTTGGATTGAGCGGAGTTTTCATTATTGTTTTGGGATGGTGGTTTGTGAGTGTGGACCATTGAACTGCAGAAGGCCAGAAAGATGGTTTGATAAATAAATGTGGATTTCCATATGGAAGTGGGGTTTTTGTCTCATTTGCAGACTTGTTTATCTATCTGAAAAGATCCAATCTGTATATCATCTTTTCCAAAATATTCGTAGATATATACGCCGCCATAGAGCAGAGTTGCTTTAATTTGCTCGTTATTGCAGGCATTTTCTTTCACAGCGGGTATCAGTTCTGACGCGATTATGTCGGGGTCTACCTCTTTTGATGCAAACTCAGTAAGCGTATAGCGGTACGTAATTCGGGCCCCTGGGCCTACTGTGGCGCCGTCCAGTCGGGTGTATTCATCTACAGTGAGAGGCGCGATCTCATTAATACTGGTAGCGGTGACTGTAAACCCTTCGATAAGCTGAGCCTCTATCATTTCCGGAGAAAGCGTATGCTTACTCAGCCCCGGTTCGTGTCGCAGACTTCTCCAGAGACTTCCGGAAATTATGGCAGCGAATAGCAGTGTGGTCAGTATGAGAGCTTTTTTCATAAAAGTCTCCGGGGCATCCAATGGCTGCGGTAGCCCTGGAGCAGGGCAGGCCGGCACATTGATACAGTAAGTCTAACAACCAGCAATAACGGCTGTCAAACTTTCTGTGAGAACAAACAGAATATTAATGGTATCGAGCTATTGCGTGCGTTTTTGCTGAAGAAAGCGTCTTGGATGGAGAGTGAGTGCAGGGCTATATTGGGAGGGATTGAGTGTCGGGGTCGAGGTAGAGCTTGCTCATGGCAGCGATTTCACCAGCAACCTTTTCTTTGAGCATGGTTGGCGAGATGACCCGGGCCATTGGTCCGTATTGCAGTATTTTCATTGTAATTTCACGATAATCGCTTATGGGAAGCTGGAGTAAAATTCCACCTTCGATATTTTCTATCTGCTGACTGTCATGCCAGTGCTGGTGTCTGATAAGGTCTGCGGCCGTGCCGGTAAAGTGGATAACGGCGTTTTCTGTTGCTTCGCCTTTGAATATGCCAAATGACGGCAACAGATAGTTTTTATCAAGATCTTCAATTACGGAGATCGCCTCGCTGGTCAGTGCAGCAGTGGTGATACGTGCAACATGAAACATGCGAAGTTCCTGGCGCATGCGACAGAAGGCCAGCAGGTACCATCGCCCCTGGTAATTGCAGAGACGCTGTGGTTCGACACATCGCTTCGAGACTGCTCCGGATGCTCCGGCACCGGCATAGCTGACGTGTATGGCTTTACGGTTCACAACTGCCTCGATAATGGCAGAGAACACCTTGGTATCAATTGATTCCACCTCTATCCACTCGCAGTAAAGAGACTGCAGCAGAGTCGCGTGATCGGTGGAAAGCATGGATGACAGTTTACTCTGCAACTGCTGCACTTCTTCAAGTTCGCTCAGGCCCGCTTCTTCAGCAAACTTGTTGAGTATGCCAAGCATCAGGGTGATCTTGGGGCTCTGGCCGAAGGGCAGGGCGAAACCTTCTTCTGTGTAGTAAAAGCCGTTTCTGGCCTGGTCGAAGGCGAGCGGTGCGAGCAGTCTGTCTCTCAGGTAATTGATGTCTCTTTTTGCGGTTGCCCGGGAGATTTCAAACTGTTCGACGAGGGTGGTGGTGTTGGGATACGCCCCTCGAAGAATATCCTGATGAAAAGAGTAGACACGTTCGAGAAGGCTCATAAGACTTTACCTGGACTGCCGACGGTGCTTCACCGGCAAAATTTTCATCTGCTCGCGGTATTTGGCGACAGTACGGCGGGCGAGCTGGATATTATTGTCGGCCAGCTTTTCTGCGATAGCATTATCGCTGAGGGGCTTGGCCTTATCTTCCTCCTGGATCATCTTGCGAATCCGGGTCTTGATCGATTCGGCAGCCAGTGCTTCCCGGCCTTCACGGGGAATGGCGGTGGAGAAGAAGTATTTCAGCTCGTAAATTCCCTGGGGGGTGTGGGTGTATTTGTTGGAGGTAACACGGCTGATGGTTGATTCGTGCATCTCAATATCTTCGGCAACATCACGGAGGATAAGCGGCTTCAGATATTGGGGGCCACGCTCAAAGAAATCATGCTGAAACTTCAGGATCGACTCCATAACCCGGTAAATGGTGCGTTGTCGCTGGTAGAGCGACTTGATAAACCATTCGGCATTCTTTACCTTGTCGACGATGTAGCTGCGTTGCCCCTTTCCAAGCTTTTTGGCACCGTTTTCCAGCATCGCCAGGTATTCTTCAGAAAGCTTGAGGTTGGGCATGTCATCGTCATTCAGGCGGATCTCATATTCACCATCCACCTTCACCACATAGACGTCCGGCACGATATAGTTGGTGTCTTCCTTGGTATATGGAAGACCGGGGTACGGCGTAAGCTCGGAGGTGATAAAATCGATGGCACGTATGATGTCGTTACGCTTTTTGCAGGTGGCCTTCATCAACTCTTTGTAATTGCGAACCTCAAGCAGGTGCAGATAGTCTCGGACTATGATTGCGGCCAGGCTGTCACCTTTGCCCATTCGTTCAAGCTGAAGGTACAGTGACTCGCTCACGTCGCGGGCTGCGATACCTGGCGGGTCAAGATCCTGAATAAGCTCAAGAACATATTCTACCTCGTCGGTGTAGCTGCCCACTGCTTCGATAATGTCCTCGATTTCAACTTCGAGAAAACCGTAGCGGTTGAGATTGCCGATAATGAAGATGGCAACGTCCATTTCCGCCTCATCAAGCTCGCTGTGAGCGAGTTGCCACTGGAGATAGGCAGAAAGACCTGGCTTTTCGCTGATAAAGTCAAACTGTGAAGGCGCGTCGGCAGGTGGAGTCTCTTTGGCAAAAGAAAAGTTGCTGTCGAAATTGTTGGAGTAGTCCTCCCAGTTTACCTCGCCGAGGCTCTCGGTTGTTGCGCCAAGCTTTTCGGTGAAGTCACTTTCCTTGCCTGGCTCGGTGACTTCTATGGATGCCTTCAGTTCGGGGGGAAGCTCGATGGTATCGTTTTGGGAAAAATCTTCTTCAAGGGCTGGGTTTTGTTCGAGTTCAGCCTGCAGGGCACCGGCCAGCTCTAACCTATTGAGCTGCAGAAGTTTGATGGCTTGACGCAGTTGTGGCGTCATGACCAGTTTCTGGGCGAGCTTGAGCTGTTGCCTGAGTTCCAATGCCATAATAACCGCCTGTGCTACATGCTGAAATTTTCGCCAAGGTACATTTTCCTTGCAACTTCGCTTTCAATGATGTCGTTGGCGACACCGCTGGTGAGGATCTGGCCGGCATTCATGATGTAGGCAAAATCGCATACCTGCAGCGTTTCCCTGACGTTGTGATCTGAGATCAGTACCCCGAGGCCCAGATCTTTGAGGCTGTAGATGAGCTTTTGCAGATCATTTACGGCCAATGGGTCAATCCCGGCGAATGGTTCATCGAGCAGGATGAACTGGGGGCGTGTAGCAAGGGCCCGCATGATTTCAACCCTGCGACGCTCACCACCCGAGAGTGCATGACCAAGATTATTACGAAGATACCCTATCTTCAGGGTTTCCAGCAACTCTTCAATACGATTTTTAATTTCGTTTTTACTTAAACCCAACGGTTCGAGGACAATACGGACATTTTCCTCGACAGTGAGTTTTTTAAACACCGAAGGCTCCTGGGCCAGATAGGAGATACCTTTGAGGGCCCGTTTATGAATGGGCAGATGGGTGATCACTTCACCGTTTAAGACGATATTGCCGCTGTTGGGGCGGATGAAGCCGGCCATCGAGTAAAACGAGGTGGTCTTGCCGGCACCGTTCGGCCCGAGCAGGCCGACCACAACTCCGGTGTTCACCTGCAGACTGACCCCGTTGACTACGGTGCGGCTGCCATATTTTTTGACGATGTTTCGCGTTTCAAGGAGTGCCATGTTTATCCGGTTGTATCCTTTTGCTGGGAAGAAATTGAGTTTCTACCCGCATTGCTGCGTATACTGCTTCGCGGCCCTTGGGTTGTAGTCGCTGTTACTGTTCGAGAATGGTCATATTGACCCTGCCGGGCTTCTTGTCTTTGCCTTCACCGTTTTCACCCACAACGGCTTTAGTACGCTTGGCGACAACTTCAGAACGGCCTTCATCGATGTAATAGATGATTTCATCGCCGCTTACCATGTTTTCGCCTTGCCAGGCCTTGGCGCTGCCGATGAGGCGAAACTTGCGCTCTGCAGCCAGGTAGATCATCTTCTGGGAGGTGCCCAGCCAATCGCCACGGGTAATTTCCACATTGCCGTCAGACTGGATTTTTTCCACCTTCTGACCAAGCCGTGCGCCACTGTTGTTCTTGGCCTGCTGGGTGTAATAGACGGTCATCTTGTCGGAACGGATGCGTACATCTTCCTGTCTCGCATCAACATTTCCGATAAAAATCACGGAGCTTTCCTTTTCAAGCGAGGACATGCGGTCAGCCTCGATCCGGATAGGGGGATCTTTCTTTTCAGCATAACTTGTCACGCTGAGGCTCAAGGTTATGAGCAGTGATACCGCTAGAATGCGTATAATGCTGGAACGCTTAATCATAGAATTTCTCCAAAAATCTCCTTTACGGAACGTGTCCTATGCAATTACCAGGCCCATGTTAGCGCATAGCATAAAAAAAGTAAAGCACAGCTATGCGTGTTGCACGGCGGATATTGAAATATTATAATTTTTTTAGCTGGTGTAGCCGGGCATGTGGTGGTTCGTGAATAGTGTTTTTGCTGCAATATCCCGGGTCGCGATCAATAGATTTCTCACATAATGGTTGGGAAAAACTAGAATGTATACCCTCTGTTGCGACAAGTTACAAGCTGTCTGGTGGCAGTCGAAGTGATTCACTCACACATTTTAATACAATTGTCTCAATCTGGTATTAAAGCAAATTCGCTCCGGCTCCAATCCTTAATTTTCAATTAGCCCGGATAATCCATCCATCAGTTCCAGGCAGATACCATGGGTGAAAGATATGGTTTTCAAGGGTGGCCGTTACGTAGCGTTTTTTCTGGTTACTGCTGATCTTCAGCTTGTCGGGGGGATGAGATAGAGATGCTGGGTGAGGTGTGACAGACTGGCCAGCGACCTAGCCTCGCAATTATAATGCATATGTGCTTGTAGGGAGGAGTTTTTCAGCTTCAAGCTGCTCCCTCCTGTCACCTTGCTCCTCACGCCTCACTGTCTCCGGTTGAGCCTCGTTATTTTAAAGATTGTCTTTTGAAGGGCTTCCCCTCAATGATCCTGTGAAATTGGGGCTTCGCTCTCTACAGGGAGCGTGGCACATAACACGCTGTAAGGTCATGGGGACGGTCCCATGAGAAGATTCTTTACTTGGTCTGAGCGAATTTGTACAATGCTTGCCTGTTTTAAAGAATCTTCTCTCGTCAACCCGTTTATTTCACTGAATTTCAACAACAGGCTGATGTGCTTTGCCAGCAGCAGCCGCGGATAAGCCAATGAAGGAAAGTATTGAAAGGGCCAAGGTCCTTATAGAGTCGTTGCCGTATATGCAGGAGTTCAGGCACAAAACGGTGGTAATCAAATATGGCGGACACGCCATGGTGGACGAGCATCTCAAAAAACAGTTCGCCCTCGATGTCATTCTGCTTAAGCAGATAGGGATCAACCCTGTCATCGTCCACGGCGGTGGGCCACAGATCAACCGTTTTCTCGACAAGCTCGATATCAAGCCAAGTTATGTGCAGGGCATGCGTGTGACTGACGGCGAGACCATGGATGTGGTCGAGATGGTTCTAGTGGGCAAGGTCAACAAGGAAATAGTAGGCCTGATTAACCACTGTGGCGGGAAGGCGGTGGGACTCTCCGGTCGCGACGGTGACCTGGTCTGTGCCCAGAAACTGAAAATGTGCGCGAAAAGTGATAAGGAAGAGCTTGAGAACAAGCCGCCGGAGTTGATTGATCTCGGGCGGGTTGGCCAGGTGACGAAAATAAATGCCGGCGTTCTCGAAAGTCTCTACCAGGGGGATTTTATCCCGGTCATTGCTCCGGTTGGAGTTGGTGAAGATGGGCAGGCATACAATATCAACGCCGATCTGGTGGCTGGCGCTATTGCCGGTGAACTCTCTGCCGAGAAACTGATTTTGCTCACCGATGTTCCAGGCGTAAAAGATAAGGAAGGCAACCTCATCCAGACCCTCGAACGGGGCAGGCTGGAAGGGTTGATTGATGACGGCACCATAGCCGGCGGCATGATTCCTAAAGTCCGCTGTTGTGAAGACGCGTTAAAACGCGGGGTGTCGAAAACGTATATTGTAGACGGCAGGCTGGAACACTCCATCCTGCTCGAAATGTTTACCCGGGAGGGTGTAGGATCGGAGATTTACTGATGGAAACGCAAAATGAATTGTTGAAAGCAAAAGGCGATCAGGTATTTGTAGGTACCTATGCGCGCTACCCTGTGGCGATGGTCAAGGGTGAGGGGACACGGCTTTACGATGCCGACGGTCGCGAGTATCTTGATTTTCTCGGCGGTATCGCCGTGGCAGCGCTTGGACACTGCCACCCCCGTGTTACCGAGGCAATCTGCCGCCAGGCCGGGGAGCTGGTCCACGTTTCCAATCTCTATTATACCCGCCCGCAGACTGAGCTTGCCGAGTTGCTGGTAGCCAACACTTTCGCCGACAGGGTCTTTATGGCCAACAGCGGTGCAGAGGCGAACGAGGCTGCCATGAAACTGGCACGAATCGCCAGTCCGGAGGGCAAGTACGGGATCATAACCCTGGAAGGTTCATTCCATGGGCGTACCCTTGCTGCGGTTGCGGCAACCGGCCAGTCGAAGTTCCACCAGGGATTCGAGCCGATGCCGGAAGGTTTTCGCCATGCGCCTTTTGGTGATCTCGCAGCGCTTGAGGCGATGATCGACGACACCACCTGTGCCATCATGTGTGAACCGATCCAGGGCGAGAGCGGCGTTCGCCCCCTTGAGGTTGAGTACCTGAAAGCGATCCGTGCCCTCTGTGATGCACGTGGCTTGCTGCTGATCTTCGATGAAGTGCAGACAGGCGTGGGGCGTACCGGTTCTCTCTATGCGTACCAACAGCTCGGTGTGGTGCCGGATATCATGACTTCCGCCAAGGGGCTTGGCAACGGCATGCCCATTGGCGCTATGTTGACCACTGAGAAACTTGCGGCCAAAATGGTGCCGGGAACCCACGCTTCAACCTTCGGCGGTAATCCTGTCGCCTGCGCGGCGGCGGTTGCAACCCTGACGGTGATGTTGGAGGAGTCATTCTTTTCGGCGGTGAATGCCAACAGCACGCATTTCCAGGCTGGGCTGGCCAAAATGGTCGGGAAATATCCTGCGCTGGTCACCCAGGTGCGTGGCAGCGGTATGATGCTTGGCCTGGTGCTGACCGAAACGGGGAAAGAGCATGGTACGCCAATTGTTAACGCCCTGCTTGAAAAGGGTTTTATTATAAACTTCGCTGGTGGTACGGCGCTGCGTTTTGTGCCGCCGCTGACCGTGACCAGGGAGGAGATCGACCAGCTCCTTACAGCTCTCGATGTGACTCTCGCCGAGCTTTAATAGCCTGTAGAATGGAGTTCCTATGGCTTTTATGACAGCAGGCAACTGAGGGCGAATCGCTTCATTCCCGAACGGGCCGCTCGCTGCAGCTGATGTTGTCAGGCTATGAGGAGTTTGATTTAACGGGGAAAATGCTTTGCAAAGAGTATCATTTTTATGTAATGATACTCTTTTTCTTCCCGCTAAGGAGACTGTGTAGAGTGGGGAGAGGATTTCCCGCACAGCAGGAGCCGGACTACACAATCGGAGCTGTTCCCAGATCTCCTGTCCATGTATTCCAGATGATCCACAGGTGATATCATGCCAAAACATTTACGAGCATTACAGTATTTTACCAAGGAAGAGTTACTCGCTTTCATTAACCGGGCAATTGTTCTGAAAAAAGAGAAGGCGGAAGGTGTCATCCATCAGCACATGGTGGGAAAGACCGTTGCGCTTATATTTGAGAAACCCTCCACAAGAACCCGTGTCTCCTTTGAATCGGCCATGTACGGCCTCGGCGGCCAGGTTCTGTTTCTTTCAGGTCGCGACACCCAGCTCTCCCGCTCAGAGCCGCTCAAGGATACTGCCCGTGTTATGGCACGCTATGTAGACGGCATGGTGGTACGAACCTTCGGCCAGGAAGTGGTCGAAGAGCTTGCCGAATATTCCGATGTACCGGTGATCAATGCCCTGACAGATTTACACCACCCCTGCCAGATTCTCAGTGACTGCATGACAGTGATTGAAAAGAAGGGTGATATCGATAAATTGCACATCGCCTGGGTGGGTGACGGCAACAACATGGCCAACTCCTGGATTCAGGCAGCCGGTAAACTTGGATTTTCCCTGACTCTCGCTTGCCCGGAAGGTTTTGAGCCGGACCAGGAAATTCTTGCAGAAGCGAGAAAGGAAGCTGCGAAGGAGATCAAGGTGGTCCGCGACCCGGCAGAGGCTGTAAAAGGTGCCGACGTGATTAACGTTGATGTCTGGGCGTCCATGGGCCAGGAAGAAGAGCAGGATGAGCGTCTGAAGCTTTTTGAGGCGTACCAGCTCAACAGTGAACTCCTGCAGAAAGCACCGGCCGATGCGATCGTTCTGCACTGCCTGCCCGCACACCGCGAGGAAGAGATTACCGAAGAGGTACTTGAGGGTGAGCAGAGTGTGGTCTGGGATCAGGCTGAGAATAAGATGCATATTCACAAGGCTATATTAGAGATAATGCTCTCGAAATAGGGGACTTTCCTGATGCTGCTCAACTGCCTGCGATCGCACTGTTCCGCATAGCTTTACTATGGCGGAACAGCACGCTTGCAGCTATTTGAACCACCTCAGAAAAGCCGGCTGAGGGGAAGGCTACGGTAGAAAAAACCGTGATTTGGAGACCTTCCCTTATTTGTGAATTGAAAGAGATTTAGTAATTTTATTATATACCTATTGATTGAGGTTATGTGATGGATGTGAAAAAGATTGTGCTTGCCTACTCCGGTGGGCTTGATACTTCAGTAATTCTGAAGTGGCTGGCTGAGGAATATGATGCTCCCGTTATTGCCTACTCCGCCGATATCGGCCAGGAAGAGGACTGGGATGCGGTTCGCGAAAAAGGTATGGCAACCGGTGCGGAGAAGGTTATCATCTCCGATCTGAAGAAAGAGTTCGTGGAGGACTACATCTTCCCGGCTTTCCGTGCCAACGCCATCTACGAGGGTTCCTACCTGCTTGGTACCTCCATTGCCCGTCCGTTGATTGCCAAGGAGCAGATCCGCATTGCCCGGGAAGAGGGTGCTGATGCGGTGAGTCACGGTGCCACCGGTAAAGGCAACGATCAGGTTCGTTTCGAGCTGGGTTACATCGGTCTCGATCCGAGTATCAAGATCATCGCCCCGTGGCGTACCTGGGATCTCACCTCTCGTACCAAGCTGGTTGAGTTCGCCAAGAAGCATAACATCCCGATTCCGACCACCAAGAAGAACCCGTACAGCTGCGACGAGAACCTGCTGCACATCTCTTACGAAGGCGGTATCCTTGAAGATCCGTGGAACGAGCCTGATGAGGACATGTTCAAGATGACTGTCTCTCCGGAGAATGCACCGGACAAAGCAACCTACATCGAGATCGAGTTCAAAAAAGGTGATCCGGTGGCCATTGACGGTCAGGCTATGGAGCCCCTGGCGCTCTTTACCATGCTGAACAAGGTTGCCGGTGCCAACGGTATCGGTCGTCTCGATCTGGTCGAGAACCGTTTCGTCGGCATGAAGTCTCACGGTGTGTATGAGACCCCGGGCGGCACCCTGATGCGTGAGGCGCATCGTGCGCTGGAGGCAATAACTCTCGACCGTGAGGTTATGAAAGTTCGCGACTCCCTCATGCCGCGTTACGCTGAGCTGATCTACAATGGTTTCTGGTTCTCACCCGAGCGTGAGTTGTTGCAGCTAACCATGGATGAGGCCCAGAAAACCGTAAACGGCACCGTACGCATGAAGCTGTATAAGGGAAATTGTATGCCGGTTGGCCGTAAGTCCGAGCAGTCTCTCTACCAGGAGAGCTTTGCCACTTTCGAGGAAGATACTGTCTACGACCAGGGTGACGCCACCGGTTTCATCCGTCTGAACGGTCTGCGACTCAGAATTCAGGCCTTGCAGAATAAGTAACGTTATGACACAACAAAAAAAAGAAGGTTCGGATAAGCTCTGGGGCGGCAGGTTCGCCGAGGGCACAGCCGCTTCGGTGGAGGCGTTTACCGCCTCCATCCACTATGACTCAAGGCTGTATAAATACGATATCGCCGGCTCCAAAGCCCACGCCGCTATGTTGGCTGATAGCGGTATCATTGCTGTCGACGAGCTGAAGCTGATTGTCGAGGGGCTCTCCTCCATCGAAAAGGATATCGAAGAGGGCAATTTCGAGTTCCGCCGTGAACTGGAAGATATTCACATGAATATCGAAAAGGCGCTGGTGGATCGCATCGGCCCTGCCGGTGCCAAGCTGCATAGTGCCCGTTCCCGTAACGATCAGATTGCGCTGGACTTCAAGATGTACCTGCGGGATCAGTGCGATATCCTCGCCGATCTGCTGCAGAGCATCCGCCGTGCGTTTGTGCTGTTGGCCAGGAAGTATCTCGGTCAGGTGATGCCGGGGTATACCCATCTGCAACGAGCGCAACCGGTGCAGATCGCCCATCACATGCTGGCCTACTACGAGATGTTCGGTCGAGATCGTGAGCGTATTCTCGACTGCCGAAAGCGTATCAACCTCTCGCCGCTGGGTTGTGCGGCCATGGCCGGCACCGGCTTGCCTATCAATCGGGAGCAGGTGGCAGAGGCACTCGGTTTTGACGGGGTGACCGCGAACTCCATGGATACCTCAGGTGATCGTGACTACGCCATCGAGTTCGTGAGCACCTGTACCATGATCCAGCTGCATCTCTCGAGACTTTCCGAGGAGCTGGTGCTCTGGTCTTCTTCCGAGTTCAACTTTGTGGAAATTTCCGATAAGTTCTGTACCGGCTCGTCGATTATGCCACAGAAGAAAAACCCGGATATCCCTGAGCTGATCCGTGGTAAATCCGGCAGGGTAACCGGTAGCCTGATGAGCCTGATAACCCTGGTGAAAGGGTTGCCGCTCACCTATAACCGTGACCTGCAGGAAGACAAGGAGCCGGTGTTCGATACCGTAGATACTGTCACAGCCTCTGTGGCGATTATGGCGGAATTGCTTGAAAATCTTAAATTCCGCACCGATAATATGGTGGAGGCCACCAGAACAGGTTTTATCACCGCCACCGATCTTGCGGATTACCTGGTCATGAAAAATGTACCTTTCCGCGAGGCTCATGGTATTGTTGGTGGTGCGGTGGCCTACTGTCTTGACAAGGGTTGTGAGCTGTATGACCTCTCCATCGAAGAGATGAAGCAGTTTTCCGAGGCGATTGAAGAGGATGTTTTTGCGGTATTGAGTGTTGAGGGCTCGGTGAATAGCCGTGTTTCAACAGGAGGAACGGGGCTCTCCCGCGTGGAAGAGGCCGTTGTTAATGCTGAAAAACAAATGGGGATATAAGGATGAGATCAGGGCGCGGAGCAAAAGTTGCAGGGACTTTGGTCCTGGGGACTGCTTTACTGGTTGCCGGGGGATGCGGTTTTAAAAACCAGCCGGTGCCACCGGATACAGTAGTGCCTGAAGCAATTCGGGATCTGCGCTATACCATTGAAGACAATGGTGCTCAACTGTCCTGGACATATCCTGTAGAAACCATCGCAAGAGAAAATATAGAGGCGATCTCCACCTTCGAACTGTTCACGGCGGAGATCCCCCTCGACGATTATTGTGCAGGCTGCCCCGTTCCTTACGGGCGAATCATAGAGATTGACGGCGGCCAGTCGATGCTGAACAACGTTCCAAGGGTTGCCAGCTACCAGTATGGGCCCCTGAAAAATGCGTATAAGTATTTCTTCAAAGTTCAATCCCGTACCAGTTGGCTTGCTGCCAGTGATGATTCCAATACCATTACCTTCGTATACCACATACCTGCGGCTCCCCCCGAGGGGCTTCAGGCCGCGGCGGTTGACTCCAGCGTCAAGCTGAGTTGGCAGCCTGTGAGTACCACCGTGGAAGGCAAGGTTATTGTAAATCCGATTAAATATCAGGTTTTTCGTCGAACCGGTGAGGTTGAGTTTGCCAGGGTTGGCGGCATAACGAGTGAGACCAGCTATACCGACAAAGCTGTGGTCAATGGCCAGACCTATGACTATGCCGTACAGGCCCTGATGGTCTTTGACGAAGACCTCACTCCGGGTAAGCGCAGTGCCCATATTTCCGCCACCCCGATTGATATCACCCCGCCGCCCGTTCCTACCGGGGTGATGGTTGTGGCAACCGGAGAAGGCAACAGGATAATCTGGGATCCACCTGATGAGGACGATACCGCGAGCTATAAAATTTATCGCCGGGATGATAGCCGTGACAGCCTGACTGCGGTGGGAGAGGCCACTGTGCCGAGCACGACGTTTATCGATTCTTCAGCGGAAGAAGAACGAGTGTATTATTATAGCGTCACGGCCTTGGACAGCCAGCAGCCACCGAACGAAAGTGAAAGGTCGGAGGAGGCAACCCTGAGGCATTAAAGGCGTGTTGTACCAACAGGTCTGTGCCCGATGTAATTTAATGGCCCTTCAGTCCACCCGTAATGGCTGAAGGGCTTGTTTTATGTAAAGTATAATCAGTTAAGGAGTATGGCGATGGCGGTGCAGTTTCCGGTAGCCTTTGAAAAATTAAGTGGGACGGGCAATGATTTTGTGGTCATCGACAACAGGGATGGTCGCGTAGCACATGAAGAGCAGCCGGAATTTGCCAGAAAGGTCTGCCGCCGCATGTTCTCGGTGGGTGCTGATGGAATGTTTTTGATAGAACATTCGTCAAAGGCAGATTTTCGCTGGCAGTTTTACAATGCAGATGGCTCAGTCGCCGAGATGTGCGGCAACGGCGCGCGTTGTGTTGCCCGTTTTGCCTACAGTCACGGTATCGCAGAGCGGAAGATGCGCTTTGAGACCCTGGCCGGCATCATCGAAGCTGAAATTATTGGCGAAGCTGAAGATGTTCGGGTATTGCTTACTGAGCCTTACGATTACCGCTTTGACCTCAAAATCGCCATTGATGGCACCGATCATTCTGCCAGTTTTGTGAATACCGGTGTGCCCCATGCGGTTCTTTTTGTCGAAGATGAGCAGGCACCTGTGAAAAAATGGGGCAGGGACGTTCGTTTTCACGATCTTTTCGCACCGGCAGGAACAAACGCAAACTTCGTTCGGGTGCTCGGCCAAAACAGAATAGAGTGCCGCACATATGAGCGTGGTGTGGAGGATGAAACCCGGGCCTGTGGCACGGGTGCCACCGCCGCTGCCATTATGGCCGCAATCGAAAAGAATATGTCTTCGCCAGTGGAGGTCCTTACTTCCGGAGGTGATACTCTGTTGATCTCCTTTGACAAAGAGGGCACAGAAGTGAAAAATGTGTATCTGCAGGGCCCGGCGCGAAGAATATACACCGGTAACCTTACTGCAGAGTCTTTGCTGTAGAAAAGTAGTTTAAAAACATACGACTGAATTGAACAGTAGTTCAGGCAAGCAGGAGCGTGCAACCCGGTTAACCAGGCTGTACAACTCTGCAGTCTTATCGAAATACCAGGAGGAGTCATGGAAAGATTTCACGGAGCAATTACCGCAATAATAACCCCGTTCACTGACGGTAAAGTTGATGAGCAGGCATTTGTGGACCTGATTGAATATCAGATTGCCAACGGTATTCACGGTATCGTGCCTTGCGGCACCACCGGTGAATCGGCAACTCTCGGGTTCGACGAGCATAAACGGGTTATTGAAATTGCGGTGAAAACTGTAGCCGGTCGCGTTCCGGTTATCGCCGGTACCGGTGCCAACAATACCCTTGAGGCGATCGAGTTCACCGAGAGTGCCAAGGAAAGTGGTGCAGATGCGGTCCTTTCCGTGGCTCCTTATTATAACAAGCCAAGTCAGGAAGGTATCTACCAGCATTTCAAGACGGTCTGTGAGGCTGTTGATATCCCGACGTTTCTTTACAATGTCCCAGGCCGCACCGTGGTCAATATTGAGCCGGACACTGTAGCGCGCCTGGCGGAGATCGATAACATTATCGGTATCAAGGAAGCCTGTGGTTCCCTGGAGCAGATCAGCGACGTTATCAGAAAATGTCCTGAAGACTTTATCCTGCTCTCCGGTGATGACTTCACCTCCATGCCGACAGTTTATGTCGGCGGCAAGGGCGTTATTTCGGTGGCATCCAATATTTACCCGAAGGGCATGGCAGAGTTGATGGAAGCTGCTTTGGCAGGCGATGTCAAGCGTTCCCGGGAGCTGCATTACAAACTGTATGATCTGATGAAGTGTATGTTTTCCTGCCCGAGTCCGGCTCCCGCCAAGAAAGGGCTGGAGATGATCGGCAAGATTCCGAGCGCTGAAGTGCGGTTACCGATCACACCGGTGGATGAGCCGACCCAGACCAGGTTAACAGCAGTTTTGCAGCAACTTGAAATGATTTAAACCACGAGCGCGGGCTCTTTCCCTGAGCCCGCACCATGGAGAGAGAAAATGATAAATGTGATTATAGCCGGCGCGGCGGGCAGAATGGGCCAGCGTATCGCCCATATGGTGCAGGCGCATCCACAACTCAATTACGCCGGAGCTTTCGAGGCAGAAGGCAGCCCGAATATTGGAAAAGATGCCGGCCAGCTCGTTTTTGGAGAAGCCAACGGGGTGATTATCGGTGAAGGGCTTGAGTCCGTAATCGAACAGGGAGATGTCATCATCGACTTCACCTTTCATGCCGCCACCATGAGTTTTGCCCGCATCGCTGCCAAACATAACCGCGCCATGGTCATCGGGACCACCGGTCTCACCGATGAAAACCTTGCAGAACTGGCTGAACTTGCCGGGAACTTTCCATGTGTGCAGGCGCCGAACATGTCGGTCTGTGTCAACGTGCTATTCAAGCTGGTAAAAAAGACCGCAGCCCTGTTGGGCGATGATTACGATATTGAAATAATCGAGGCCCATCACAACAAGAAAAAGGATGCCCCCAGCGGCACAGCCTTAAAGCTTGGTGAGATGGCTGCCGAGGGCGTTGAGCGGAAGCTCTCCGAGGTAGGAGTGTTTGAGCGAAATGGCATTATTGGCGAGCGCAAGCCCGAAGAGATTGGTATCTCCACCATCAGGGCTGCGGATATCGTCGGTGAGCATACCGTCTATTTTGCTGGTCCTGGCGAGCGTATTGAGCTCACCCACAGGGCGCACAGCCGTGACCATTTTGCCAAAGGCGCTGCAAGAGCGGCGGCCTGGGTTGTCGGTAAAGAGAACGGTATGTACAACATGTTCGATGTGCTGGGCCTGCAGGACCTCTAAGCAAGAAGGAGTCGGCCTTAATTCCGGGATACCCCTGATATTCTGATAATTGACTGAAAAGGTACATTTTCAAGATATCTCAGAGGGTAAATGAATTGTTGCAGAACGATGAGCAAACCAGAGTAGTGGAGTAGCACCATGGGTGCTAAAAAGAGTGCGGTGGAAGAAATTCGCGTTTTTATCGGTATGGGTTCAAACCTGGGCAACAGCAAGGAGACCCTGCTGGCAGCCTGGCAGGAGCTAAGTAGTTATCCGGATATCGAATGCGTACGGCTCTCCAGGCCCTATGTATCGGCACCTGTGGATATGAAGAGTCAGCACTGGTTCACCAACGCGGTTGGCGAACTGCGCACCACCCTCGGACCCAGACAGTTGTTGCGACGGTTGCTGGAGGTGGAGAATAGCCTGGGCCGCGTGCGACGGGAAGGTGTTTTTGGTTATCAGGACAGGGAGATAGATCTCGATCTGCTCTACTACGGTGATACCCTGATGGATGAACCGGAGCTGGTGCTTCCCCACCCCCATCTGCAGAACAGGCGTTTTGTGCTTGAGCCGATGGCGGAGATAGCCGGGGAGTTTCTGGACTGCAAGCAGAACAGGACGGTTGCGGAGCTTACAGCACGACTGATGGAACGGATCGCAGAGGGCAATGAGGATAAGCAGGAGATCAGCCCCTCGACCTGGCCGGAGCAGTAAATGTGAATGTTCAGATTATATGTGTTCTAACAGCTTGAGCTTTATGGGTAATTGGGACATATATAACGGAAGCGCTTCTGTTTTGGGGGATTGTTGATTCCATACTCAGGGTATCAGTTATCACCATGTGCAAAATGACAATATAGGTTTAAGATTTGGTAATATATTGAAAAAAAGAAGTGTTTTCGGTTTTTATGGAATACCTGGTTGAGTTGTAAAGTGGATAGGCAGTAATTAAGGTAATGAACGAATTTAACTTAAGACTGTTGCGTATTTTTTTGAATCTGGTACATAGCAGATCAAGTTTTCATCGGGGCTAAGCCCGGTTGCGCAGCGAAGGAGAGGTAGATTGAGTCCTCTACGAATTTTGGTGCTGGCCGTGCTGCTGTACATCGGGTATCGATTGGTGCGGAGCACCCTGACTGGAGACCGTGACAAAAAGACTACAACAAAGGATTCGGAGACTGAATCAGGCACGCCGGTTGAGGATGTGCTGATGGAGGATCCGGTATGCCACAGCCTTGTTCCGAAACAGCAGGCAATACGTCTACAACATCGTGGATCGACTGTCTATTTCTGTAGTGAAAAGTGCTGTAACACATTTATTGCTCAACAAGGAGAAGACTGATGAAATTTTTCATCGATACAGCCAACATAGATGAAATCAAGAAAGGCGTTGAGATGGGTATGGTTGATGGTGTTACCACCAACCCTTCCCTGATCGCCAAAGAGTCCAAGCCTTTCGAGGAGATCATCAAAGAGATCTGCTCAGTGGTAGACGGTCCGGTAAGTGCCGAGGTTGTAAGCCTCGATGCTCCCGGTATGGTCGCTGAGGCAAAAGAGCTCGCCAAGATCGGTGACAACATCGTCATCAAGGTGCCGATGATCATCGAAGGCATCAAGGCTGTCAAGCAGCTTACCGCAGAAGGCATTAAAACCAACGTCACCCTCGTTTTCTCCTGTGCGCAGGCCCTGCTTGCCGCTAAGGCCGGAGCGAGCTTTGTGAGCCCGTTTGTGGGCCGTCTCGACGACATTGGTGCACCGGGCATGGAGTTGATTGGCGACATCGCCACCATGTACGACAACTACGGTTACACCAGTGAGATCATCGTAGCATCCGTACGCAGCCCTCAGCACGTTGTAGATTCAGCGCTGATCGGTGCTGACATCGCCACCATTCCCCTGAAGGTTATCGAGCAGCTGGCAAAGCATCCGCTGACCGATAAGGGTATGGAGCAGTTCCTGGCCGATTGGGAGAAGCGTGCCAAGTAAGCTTTACTGATACCCGGGCGGCATGGTACTCCATGCCGCCTGTTTTTTTCTACCCGAACCGTTAGTCCGCCATTCTTGAGGTGCAGAAAAAGTACCAGTTCAAGCTGATGGCAGCGGGACTATCCCTGGTTTTCTCAAGAGAAGAGATGAGCAATCCGGGCAGAACAGGACTCAGGCAATAGGAGCCCCATGATCGCAGTAGCGGTTGTTTTTCTGTTACTGTTGCATTCTGCCGACTGTCAGGCCGAAGTATACGCCTGCCGGGATAGCAACGGGTCCGTCTACTTCACCAACATCATTCCCGAAGAGGGGTGCAACCCCTTCTACCAGGAAGTAAAATCCAAAAAACGTAATCAAAAGAAATCTTACGATACTGTAGTCTATGACGACGATATCTGGGCCACTGGCGTCCGGTATAATGTCGATCCCTATCTCATAAAGGCAGTCATTCGGACCGAGTCAGCTTTTAATCACCGGGCCGTCTCGAAGAAAGGGGCGCAGGGGTTGATGCAGCTTATGCCGGAGACCGCGCGCCAACTCGGCGTACCAGACCCGTTCAATCCCCGGCAGAATATCGATGGCGGCACCCGCTACCTCAAACAGCTTCTCGATACCTTTCATGGTGATCTCAGGCTTTCAATTGCGGCATACAATGCCGGGCCCGGTGCAGTGAAAAGGGCTGGGGGCATACCGAAATTCCCTGAGACCATCAATTATGTGTCGAGGGTCATGAAACACTACAAGGGATACAAGACCCGCGGCAGGGGCTAGTAAAAATTGCCGAGAGGCGAATCTGGTAGCTCTACGGATTTCGTCAACAACAAGCTGTCAGGCATGGCAGCTATTCAGAACATCAAGACATCGTGTGTTCTGAATAGAATGAAAAATAATACAAACTTCACGTAGCCGGTCTGACCCAAATATTTTTCCCTATTGAAATACTTTCTAAAAGACACATACTTTTATCTTATTAAACCAAAAGTCTGATCTTCTGATATTTTTGGGGCCGTAATGATAGGGGTGAAGACGGATATTTCCCTTGCTATTTACCGCCACACTCTTTACGATGCCGCTCCCTTAAAAGTTATATAAGAAAAATCGAAGTAAAAAAATCGCAAGCGGGCATGCACCTGGTTTAGGTGCATGCCCGCTTTTGGTTGTAATGCACAGGAAGAAAGTATGATGTTTGGATTGAAAGCTGGTTCGGTAGATGTAAAGAATGAAATAACCTCTGGAATCACAGTGGCACTGGCACTGGTTCCAGAAGCGGTGGCCTTTGCCTTTGTGGCGGGTGTCGACCCCTTGGTTGGCCTGTATGCGGCATTTATGGTCGGTCTCGTAACCTCGATCATGGGTGGTCGTCCCGGCATGATTTCGGGCGCTACCGGAGCACTGGCGGTGGTAATGGTATCGCTGGTGAAAGAGGGTAATGAGAGGGGGCTTGCCATGGCGGAGCCTATCGCGAATATGGGGCTGCAATACCTTTTCGCCACTGTAATTGCCATGGGCCTGATTCAGGCGCTGGCCGGCTACTTTCAGCTTGGTAAGTTTATCAGGCTGGTACCGCATCCGGTGATGCTGGGCTTTGTAAATGGCCTGGCAATTGTTATTTTTCTTTCCCAGCTCAGCATGTTCAAATCGACAGGGGTCGATGGCCTCAGCTGGTTGCAGGGAACGAATTTAGCTGTCATGGCCGCGTTGGTGCTGCTGACAATGGCTATCATGTTCTTTCTGCCGAAAATAACGAAAAAGGTGCCGGCCGGGCTTACTGCAATCCTCGTGGTTACGGCCATCACCCTGGTCTTAAAGCTCGATGTTGCCACTGTTGGTTCCTTCATCCGTGATGGTGGCGGCGAGGGGCTGAAGGGCGGTTTACCTACCTTTCAAACCGAGATATTCACCCAGCTACCCTGGAACTGGGAGACGCTCTCCTTCATCCTGCCCTATGCCTTTATCCTGGCAATGATCGGTCTGATAGAGTCGCTTTTGACCTTAAACCTGATCGATGAGATTACAGAGACCCGGGGCAACAGCAACAAGGAATGTCTGGCTCAGGGTGCAGCAAACATCGTTACCGGTCTGTTCGGCGGAATGGGCGGCTGCGCAATGATCGGCCAGTCGATGATCAATGTGAACTCTGGCGCACGGGCAAGGTTATCCGGCATCGTGGCGGCGCTCGGTTTGCTCTTTTTCGTGCTCTTTGGCTCAGCATATATCGAAATCGTACCCATTGCGGCATTGACGGGTATCATGTTCATGGTGGTGATTGGTACCTTTGCCTGGAGTAGCCTTAGAATTATGCACAAGATCCCTAAATCGGATGCCCTGGTGCTGGTCACCGTATCTGCGCTAACGGTGATTTTTGATCTGGCTGTGGCGGTTCTGGTCGGTGTAATAATGTCTGCACTGGTGTTTTCATGGGAGAGTGCAATTCGCATTCGCGCCAGAAAGGGAGCCAAGGCCGATGGCACCAAGGTCTACGAGATCTGGGGGCCGCTCTTTTTTGGTTCGACTGCAATGTTTGCCTCCAAGTTTGATTTCAAAGGGGACCCTGAGAAAATCGAGATTGATTTCATAGAATCAAGAGTTTCAGATCATTCAGGTGTTGAGGCGATCTCCAACATCGTCAGCAGATACCAGAAAGAGGGCAAGAGTGTGGCCTTGAAGCACCTTAGCGACGATAGTAAAAAACTGCTTAGGAAAATCGACCCGAAATATGAGAGAATAATTGTGGAAGAGGTTGATGACCCACGCTACCATGTAGTGGCAGACCCAACCCTCTTCGACAGACCCTAAGATATGTGAGATAGAGAGTCAGCAGTTCTGAAGGTATCGGGCATTCAATGGTAGCGAGGTTTATGCTTGACTCGTATCGGGGTAATGCGGTATAAAATGCTGCTACGCCGGAGTGGTGAAACTGGTAGACGCACTGGACTCAAAATCCAGCGGGGGCAACCCCGTGTCGGTTCGATTCCGACCTCCGGCACCAAGGTGAACAAGGCGATATCATTAGGTTATCTAGTGGTATCGCCTTTGTTGTTCCTAGTGCTATCTACGTTCTTTTAGGCCCCAGATATCCTCATCATTGTCATTCCGAATCTACTAGAAATCTACCAGTAGAGAGGAATGAAATGCCCAACATTACAAACAGATCACTACAATCCGTACGTCCAAAGTCTAAACCGCTCTTCATCAGAGATACAAAGGTGAAGGGCTTTGCAGCTAAGGTAAACCCATCAGGGTCTATCAAGCTGATTGCTGAAGTCCGCCACGAGAAACGGACAGTTAGAAAGACGATAGGGGAGTATCCCGGCATCAGCCTACAAGATGCTAGAGCCCAAACCATCACATTTATCCAACAAGTTAGAACTGGGAAGCATAGGGAAGTAACGAAGAAAGAGGTGCCTTTGTACGACCTCTTCCAGAGGTACCTTCTGACTGTGGATCTCAAGCAGAACACAAGAAAGAATTACAGGCAGGTAATCGGGTTCTATCTTCAGGACTGGTTAGAGATACCTGTTTCATCCATAAGCCGTGAGATGGTTGAGAAGCGTTTCTACAAGATCAGAGACAAGGGTATCGCAGGGGGGAAGCCTACCTATTCTCAAGCAACCAAAGTCATGAGGATACTCTCAGCCCTCATGAACTATGCTATAGGGGATGAACAGATAGAGAGCAACCCTGTTGATGTGCTTAGGCTTAAAAAGGTAGATAGGAGCACAAGGAAACGAACAAGTTACCTAAAGGCCTCAGAGGCCCATCATCTCTTGAAACGAACAGAGGGAGATAACCACCCAGTTACGCAAGCTATCCGCCTTATGCTCTATACGGGCATGAGGAAGAATGAGGCTTTAAGGCTTAGGTGGTCCGATCTTGTAGATGCTGAGGGTATCTCCTGCCTTCTCATAAGAGATCCAAAGAATGGGCGAGACCATTATGTTCCTGTGTCTTCCCATGTCAATGAGGTCCTCCAGAAAGCGAAGAACAGTACAGAACACATCTTCCCCTCTACACAGAAGAAAGGTGCTTGTATAAGCGACGTGAGGCCCACACTGAGCCGTTTGCATGATCTGACAGGCTTAACCTTTAGGTGCCATGATCTACGCAGGACATTCGCTACAAGAGCCACAGAAGTGGGCATAGATTATCTCATGGTCAAGAGACTCCTGAACCACAAGAGCAATGACATTACCGCTCAGTACATCCAGTGGCACTCAAGAGAAAACCTGCTGATGATGAGGGAATCTCTAGAAAGAATAACCTATTAAGGTAAGAGAGGGGGATGCAGGTGGAAGGTCACCTCTCTGCATCCCTTTATCCATGGAGGATAGCATGGGACACTATTGAGAGGGTCGATAAGGATCTGTTCTGCTCTCAAGACCCATTCTAACTCTTCAAGTAACTATCTCTTCCTGTCCTTATCCATCTGTCCTCCCCTCCCTAGCGGGACAAATCGCTCTATCTTGTTATTATAATAATAGAAGCTATTAGATTGTTTAGTAAAAAGGAGAGAGGTGATGGCATATGAGGGACAGGAGGAGTTAGAGAGTTTATTCCAGTGTTGTGAGAATACAGATGATAAGAAAGAGGAACCTCTAGTAGAAGAGGATTGGGTAACTGAGGAAGAGAGGTACTGTAAGTTCAATGTATGGATAACATCCTCTGATACTGACTGGATAGAGGATCTTTACAATACATTGTATCCACTCCCTGGCTCTATGAGACACAGAGAGACCTTCCAGATAATCCTACTTAATATGGCCATGAGGAGGGACTGCATATACTTAGATCTCCATAAGAGTAGATACACTGGCACGAATCTACCAGTTTCTTTCCTCCCATCTAAGGTCTCTGAGATCTGTGGGATGCTAGAGAGGAATCGATACCTAGAGATTGATAAGGGATACAATGTATCTGGTGGAATGAAGAAGGCCACTCTGGTAGCTCCATCCTCCTCACTACTAGATCTTATCCCGTCAGAAATAACCTTCTCATATCAAAGAGATGGTCTCATTGTGACTAAGGATTTTACTCCCTCCTCTTATCCTCCTGATGTGGTAGAGAGGCAAGAGGCACTTGAGGCATACAATAAGACCGTTGAACCACAGAACATGTTGTATGCCACATATAAGGGTTCCTTCGCTGTAGATGGGCGATTCACAGGCTCCTCGGTCATTTCAATGAGTAAGGAGAGGAGGCGCCATATAGCAATACAGGGGGAAAAGACTGTTGAGATAGATGTCAGTAACTGTATCCCCTTCCTTCTCTACGCTAAACATCTGTCCCAACCTGTACCCTGTGATGTGTACAGAATAGATGAATTACCTAGAGGCCTAGTCAAGAAGGCGGTGTTGATGGCTGTTAACTGTGAGAGTAGGGAAGAGGCACGGAAGGCCATTCAGTCAGAGTTAAACCTCGGAAAGCATGGGGAGGTTAAGCAATCGGCATCATATATCCTTCAGCAGATAGAGACGATGAATCCAGATATCCTGGAGTATCTCTATGTGGGAGAGGGGAGGAGGCTTATGAATCTGGAGTCTTGCTGCATGACAATGTTCATGAAGATCATGCTATCAATGACTATCCCATTCTATCCAATCTATGATTCCGTCAGGGTGCCAGAGTCCTATAGAAAGGTGGCGGAAAAGGTGCTTAAAGAGGCCTTCACCGTTAATGGTGTTATGCCTGGCACCCATGTAGTTTCTTAATGTATCAAGGCGGTTGAATGGTGTTGTGAGTGCATGTAAAAGAAAAGGCTTATGAACAGAGTGAAGAGGAGAGTGCGATGAGCGAGCAGAGAATGGAATGCGTCATATTGATGGAATCTGGTGAGATTTATGAGTGTGGTGTTAATGATCGTGACATTATGCAAGGGTATGCATTAGAGCATGAGGAGGTCCTGAAAGTCTATTACAGCGATAGTTCAGGAGAAGTTGTTGAGGTGACAGGTGATGAAGTAGCTGTTATCTTGAACGATTTAATAGAAGAGAAGTGGTTAAACTGAGGAGCTCGTAAGGTTAGACTCACTGCTAAAACCATTGATTATGGACCTAAGGAAACGGCATGAACTTCGGTGACATTTATTCATTCATTACTGAGAAAATGAGGATGTCCCATATATATCAACCTGTCATGCTGATGGAGCTTCTGGAGCGTCGTGGAACTTGTCATCAAGCCGATATAGCTAAGGCAATCCTTAACCATGATGAGAGTCAGATAGAGTACTATACAAAGATAACCAATCAGATGGTTGGCAAGGTACTCAGGAAACATCAGATCGTGAAGAAGGATGGCCCCATATATTCCATAAATGGCTATTCTTCTCTTTCCCCTTTAGAGGTAGAAAAGATCATTCTTGCTTGCCAGGAGCGTATCATTCAGTTCATAGAGAAGAGGCAGGATTCAGTCTGGGAGCACAGGAGAAGGGGACGTGAAGCCATAAGTGGAACCATCAGATATGAGGTCTACAAGAGAGCGAAGTTTCGTTGTGAATTGTGTGGTACCTCGGCAGATGAGAAAGCGCTGGAGATAGACCATATTATTCCTAGCATTAAGGGAGGGCCTGATGATATATCCAACTATCAGGCCCTTTGCTATAGTTGTAATGCGATGAAGAGGGATCGTGATGATACGGACTTCAGAGGTATCAGGGAATCCTATAAGAGGAGAGAGGAAGGATGTCTCTTCTGCTCACCAAAGGATATCATTGATGAGAATCGACTCTGCTATGCAATGAGGGATGGCTATCCAGTTACCCCCTTACACACTCTTATAATCCCAAAGAGACACATATCCTCATACTTCGATTTGGGTCAAGCTGAGATGAATGCTATTACAGATCTCATTAAGAAGCAGAAAGTGTCTCTAGAGACACTAGATGAGACGATCACGGGCTTTAATGTAGGAATTAATGATGGTACCTCTGCTGGCCAGACTATTTTCCACTGCCATATCCATCTGATACCTAGAAGAGATGGGGATGTGGAGAGTCCAAGGGGAGGAGTAAGACACACCATACCGGGCAAAGGGGATTACCCCGGTGTCTCTAGAGACACAAGAGGAGATTTATAGATGCAGCCACCACCACGCTTCCCATTAGATTATCAGTTTATGAAGTGGTTTGATGGTCTCTCAATGCCACGTTCCTTAAAGGGTAGAGGGAAGATATTCTACATGACCTTAGAGGACAATGTGATCAACTATCCGTTCTTTCAAGAGGAAGAACCAGATATCGTAGATATTCTTGAAGAGAAGATGATGTGGGATAGAGATGCTATTAAGGCCGTACTGCTCTTCTTCTACATTATTGGTACCTTCAAGACTGTTAAGATGCATCCTGGGTATTTTGGATACGAGACTCGCTGGGCTTTTACTTACGAAATGGATGACTTCTCCTCATACTCCAAGGACTATGAGGAGAGGCCAGAGTTTTATGAGGATATCCTTGCTGGTCGATTGACTCTGGAGGATCTGCAGGAGGCGAACAGGGTTGTGAGGAGGCATTAATATTTAGTGGTAATGATAACAAATGACCTCTCTCACCAGGGTGATTGTATCGACTACGAGTCACTCTCAGACATACGTTTGGTTCTGTAGTACATGTAGATGGCAACAAGCACAGGCAAACCATCGATCATCATTGTTGTCAATGCAGATATAACAGGATCCGTTGGTCCTCTTGCCCCAGCCTCTATCAATACGTACTTAATTGTTTCGATGATTGTCAGTATTATAAGGACTGATCCTATGATGAGGGTCCATCTTTGGACTGGGCCGCCTTCCTCCTCCACAATTGTAGAATCTGCTGTAACGGATGAATCAAGATGCTCATTGGAGGAGGCATTCCGCTGTCTATCTCCATCTTTAACTGGTGTCTCCAGAGACACTTGAATCTCACCAAAGGGATCAGGGTCACCACACTCTGGACAGACTTCAGCATCCTTTGGGATCATGTTCTGACAGATACTACAAGTCGCCTCTTGAGATGCACCACACTTGGGGCACTTCTCAGCTCTCTTGGAGTATGGGTGATTGCATTTGGTACATTCGATTAGTAGGGACTCTGTGCTCATTGCTTGTCCTTTATGGATACTGGTAGCCTGCCTTCAGGCAGTCGCTCTTATCTATAATAAGGTGACCTATTAGCTGTCCTGTAGAGTGCTGGTAAACGATCCGTACAGGCACATTCGCGATGAATAGGAACTGCTTGTATGTATCGTTGGCACAGGTGGTGTGAGTGTTCCGGTTCTTAAACTTCCTCATAACTGAGGGGGTGAGGTCCTTGTCTATATCCTCATAGGGAATGTTTGTGGAGTAGACAAAGTATATGCCACCAAGAACAGGGTGATCTTTAACAAAATACATGCTTTGCCATGTGATTGTATCATTCAGCTTTACAGGGAGAACCTTGGTGATCTCATCAACAGTATCTTGGATCGCTCGATACTGTTTCTCCAATGACATCTCTTCTACCTTGTTGTCTGCGTTGGCTATAAAGGGAAGGCAGAGTAGAAGGAGCACTAATATCTTGCATATCATATACCAGATATCCTCTGTGATTGTGTCTCTACAGTTAGTTCATGTATACCATTCACGATCAACTCTCATCCTCGACATCCTGAAGCATCATTGGGATTTTCTAAACATTCTATAACTTGTTAATGCTTAAGTATTTAGCTGAGAAGGTATCCAATTTATCGTAAAGGCCCCCCATGATATACTCCTTACTATTGGCATGGGCACCTACTGTATTATCCGTCCATACAGTAGCGTACTTTACATATTCCTTCCCCTTGACCCGGTAGGTTATTTTTCGCCTGAACTCAAGACCTGTACTAAACGCTGTCTTAGTTGCTACCACTTTAACAAATAGATAATATGGATCATCTTCAGTTGTAACGGGTGTAAGCCCGTTTCTTCTTAAGCGGAGTTCTACCTTTGATTGCAGAAGTTCTCGAGTCAAACCGATTGATTTGCAATCATCATCCAATGTTCCGTAAAACATCTCGACTGTTATATCCCCATTGGTTTCTAGCCCACTACCCTCTTTGCTCAACACATTCACAGGAGTGGAGATCATTATAAGTGCGATAACAACCTTTAAAACGTAAGTCATATCTAACATTCTCCAATTCTTAGTCCAGCACTCTTGATTAGTATTTATATCCCTGGTGAGGCAATCCCTTTAGTCAACACTCCAAGCAAACATTCTCTGTCCAGATATATGGGGTTTCCTCGAGGGGAGAGAGATGTCCATAGAGACACAAGGCTCAATTAGCCTTCATGACCTTCCTTACCTTCTTCCAATCTATGGGAGCCGCCTCTGCCACATTCAGTTCTCGCAACTCACCATAGAAAAGCACATAGAATGCCTCACCCTCTCCTGATGGGCAGCAAGAGGGGTCCCAAGTCCCATCCTCTCTTATAGTGCTGAAGCGAGTATCGAAGGTTATCACTCCATTCTCTATTGACTTGAAGGAGAGAGAACGAGATGACTTGCCACCCACGAGGATATCTGAGGAGAACTTGAGTCCTTCTTCTGTTCGGAGAAAGACTGCAAGGAAGGAGGAGTAGTTGTTGCCACCACCTCCTATACCTTCAAGGGTATAGAGTATGGCTAGGTCGTCTATACCGTCTTGGTCAAGATCACCTGTCATGAAGCTACGTGCGTTCAAATACTCTGAAGCTTTAAGTTGAACCTCCTGCCTATCAATGTATGATTGAATAGTGAGGCTATCAGTATCTCTAGAGAAAGTTAAAGAACTGGTGAACACGATTGCAGTAACGACGATGGCAGAGATTAAGTGATTCATTGATTGTTTGACGGTTGCACGTCTAGTAACCTAGGGTTGGTGGTAAGTTTTTTCTCTGAGAGAACTTTCTTGTGTTTAGTTAACCGCCTTGGTGTACTGCTTGATTAAGTTCTGGCAGACGACCTCCTTGTCCATAAGACCTTGACTGAAGAGCATTATCGTCAGGTTGTCAGATGTACTTTGTACCTTGCTGCCTATCGCCATACCCCCCAGTGCTGTCGTTATCGTATCGTCACCCCACTCGTAGTCGGCAAGTGAGACAGCCAACTCCCCTGCAACCTTTTCTGAGTAGTGATTCTTTATATCCGTGTACCCACAGCTGAGGGCGGAGCCAGCCAACATGACATCTCGCCCTATCGCCTCACTCTCAGCCATCTCTTGCAGTATCTTAGTGGATCTGTACTTGTAAGGATTCTCTGCAATTGCGTTGGTGCACCCGATGGTCAATCCGAGCATAAGTGCTGCTACAATTCTTTTACTCAGTTCACTCTGGTTCTGTCGGTATGTGATCATTCTTATAGCCTTAGAAGCTGTGCTGCTTGTACCGTGAGTATGTTAAGCGTTATCGTTTAAGACAAACCCCTTCAATACTTCCAGAACTCTTTACACACTCAGAACCAGGGCCACAATCGGTGTCGAAGCTACAGGTATCACCATAGGTTCCATTAATATCTCTTGGAGAATATACTGGCTTATCATCATTCTTGTTGCCTGGCGAGATACCACCAGTGCATACACCATACAGTGACCCGCTTGCTTTGAGGCACTTGCTTCCTGGGCTACAGTCTGTATCAAATTGGCAAGCTGAGGCAAGTGAGCAACTGAGGGCGATAGTGGTGATGGCAACGGTGATGATTAATGCTCTGGACATGGTATGTCTCCTTTTGTGAATCATAACGAGCGAATGGCGCATAATGCTTACGTAAAGTTATTTGGTATAGCACTTGTCCCACAGAGTTGCAATGCCACTGAGTGGTAGCTTGTTTCTAGGTACACCTCTACACCTTTAAGTTCTCTAACTCCTCTCTAAATCTCTTCGCCCACCACTCGAGATAATGCTGGTTACAGCAGAACGACTTCTCTACCTTAACAGAGATGGAACGCCTAGAGCGTTGTCCACATATCGAACACTCAGCATTCTTCTGTTGGATCTTAGGTTTCACAGTGCCGTAAAGGGGAATCCTCATATACGTGTTGTTCTCATAGAGGCCTGTCGTGAACTTGACGCCCTTATACTCTGAGATGCCATGTGTCTCAGTGGCTAGGATGTGCCTAAAGTTGTTAGGACTTGAAGGATTACGTTCTCTGTTAAAGCTAGGGCACTTGGCCATCGGTAAAGCAGCCTTCATGTCACCTTTGTGTTCCCTCAGGTAGAAGCGCTTGAGCATACCAGTCGAGCAGTATTTGTATCCTATCTTGATGGTTTCAATAGACTCGCCTTTGATCTCCCCCTCCTTTATATACCTCCGGAGATATCCAGGCGTTATAGGGGTACTGATTGATGCATTCCATGCATCCAAGAGTTCATGGTAAGTAAGTTCTTCGCACTTCCAGTTACAGCATTCATCACAAGACAATAGCGATTCCTCCTGTTAGCCTGAGATTGGATCTACACGACCTCTACGATCTGACTGAGTTTAGGCGCTGGTTCACTACATCAGCGGCTTGTGTCTTTCTGCAGGACGCACTTCACCCTTAGGCCTAGTCATAGTGGCTTGTCCTTTATGTAGTGGTATCAGATGATTGGTAGCTTAGAGAGGCCTCTCGTAGCAGGGGGTAACTGTATACCAGAGGTCGTGAGGAATGTCAACTCGAGGCATATGCACGAATCGTGCCAGATGCCATTTGAAGCGCAAGGAGAGTCTGCCAGATAGGGAGGGGGGTTCATATGTGACAAGAGGGGTGGCCCCTGAAGAAGACCCCCTACCCCTTTCATTCTACCAAGAACTCAAAATACCTTAAGGAGAGGACTATTGTGGTATGTACAGAAGTGCAGGTCAGAGGTGAGTTTAGCTCTGAACTCAGCATTGGCTGAGAATCTACCAGGAATCTATTCTAAGATTGGAACTGATAGACTCAACCTTGTTAACTAACTGGAATGACAATGATCCGGAGTGGTGGTTGTTCGTAGACGCACTGGACTCAAAATCCAGCGGGGGCGACCCCGTGTCGGTTCGATTCCGACCTCCGGCACCAAATTAGAAAAGCCGCAATCTCAATTAATTGAGATTGCGGCTTTTTTTGTTTTTACAAGGAGTGGGTAGAGAGAACAGAGCATTCATCGCCCCTTCAAGGCCGCCGGGTTTTGGTTGTTGACGGCACTGGAATTTCAATGCCCGACACAGAGGCTAACCAGGAGGCATGGCCTCAATCAGCAAGTCAAAAACCAGGATGCGGTTTCCCGTCGGGGCGTATCTGTGCCTGCTTTTCATTGGAGACAGGCGCTTTATTGAGTTACGCAGTTGGGAATAAGAAGAGCAGTGAACTCCCTTTATTCCGTACACAATGGGCTACGTTTGCCAAAGGCGATATCTTCATGGGGGATAAAGGGTTTTGCAGCTATTATGATATTGCAAAACTGAAGGAACGCGGAGTTGATTCTGTCGTCACACTTGCTCGCAGAAAACCTGCCAATTCGCACACCTCAATCAAAGTGTTTGCACCAGATGATCTGCTTATTGCCTGGCCACGCCCTAAATATAACCCAGGATTGTCCTATGATCGTGAAACCCTACAAAAGCTCCCGGAGCAGTTGTTTCTCCGACAGATCAAGGTACAAGTTAAGCAACCTGGCTTCAGGGCAAAAGAATTCTACATTGTCACGACTCTGACAGATCCTGCCAGGTACACAAAATCGGAAATAGCTGAACTTTACCTAAGACGATGGTTAGTGGGACTTTTCTTCAGAGATATTAAAACAACAATGGGTTTTGACATTCTCAGGTGTCAGACACCAGAGATGGTTCGTAAAGAAATTCTCATGTATTTCATAGCTTACAACTGTATTCGGCGGCTGATGTTTCAGGCTTCTGAATCCGCAAAAGTGAAGCTTCGATCTATCAGTTTTAAAGGAAGTTTGCAGGCAATTCGCAATTGGGCACCAAGACTGACTACCGCCAACTTGAGCAAGAGCGAGAAACGTTCGATGTTGGCAGATTTAATGATTGCCGTTGCAAGCAGCAAAGTTTTCCATCGCCCAGGTAGAAGTGAGCCCAGGTGTCTCAAGCGACGATTAAAACCTTACCAGTTGCTCACTAAACCAAGGGGCGAAATGATAGAAATTCAACATCGGAGCAGGTATGAAAAAAGGGCTTAAGTTAGCGCCATTCTGGTCTGTCTCGGATTGTTCCATTCCAATTGCTTGTCTCTCATATTGGTATTCGTAGGTAAATTCAGGTGAGAGAAACGCTTTAATATTAGTAAAGATTAAATAATAAATTTTGAAATAAATTTTGCAGTAAAATCATATACGGCCTTCCACGCTTTCTTCACGTAGCTTGGCAGATTGGCACAATCATGCTGAGTACTCTTTTTAGGCGGCAAGTCGTAGTCAACTTTTCTACGATTTACCTCGTCAAAAAATAGCTCCCTTCGATATCGATCACGAGCACGGTTTCGCTCAACTTTTCTTTGACTCATGCTACCTGCCCATATGACTTGGTTCCGCTCAATCCAATAATGTGACCGACACTTATAACTCCAGTTTCCAATCGAAGGATACAGTGTGACCTTGCCCCCGGCCAACTGTAGAGACCAATCAGCCGGATTCAGAGGTGTAACGACTTCTTCTCCACAACCACAACAGCATTTATGAACAGCAGTTTTATATCGTTGTGAAATGTAAAGAGTACCATCATCGATTTGCTCAGGTACGGTTTCAACAAATCGATGTGCTATCCTGTTTCGCCGAATTCCCATTACACGCCTAACATTTCATCACGAGTAAGCTGATGCGTGTTAATCACATAAGCTGATTGGTGTTCTTGGTAATTATCCTGGTAATAGCCACAGTATTTTTTCCACTTCACAACGGCCATACTTGCAATTAACGAATTCATATCTGCCACCTGAATATTACTCCCATATAGGTCGTCAGCATCATCTCCATGAAGAGACACGTGGTCTGCAAAATGCGCTGATTTTTCAGGTGTACTCATTGTGACCCTCCCGGTACCGACTATGCACAGCTGTTCCTCGACCAGCTCAAGCTCCATACCAACATCAATAAAAGGTATACTGCAACCATTAAGAAAATCAGACACAAGTTTACGAACCACAGGCTTATCGACGCATAGGAATACAAAGTCAAAATCAGATAGATCGTCCACGTTACCGTCATCGATGTAGTATGGATGCGGAACAATACCTCTACGCATTTCTTTATACATTTCAGAAAAGTACTCCACTTTCAGTAGTTTTCGTTTCAAACAACTTATTGAAGCAGCTCCAGGGGCACGAAAAGCATTATGCTGTAAAAAATCGTCTCCATCAAATAAGTGGATTTCTCGGACGTGAGTTTTAGCTACGAGGTCAAGTACATAAGACCCACTTCCGCCCAATCCAACGAGAGCAACCCTTTCCACAGCTAACTTTTTAGCCAAACCCCCTATTCCAACACGGCTCGACGCGGAGTCACGATAACAGAATACGGAATCCTCTTCGCTTGCGAGAACTGGTTTAAATGTTCGTGCCGTAACTGTGGCGTCAATCGCTCTGGCTTGAGCAGAGATTATCTCTTCATACCTCGTCATCTTCTCAAAATAGTCTTCATAATAACCAACCGGAGGTTTACATGAAAATCTGTGATGAACGACGAGACCATCGCATAATGTTTGCGTTGCGGTAGTGTGCCGAATGGCCGAAATAATTGAACCGTCCTTCTTACATGGATGCTCTCCCACAAACCAGACCTGATGATTTCCCGGTCGTGTAGTGCGATCATTGTTCAGAGTCAAATCCGTCACAAGAGCTCCATAGGTTATCTCGCTTTTCGAATTAACATATGGAACTGAGTGTAGGATCAAGAAGCACTCTTTCACCTCCACCTCGTATCCTTCATCCACCAGTTTCCGCAAATCAGAATTAAGATCGATCAGTTTTGTTGACATTGAATATAGTCCCATTTTTGATAGTAACTTTTTGACCTTCGACCAGGGAGCCGTCGCGACCATGCTGGTTAGAATAAGTAACTGTAAATACGACCCTTTCTGCTGGAGTTTCGCTAGGATACGCCAACTGAACAACTTGCAAGTAAGTCAGATGATGTTCTGTGACCTCTCTCGGTCTACCGTTTACGATGATTGAGTAAGTTTTGTTGTGATCATGACACGAACCAGAATTCTTCCCGTTCATCAATGCACCTCTTTCTGCTTAAGTTAACCTGTTTAATCAGGCAGTTTAAAAAAAGACCGCTTATGCGATCTGTCCTTAAGCTACACCAACACTCTGCTTAACGCAAGCAGTTTAATCAGATTTCCCCAAATTTATTTGATGGCGCGATAAACGTATTCAATTCCACCCGATTCAGCTGCCTCTTTAGCTCCAAGCACAATTCCTTGAAGCAACATTTTTTTGAGCTTACTACTCGCATTTTGTGCAGATATATTAAACTTCTCAGCTACTTGTGACGTCGTCGTAGTGCCAACTTCCATAATATACGACAAAAGGTCTTTCGCACTGGCATTCAAAGCAGGACCAATCACTTCATAACTACCTTGACTCAATACGATAATCGGCTGCCCCTTAGCAATAGCAGCATAATTCCAGTTATCTAAGAGGTCGGTAGACACAAAGTCCTGTAAGAAAAAACCTATTTCTCCTTTTTTAGCTTTGATTAGAGAGACAACACTTTCTCTTGGAAACGACGCATCGGTTGCTCGAACTCCAGCGAGAGAGATACCGAAAATATTCTCTCCAGGATACTTGTCCAGCTCAGCCATGAGTTTAACATAAACTTCTCGACCTTCCTGGTTACCAATAGCGATATCAGAACCAATAAGGTCAAAGAGCTTTATAAGTACTTGTTTTTTAGAGTCCATCTGCTTAAGTTAACCTGCTTAATCACTCTGGGTCAACAAAAAAATCAAAACAAAAATGAGATCCTAGTATTCTTGGCAGATCTAGTACAGGCGTCACTCTCACTAGTTCACCTTCTTTATATTCGAAGTTTAGACAAAATCGTTCTTGTCGTACAGTCAACTCAGCATCAAACTTCATAGCTTGTTTACGGCTACTTTCAAACCCTAAACCACGCCCAGAGCCAAATCTACTAATACCACCTTCAGTTAATGCTGTTTGAACAAGTCCGACGTCTGATTCAAGACTCTCTTCTTTATAACGTTTATAGAGTTTTGGGTGATGCTTTTGCAGCGATGGTCTCAAAGTTCTCGCTATTCCGAGGCCACTATCAGAAACAACAGTCTGAATATGCTTCCTTCGCCCCACATACCTCTGCAACGAGGCAAAACCAAAAATCGGTGATTCGCTATGTTCGAAAACATTCCCAATCAATTCTCCAAAAACAGTAAGTGCTGCTATTTCATACCGAGCATCAGACTGTTGAACAAAGCGCTGTTGCAGTTGAACCACTAGATCCTTGTTCTCTTCATTCGGATCAATCGCACCGAACTCTACAAGAGCATCACTATTCCCCTTATACCTCGCGGCACCTGAAAACCGAGGTCTATCAGGAACAACCTGTACTTGATCATCGAGATGATCGAAAAATCCCGCACGACTTAGGAACAATTTCGTGCTGGCACACTCGGTCAAATCAACTGTAACTTTTTTACCGATATAAATTAGTTGATTTAGCAACGCTAATAACCTAGCCGCCACAATCAATAATATTTTGCAGCCATTAGGAATTACAACCAAAACAGAAGAGCAGTTACTGTCAATCAAGCAACCAGACTGAGATAAACTCTTCTCAAAAGATTCTCGCGTGACCCAGCAATCAGCCTCCAAGATTAACTTCTGCTCATTGGGTTCCACGTAAGCGGTAATTAAACCCCACTCACATTTCCAGCTATTCGTAGATCGTCAGCTTTTAAATTCATCGGCAAAAGTTTCAACAGCTCTGAACGAGATTCTGCAAACGGTAATTTTTCAAATAGATATCGAAGGTAGTTATACGGTTCCAAATTATTGGCCTTGGCTGTTTCAACCAGGCTATAGATCACGGCGCTCGCCTTAGCACCTTCCTGTGTTCCTGCAAACAGCCAGTTTTTTCTGCCAACGACAAATGGGCGTATTGCGTTCTCAGCGGCATTATTGTCCGGCGTCATTTCAGGAATATCGAGGTAGACCAATAAGCGTTTCCACTGGTTGAGGGTATAATTCACCGCAGATCCAAGCAAACTCTTCGGTGTCACTTGGCTAGACTTTTTGCTCAGCCAAAGGAAGAAATCTTCCAGAATCGGCCGAGCCTTTTTTCGACGCAAGGCAAGCAGGTCTTCATCTGCAAGACCTTGTTTAGCTGCCTCTTTTTCAATTGCATAAATTTGTCGAATATAGTTCAGCGCTACATCGGTGCTGCCCGCCTTTTTGGTTTTGCCACGACCTTTTTGTGCATCAACAAATTTACGGCGAACATGAGCCCAACAGCCAGCGTGGGCAATATTCGGTTGCGTATCAAGAAAGTCGTACCCAGCGTAACCATCTGATTGCACGGCTCCACGATATCCCGCAAGCAGCTCCCTTGCAATTTTGGCTGAACGACTTGGAGCATAATGATAGATCAGGCCGGGATGATGTGGATCACCACCGCGACATATCCACATATACGATTTAGTTGTTGGTGACCGCCCCGGTTCAGCCAGAACCTGAACCGAGGTTTCATCGATATTGATTAACGGACCGGAATGAATCTCTCGCCACAGCAGTTCAAGAAGTGGTGTGCAGGCACCGGCAGCTTTCATTGCCCAATTAGCCATGGTTGCCCTGGGTATTTCAGCTCCCAGCCGGGAAAATTGTCTTTCCTGCCGGTAAAATGGCAGTGCATCACAGAATTTTGCAGTAAGTATATGGGCGAGTAAGCCCGCGGTAGCAATTCCCTTGCTGATAATCTGCTTTGGCGGTGGTGCAATTTTCACCACTGGCCCTTCAGACTCCAATCCTTCACAGGCTTTACAAGCATATTTAGGGCGAATATGACGCACAACCCGTATAATAGCTGGGACGATATCCAACTTTTCGGAAATATCCTCACCTATACGATCCAGCTCCGCCCCACAATTGCAGACTTTATCATCTTCGGGAATGTCATGTACGATTTCGACCCTGGGCAGGTTAGCCGGTAACGGCTTGCGGCCTCGTTTCGCTCGAGTATGTTCAGGGACTTCAACAACCTCGGCAACTGGCTCAACCTCAGGTTCAGGCATGTCAAAGAGAGGCAGTTGCATCACGCCTGCTTCGGCTCCTCCTTTTTCACTTTTTTTGCCAAACAGTTTGGCATAGAGTAGACGAACCTGCTCTCGTAAAAGCTCGGTTTCCCGCTCGTAACGACGTTGGGTTTCAACGAGAAGTCGTTTGAGTTCTGCCGGGTCATCAGGAAGGTTTGCTGTATCGAAATTCATGTGTGCAATATACCACATAAACATTGCCATAACAGCTAGTTCAAGCAATATTTCCATAAATATTATGATACTGAATTGTAGCTAAGTTGCATGTGAGCCTGTTGCACATCAAGCCCATGTAAAAGCCACTGCAAAGCAGTTTCATGGACTTCAATTACCTCTTCTTCTGATTCCGGCCAACGAAAGACATCTGCCTCAAGTCGTTTTTGCCAGATGCAAAAACCATTTTGATACCAGTAAAGGATCTTGACCATATCCCTTTTCCTATTACAGAAAGCGAACAGACTGCCCGAGAAAAGATCGAGGTCAAACTGATCTTCAACAAGAAGAGACAAACCGTTTATTGACTTGCGCATATCGGTAACCCCGAGAGCAATGTAGACTCGGACATTTGCTGGAGTGGGAATCATGTTAGCTGCTCCAGGGTCTTCACAGCTTTTTTCAATTGTTCGGCGCAGAAGTCACTCTGAATTTCGAGCTTAAATCGATTGACATGTACTGCGATGCTAGCAGGAGAAGCCGTAACAGGATTATCTGGAAGTGTTGCTGGTACAGTAAGTGGGTAAAACGCAACCTGCCTATCATTCAGGTTTTTTAGTTTGCGCTTCCAGTAGCCAAATGTCGCCAGAGCAATGCCGTGCGATTGACAATAGGTTTTCTGACTCAGATTACTTGATTGCCAAGCAGTGATATGTTTTTGCCAGTATTCCTGCTTCTGCTGTAGTTTCGAGATTGTGCCGTTCACGATGTATACCTCCTTGGTTATGGTGAGGCATACTGGAACATGAATTTATAGGACTGAAAAGATGGGGTTTATTGGTCGCTTACGGTTCCACAAGATACCAACAGTATTGGTCGTCTTGCTTAAAGACATCCTTGTTTTGGTGCAGGATCGAATTTACCCTTTTCCGTTCCACATCAAGTATTTTTGCTATTTTTTTAGCTTTTATACCCGGTGTATCGTTAAGAATATTTTTTATCTTTTTCTTCATTTATCCCTGCACTAAAAAGATACTTGATGCAAACACCTTTGTCCTAGAGCAAACTTGTAAGTATATATAAACATATACATTTTTTCTACAGCAATATAAATTTAAATTCAGAGAAAGCGAAATAGGGGACATCCATGATAGTTGTATAGTTAATATCTCGGAGTCTCGTCCCTCGCTTACCGGAGGATAATTTTTCGAATTTAACGAAGATATGGGGGGAAAGGGCATTCTCGGACAGCCTCCTAGCGGAAAGCTGCCTCTTTCTGCATTTATGGACATACTACTACGCTACCCCTCTACAATCTCCTGTCAGACTGCCTGACCGGCCGTAGAACGGCCCACGAAAGACATCTGAGCGTCACCTGTTGATGAGATATAAAAGATAATAATTCTGAATAATTTTGAATCGTGCTTATATTTTAAACTTTACAACTGACAAAGGAGTAAATTATGCAAAAAGGAGACAATGTTATCACTGACCACCCCGATAGCAGGTCAAGGGAGTTTGTTCGATCTTACGGTATCGTTCACGAGATCACAAAAGTGGGTGGTGTAATCATCCAAATGGCAGATGGTTCAAGGATCAAGCGGGAGTTCAACTCAGTTGCGGTATACACCCATTCGCCATCAAACTGGGATGAATTATTCAAGCAACAAAAAATCGTATTTCCCCAGCCAAAGCAGCAGATGATGACTCGCAGATCATCTCAGAATAAACGGCATATTTGATAGCAGACAAAACAAACCTCTAACGATTCACACTCGTTCCAAGGTCCTTACTGATAAGTGTATTTGAAGTATTATTTGTGACAATGTGAGATTGAACATATTCATTCTGCCACAGTAGAATTTGTGAAGAACTAGAAAACGTGGCCTGTCCCGAATTGATTTCTACGCAACAGATCCTCTCGCTCAAGCCGCTCCACAATCCTGGGCTGATGCAACTCGGCCTGCCTGGCCTGAAGCTCTGGTTCGTCCAGAAGCGCTTGAAAGGTTTTGGTGAGCCGACTGTCCCGGACCGGAATCTGAATACCAACCTCCTGAAGACTCGCCGGTATACTCTGGTCATAAAGAATCATTGGATACATCTCTTTTGAACTTGGAATACATAAACAGTAGATCAACCGCTTCTTTCTATAGAAGCGGTTGATCTACTGTCATCGTTATTGTCGATTGGTACCGATCCTTTGCTCTCAGTCAGGGACCATTCCTTTTCTAGTTAATCGTGAAAGACACTGCATTTGCCATGCCGTCCCAGGTGTAATCGGTTGCCGTTACCCCGGATACGGAAACGTTATAACTGCCTGTCGGAGTACCTCCTACACCTTTCTTGTTGGGAGCCTCAGTGGCCCATGACACAGAGCTGATACCATCCACATCGGTGGGGCCACTGGTCAGGGAAACGGTTACCGGCCCCACCACCGAAATATCCACCGTTGCCCCCTCTATGGGAACGCCATCGGCGTCGCTGACCGTTACATAAATCATGATCTCATCGCCCTGGAGAAAAGTCGTGGTTTCAACAAAAGTGATCTGGGTATTTTTGCCTTTGCCCGTCACCTCCAAGCGACCGATCGGTCCAAGGACAGCACTGCTGTCAAAACTCTGTCCCGGCGAAAGCGGGGCTGCACAGAGGACGTTGCTGAATTGGGACTCGCAACCCACGGTATACGAAGTGACCTTGTAACAATAGGTCTGTCCGTTGATCAGGTTCATATCCGTGAACGTGGTCGCCTTGCCGGTATCAGCGATAAACAGCTCCTTGCCCACCTGGTCGTAATACAGATTGTACCCACTATCGGGATCATTGGGGTCGAGTGCGGATGACCAGCCCAACTCCACCTGGTTGCTGGCCGCAACCGCCTGGACAAGCACCGGTATCGGAGCATCACAGGGCAGGGGCGGCACACCTACGGAAGCTGCAGTCATCTGATAGGGTGCCGCGGACTTAAGATTCATATTCTGTTTCCAGAGCTGCCAAATGGTATTACCCCAACCGGCAAGGTTTGCAAACCATGGATCTATCTGCACGACATAGTCACCTGGCGGCAGGGTCAGATTGCCCGTACCGGTGATCTCGTCTCTTAAAAACTCGATATATTCACGGCTCGTCGTCTGGTAATACAGTGTAATATCCGCCTTGACCGCTCCGGTCGGCACAGCGACAGATACATCATCATAGCCGCCAGCATACTCGGCACTACTGTAATAATTCGGAGCATCCGCTCCCTGGTCCACCGGGGTCGACAACCTGGCGGCTGCCTCATGTATCCTGAACCCTTTGGGCGGGATACGATTATCTTTGTATCTGCCCGTGGCCAGTGCAAAGTGGAAGGATTTCTCCTCCTCGGTCAAGCTCGAGGTCGGCTTCATCTCATACACCAGGCTGTCGTCGTGAATTTCCGTGGCCTCATCCAGCGGAGCAGGCCACGGCACCCCACTTTCTACCTCGGGAGCGTAAGGGTAGACAAAACCCTTGAAGGTACCGGCGACCGTATCATAGGGATTAATCTCCTGGACCAGCCCACCGGCCTCGTCGTAGAAGCGGATGTTGAGGTACATGCGCCGGCCTTCCGGAAAACCCGAAATAAGCTTGTGGCCGGTCTGGTTTTGCACCTTGAAACTCAGAGTATTGCCGCTTATGGCCGCATCATTGATGGATGCCGCCAACTGCAGCTGCTGCAAGGCTCTGTTTGAACCATCAATCAGGCGAACGGGGTCGATCCCCTGGCCCTGGGTGAGATCAAGGGTCAGGATATCCGCCCCCTGGTTCAGCAGGTTTTCGTTGACCGGATCATAGCACGTTACCCCTCCATCCTGGCAGTTGGGGTCAGTGGAGGCAAGTACCGCCGTCACCCAGGCATTACCGCCAGTCAGATCGTGGATCGGCTGGCCGCTTAGAGGATGCTCCACGCTGCCGTCCGGCCTGTTCACCGCACTTCTCTGGGAGGCAGCTTTGCCAACCCCATCGCGCATATGACAGTCTTGGCATTTGGTGATGTTGTTATCCGGGTGGGAAGTGTCATAGTTTTCCGGGGCGTATGGACCGATGCCCGGGGCCCCACCCTGCAGTCCGTAGTCCGAGAGCATGAACTCGGAGAAGGTGCGCTCGACATGGTAGAAGGAAAAGGCGGAATCTGTCTCGGAAACCAGCGGACCACCCAGGTCGGCGATGGTATCCCCGGGCAGGACACCGCCATCCAGATTTGCCAGTATCGGATTGGAGACGTCATGGCAGGTACTGCACATGTATTTCGATTTATGATACCTACTATACAGCATTGGATGGCGACCGTTGGCATCGGCAAATGGGGCGCGCTTCGCCCTGTTGTCACTGAGAAAATACTGCCCTGAACCATTCTCCTGCCAATTTACCGGAGGACTGTTTAGCGGGTCAAAAAACGGCAAACCGTCAGCTTGCAGGATGGTGCCGGACAAACGCCTGTCTTCCTCCAGGGTGACCTGTGCCGCAGTTTCCGAGGGAGTAGTGCTGAGATTGGTTTCATCCCAGTAGCCGAGCCAGTCGGCATCTTCACGGGAACCATTGAAGGTATCCTCAAAAAACGGATCATACATTGAGTGGCAAACATCACAGTGAACGCCATCAAAATCGCTGCTGGCCATGGCAGAGCCGTTGGTCGGACCGGACCTGCCCCCCAGCCAGCCCTGGGGAAAATGACAGCGCAGACAGATATCCGTGGCGTTGGGCCTTTCGATTGCGAATATGGAGTCCTGAGCGCTGACGGTAAGACAGGCCCAGAATAAGAAGTCTCTTGACGCCTGGGCCATCATCGAGCCCTGCCAGTTATGCCCCGGCTCCACCGCCTGATTGAAACCGCTATGACAATTGAGGCAACGAGTCGGGGCCTCGATGTCAGTAGTATTTTCCGGCGCCGGCTGGGTTCCCGGCATTCGCACCAGAGGATCTTCTTTTACCCCGATCTCAGACGGAATCGCAGCTTGCGCCCCCAAGGCCCAAGTCAAGACAGTAAATACCATCAATACCACAATCGACACTCTCACCACCTTTCCCATAGCCCCTCCTCCTTATGTGGTTGATCAGACGCAGACATCAGCCAGAGCGTTCCCAGGCACACCACACGCTTGAGAAATGTCAACACCTCCCCCTCGTTGCAAAAAGCTGATGATCTGTCTACACGTTCATCCGGACAGTATGCCTTAATCCTAACACAAAATATACTCCGCACAAAGCACGGCGTACTACGCCTTGGAAGCTGGCCGAGCGATTGGCCGCATTCCTCAAGCAGATTGCGAGAAATAGGGGACATCCTCATCCATGATAAGTATTGTCCCGAATTGAATTTGAGCGCAAACTCATAAAGCTGGAAGAAGAACTGGAAAAAGAGCGCAAGAAGTTGAGAAGAGAGGCCGAACGAGAACACAAACCGGAAAAGATCGCTGAAAAACGGCGCAAGCTTCAGAGGAAGGTCGATAAAGCCTACCGGAAATTTGACGAAAAGATGGATAAGGAAATCCGTCGCTACCAAGAAAAGAGAAGGGAAATTACCTGCTGAAGTCGTTGTTTTCCCGTCTTCTGGCACCAGGGTCGCAGACATTGCTTCCCTGGTGCCCCCTCCTGATACAAAGGGTCAGACCATACGATATAAACGGGCAAGACCTGTCGACTATCCAGCTCAAGCCAATCCTCTGCTTATTTCGGCATAGCCTTTGAGGTGGGAATAATTATCCAGGAAGATCTTGACCATCCGTGGGTCGAAATGTTGACCGCTTCCCTGTCTGATCTGGTCCAGCACCCGTTCTTCCGGCCAGGCCTTTTTGTACACCCTCGGATGAATCAGCGCATCCCACACATCGATCACCGCAAAAATCCGTGCCTCAAGGGGAATCTCGTCACCTTTCAAACCCTGCGGGTAACCGCTGCCATCCCATTTTTCATGGTGGCAATAGGGAATGTTCAGGCTGGGAGCAAGAAAGTCAATTTCTGAGAGAATATCGTGTGCTATCTGGGGATGGGTAATCATTTCCGCCCATTCCTGCTCAGTGAGCTTGCCCGACTTGATCAGGATTTCATCGGGGATACCGATCTTGCCGATATCGTGTAAAAAGGCACCCCGCTCGATGTGCTTGAGCTCTGCATCGTGGAAATTTCCGGCAAGTTTGGCCATCTCCAGGGTCATGCTGGTTACCCGTTCGGTATGATCCTTGGCCTCCTTATGACGTAAGTCCATCACCCGCACCCAGCCGGCGATGGTCTGCTCGTAACTCTCCACCAATTTAGAGTTCAACTTGGTGATGTGGTTGATATCCCTTCGGATCAGTAAAAACAACAGGATGCCGGTTACCGCGATGAACAGCGAGCCCTTGATCGACTGGGCGGAGGTGATGAGTTCCTTTTTAAAAAAGATGAGATCGACCACAGCGTCCGACAGGAATATCCAGAGCAAACCAATGACCAGGTATATGGCAACAATTCGGTGTTGAGGTCCCACAATCACTCCTTGGTTCCGTCTAACAAGATTAGGGCATGGATAATCACTCAATTACAACATAATGGAGACAGCCTGAAGACGGATTCATATCCATTAAAGTATAATAAATTCCATTGGTGTTCAAATCCAGCCGGATATTGTCTCAACAGCAGACCTCAAACCTTTCCGGGTTGGTGCGTGCCGTAACCTGGGCGGCAAAATGAAGTGGAAAAAACGCTGGGCAAAGTCTGTACCATGCTTCTGCTTCTGGCGCCGGCGGGTGGCCTTTTCGGGGATAGTCGTAAATTGCAGTCCGGTGAAAAATGTTTAACTTCCAGCAATGGTATTTTGAGATGCACCTGCAGAGTATTCTCCATCAATAATTCAGTAACAATTGAAGCTTAATAGGAATGTATGGATATTGATTGTCGAATCCCGGCGTTTGGAGACAATACCATGTCGCAACACAGCAACAATGGTTTGAAAGCTGCTTATTTTTCTCATCACATTGTCAGAATCATCTGGTGATATAAAGTTCGTGCAGTGCCGAATCCGCTTGCTGGCTCAATTGACAGAGTTGATATTGCCAAGAGCAGTCCAGGGTGAAATCGGATGAACGATTCAAATTCAACCAAGTGTAAACATTGAGTACTACAATCACTTCTCATTCCGCTCGTGATGAATATTTCTACCTCCTGGAAAATTTGGATAAAGTAGAGAGAGCACTGCGGAAGTCCGAGGATTTTGAGGACACAATCGGCGAAGTACTGGATACCTTACTCTCCATTTTTGAAAGTGATCGAGCCTGGCTGCTTTACCCCTGTGATCCGGCAACTCCCACCTGGAGTGTGCCGATGGAAAGGACGCGGGAAGGCTATCCCGGAGCATTGCAGAGAGGGAAAGAGATCCCCACCCAGCCAGATGTGAGAAATGTATTCGAAGCTGCATTAAATTCTGAGGATCCGGTGTCGTATGACAGCGCGTCGAAACGCCAAGTGCCGAATTATGTGGCGAAACAGTATGATGTCAAGTCACAGATAACCACTGCCATTATCCCCAAAATTGGCAAACCCTGGCTGTTGGGAATGCATCAGTGTTCCCACGAACGGATCTGGACCCCAAAAGATAAACAGCTTTTTCAAGAGGTAGGCCGGAGGCTGGCCGATGCCTTGAATACTCTTCTTGCCCTTCGTCACTTAAAGGAGAGCGAGGAGAAATATCGGTTGCTGGTGGAAAACCAGACGGATCTCGTGGTCAAGGTTGACTTGGAGGGCAGGTTTCATTTCGTCAGCCATTCGTATTGTGAGATGTTCGGCAAGGAAGAGGGCGAGCTACTGGGGCAGCAGTTCATGCCTATGGTGCATGAAGGCGACCGAGAGCAGACTGCGAAAGCGATGGAGGCACTTTGGGTTCCGCCCCATACAGCCTATATGGAACAACGGGCTATGACCAAGGATGGCTGGCGGTGGCTGGCGTGGGTTGACACTGCGGTTTTGGATGAAGGTGGTGAGGTGCAGTCAATAATCGGGGTCGGCCGGGATATTACGGCCCAGAAAGAAGCCGAAGAGGAGCAAAGGAAACTGCAGGATAAGCTTTTGCAGGCTGAAAAGCTGGAATCTATCGGTCGACTGGCCGGGGGAGTCGCGCACGACTTTAACAATATGCTAGGAGCCATTCTCGGCTATTCAGAACTGGCGCTCAGCGAGGTCAAGCCTGGTACCAAACTGCACCAACACTTGTTGCAGATTCATAAGGCGTCGGAACGTTCGATCGATTTAACACGGCAGCTGCTCGGTTTTGCCCGTAAACAGACCTTTTCTCCCAAACCGCTCAAGGTAAACGATACCATCCAGGGGGGGCTTAAGATCCTCACCCGCCTCATCGGTGAGGAGATCGAGCTGATCTGGGCACCCGGGTCCGATAATTGGCAGGTCAGGGCTGATCCGGGCCAGATCGACCAGATTATGGCCAATCTTTTAATCAATGGCCGAGATGCAATCAACGGCATCGGCAAGATCATCATCTCCACCGAGGGCGTTGACCTGCAAAAGGGTGATTGCCGGAACCGGCCAGCCGTCAAGCCCGGCCAATATGTCTGTATCTCCGTAAAAGATAATGGCGCCGGCATTGACGTGGAAACGTTGCCCCACGTTTTTGATCCGTTCTATACCACCAAGCCGGTGGGCGAGGGGACAGGCCTTGGGTTGGCCACGGTCTACGGGATTGTAATGCAGAATGATGGCTTTATCGAGGTGGAAAGCGAACCCGGGGCCGGCACCACCTTTCTCGTTTACCTCCCGCGATACCTGGGATGCGACTCGGCTGAGATAATGGTTCCCGAAAAGGATGAATCATATAAGGGGCAGGAGGTGATCATGGTGGTGGAGGATGATCCGCTCATCCTTGAGTTAGCGTGCAACGTGCTTACCGGACTGGGCTATGAGTGTTTGCCGGCCAATAAGCCCTCGGAGGCCCTGTATATAGCGGAAACGCATGCCGGCCCGATTGATCTGCTGCTTACCGATGTGGTTATGCCGGAGATGAACGGCCGTGAGCTCTCCAAGCGATTTCTCTCCCTACACCCCGGCAGCAAGTGTCTGTTTATGTCCGGCTACGACTCCGATGTCGTCGCCCATCGGGGGATTCTGGACCAGGAGATCAATTTTATCCAAAAACCCTTTTCCATAAATGAATTGGCCAATAAATTGCGGGAGATCTTCTCCAAATAGCCGACAATCAGGTTCCCTCTGTCAGCTTGCACTTTTGTCTCTGCTCCGATTCAGGTGGCAACTGTCCCGAGTGCCGGCTGGGATCGGAGCAAAGTGGCTTGAGCTGGGCGCCAGTTTTGTTGTCGCAGAGTCACACTGCAGGGAGCATGAAAAGCGCAACGCCGGTCAGGCCTTTTTTTTCAACTTCCCATGGAGGGCCTCGATGTGTTCCGGGCCGATGCCGCAGCAGCCCCCTATGATCGTCGCGCCCAACCGGCACCACTCCTCAGCGAATGCGAGATAGCCGGCCGGGTCAAGCTCCTGGCGGATCTCCAGGATAGCGGTATTTGCCTGAGCATCTTGTAGTTGCGGCGGGAAGGCGTTAGCGTAAGCGCCGATCGGCCTGGTCAGGCCGAGGCGCTGCAATTCACGGGAGGTGGCCGTAATTGCCGGGGGCATGACTTCAGGTTGGCTGCAGTTAAAGAGGATGGCCCCGGCGCCACGCTCTGCCGCTACTCGTACCGCCTCCACCACAGTCTCCCCCGAGCGCAATCGGGGCGTGGCATCTTCTGCTTGATCGCTCTCGAGAAGGGTATAGGCCGCCCAGAGTGGCCGATTATCGTGGCGAAGTACGCTGGCAACCACCTCGAACTCTGCGATTGAACTCAGGGTCTCGGCCAGCCAGAGATCGACATAGGGGCTGAGCGCCTCAACAAGCACAGCCGATAGCGATTGCGCCCGTTCCGCGACAAAGAGGTCGGGCAGGTACGAGCCGAACAGTGGCGGCAAGGAGCCGGCCACGCGGCAGCCGAACTTGGTGGCGGCTTCAAAGGCCAGCTGTCCCGAGAGTGCGGCCAGCCTGGCGCCATCTTGGGCAAACCGTTCCTCACCGATATGGAACGGCACCACGGCGTAACTGTTGGTGGTCAGGATCTCACTACCGGCGGCGGCAAACTGCTCATGGGCTTCGCGTACCATCTCCGGTGCCTCCATCAGTGCCAGTGCCGACCATTCGGGTTGCTGAAACGGTGCGCCCATTGCCTTGAGCTGCCGGCCCATGCCGCCGTCGAGCAGGGTGATTCCAGAGGTGGAGGTGGTCTCGATCATGTCTGATTATCCTTGTTGGTGGGAGAAGGGGCGTCGCCCATGTAGGCACTCCCATTGTGTTAAAGCGTCCCATCGCCTCCAGGGCGATTTTGATGCCTGCGGTTTCTACCTGGTTACCTCACTTGACTGTTGCCCCGGAGGGTGCCTGGCTTACAATATTATCACACATTGTTCTCTGTCGAGGACAGTTGAAATTCTTCCCTGATGAGTGAACCAAATCCCCCCAGAGGTGTCTAATGAAACGAAAAATTGTGTTGCTGGCAACAGCGAAACAAGAAGAGTTACCCGACGTTCAATATATTGGTTACAAAGTCGTCCATCACATGGGGGCGGTTCCGCTCAAGCGTTATTCAGCAGGATACGTATCTTCTCCCTTGTCAGCGTTATATCGAGATGAATCCAGTCCGTGCCGGAATGGTGAAACATCCTGGGGACTACAGGTGGTCGAGCTATAGGGTTAACGGGCAAGGTGATCCGTCGAAACTGCTCACGCAGCATCCGATCTATAATGACCTTGAGCTAAATTTTAAAGAACGTCTATCGGCGTACAGAGAACTGTTCAGGCATGAGTTGGAGCCCGGTGAGATCGATAAAATTCGGAAAGCGACCAACGGGAATTTTGTTTCAGGCACAAGCCGTTTTCAGGAGGAAGTGGGAGCCATACTTGATCGTCGGGTTACTCCCGGGCGAGCCGGCCGGCCGAGAAAAAGAATGTGAAGAAACAGGAAACGTGGTCTGCCCCGTGTCCCGCGAATTGTTTCCTATCATCCAATGTATTTTCTGCAGCATGAACCGAAGGCCCTCTCAGAAAGAAGGCCTTCGGTTAAGATGTTTTTACTGCAAATAAACGTGATAGAAATGAACCCGCATTAATTACCTGCCATCATGGCTGCAACATCCTCACGGGGGGTCGTTATAGCTTTGAGGTCAAATTTTTCAATCAGAACTTTAGCAATGCCTGGAGACAAGAAGCCAGGCAGTGTTGGACCAACTCGAATCCCTTTTACTCCTAATGACAGCAGTGCCAGTAGCACCAGAACCGCTTTTTGTTCATACCAGGCGATATCAAAAGATAGAGGTAGGTCATTAATGTCATCGAGTTCAAATGCTTTTTGCAGTTCCATGGCAATGACAGCGAGAGAGTAGGAGTCGTTGCATTGACCAGCATCGAGAACCCTCGGGATGTCTCCTATATCTCCCAAATCCAGTTTATTGTATTTGAATTTGGCACAACCTGCGGTCAAAATGACTGTATCTGCCGGTAAAGCCTTGGCCACATCAGTATAATAGCTGCGACTTTTATGACGACCATCACATCCTCCCATGACGATAAAGCGTTTTATTGCACGGGATTTTACCGCTTCAATCACTTTATCTGCCAGGGCAAGTACTTGACTGTGAGCAAATCCTCCGGTTATCTGGCCTGTTTCAGTTTCCTTTGGCGGAGGGCATGCTTTTGCCATTTCAATAATGGCTGAGAAATCTTTCTGGCCTCCCTCTGGCCGATCTGGAATATGGGAAACTCCCTCATAACCGACAGCCCCGGTGGTAAACATCTTGTCTTTGTAATCTACCCCCTTGGGTGGTACCAGGCAGTTTGAGGTGAATAAAGTGGGACCATTAAAGTTGGCAATATCTTCTTTCTGCAGCCACCAGGCATTGCCGTAATTACCATGCAGATGCGGGTATTTCTTTAACTTCGGATAATAGTTGGCAGGCAGCATCTCACTATGGGTATAGATATCGACCCCCTGTTCTTGCGTCTGTTCCAGCAACTCCTCTAAATCCACCAAATCGTGTCCAGTGACCAGAATTCCCGGGTTACTGCCGACCCCAATATTAACTTGAGTTATTTCAGGGGCCCCGTAAGCTTGTGTATTCGCCTCATCGAGTAAGGCCATTGTCTTCACACCGACTTGGCCAGTTTTTACAACAAGATCAAACAAATCCTCCTGTGACATGTTTTTGTCCACTAATGCGGCAAGAGCCTCCATAAGGAATTCAAAGATTTCTCTACATGACTTGTTAATTTGGTAAGCATGCTCTGCATAGGCAGACATCCCTTTCAATCCGTATAAGATTGTTGCCTTCAGAGAACGCTCATCCTCATTCTCAATCTCCAGCCAGCCACCGGTCCCACTTTCTGCTTTGGATGTAATTTCGTTCTCATCGGCGGGAACCCAAGTGGCACATTCCGGTACGGGCTTGGCAAAATCCTGACCATGTTTCTGGCTGAATGCCTTGAGGTAGGAAGCTTTCAGCTCTTCTCTGATTTTGAGACTTTCTTTTATGGAACGTATGAAGAAATCACGGTCAAAATTGGCGTTGGTAATTGTTGCAAAAAGACCCTTGTCGATAAAAAAACCTGCTTTTTCGTTGTATATATCAAACTCTTTTGCCTTGTGTCCCCAGAACGAAATCCCTTTCAAGCACCAGATGAATAGATCCTGCAGGTTGGCGACTTCTGCTGTTTTCCCACACATCCCCTGCTTCGCCGAGCATCCAACATTCTTCATTGTCTCTTGGCATTGGTGACAAAACATGGCCATAATCCATCCCCCTGTTATAGTTGTTGATTGGCGTAGGTCTATTAATCGTTCCCAGATCAGTTAAAATACAGACAAAACCCCGAATAAGTTCTAACGAGTTATCCTGAAAGAATAGCACTTTTGGCCAATATATTTCAAATTTCAAGCGGCTGTTAAAGGGTATCTAATCTTTACAGGTTACCATTCAGCAGGATACGTACCTTCTCACTTGTCAGCGCCATATCGAGATGAATCCAGTCGGTGCCGGAATGGTGAAACATCCTGGGGAGTGCAGGTGGTCGAGCTATAGGGTTAATGGGCAAGGTGATCCGTCATAACTGCTCACACAGCATCCGAACCATAATGACCTGGGCCAAAAGTCCAAAGAACGTTTATCGGCGTACAGAGAACTGTTCAAGCATGAGATGGAGCTTGGTGAGATCTATAAAATACGGAAAGCGACCAACTGCAATTGTGACATAAACCAGGGTGAAACCTTCTCGAGGTGTAGCAAAACAGCCAACACAGATGCTCCATTATCACCTCTTTCCAAATATAGGTATTCATTACTACGGGGCAAAATTTGCACGACCGGACCAGCGCCCATTACGCACTTTCAAAGTTCTGCGGACTAAAGACAGACTGTTACAACCATGTCACCAATAGTTTGCTTCTGTTCAGCTATATTGGCGCTAGTGTCTGCCAGGATAAAAACGGCGTATACCAGCGCAGCCCTAAACTGTAATTTCCTACAAGTCAGGACAGTAACCGATATAAGATATTTGGTTATTTGCCGGTATAGGTGTGCTTACATGAAGCGTAAAACAATATCGGTATGGCCAACATCATGGCACGTCCAAAGAGCCCTTTAGGGAAGCATTATTTACATATTTATCGAGTAGCACCTGATTGCGTATATTAGCTTTCCGCTCCAGATCTCTTACGATCCCAATATACTTTTCCGCAACCGGTGACAGTGCCCGGTCCCGAAGGTACATAAATCCATATTCTGTTACCAGCCACGGTGCCAGATACGGCAATACAGAGAGTTGACCGTTTTCGAGTTCACTTTCGATCTGCAACGGTACTGCCACCCCGAATGCATCGCTTTCAAGCACAATCTGCTTGGCACTGGAGAAATTTTCCACTTCCAGTGACGGAAGCACATAATCCTGATTCTCAACCTGGTACAGTTTGCCGGGCATAAGAGAAGCAATTTGCTTCGGTACTTTCGTAAACACGAGCGGATAAGGCGTAAAATCTGCCCCGATCAAATCCTCTTTTTTCAGTAATGGGTGATTTGAACGACAGAAGAACACCCCCTGATGTTTTCCCAGGGATTGAACTTCCAGGTATTCATTCTCTTTTGCTCTGCTTATTTCTGTAAGCCCGAGATCAATACCCTTCGTCAGAATCAACCTTTCAATCTCAATATAGTCATGAACCAGGGCTTTACCTTTCAGCTCCGGGTACTCAGATATCAGTATACCTAAAGCCTGATATGCAGAAATTTGTGAAAAATAGCACCCCAATGCCACCGTCAGCGCCCCGGTGCCAAGTCCTTTGATGAGCTGAATTTCCCGCTCAAGCTCTGAAAGTTCTATGGAAATGCTATTTATATATTTTTTCAAAACCTCACCATAAACAGTTATCGAGACCCCGCTTGGATGCCTGTGGAAAAGCTGCACTCCAAGAGAATGTTCCAGGTTGGCAATGCTTCTGGAAAATGCCGGCCTAGATATGTTTTGAGTCAGGGCGGCCTTCCTGAAAGAACCATGCTCAATAAGGGCGTTTGCGTGAATAAGTTGATGAATTTTTATCATGGATTGCCTGCGGGAAATAATAAGCAGATTCACATCGGGCGGAGAAACACAAGGGTGCAACGAATATACACCTGTTGCTCTCGTTTCGTTGACCTTCACTTATCTGAAATGTATCGGAATATGAAATTACATGATGCTGCTGGGAGCTAATCCAAACGGTCTGACCTATTTTATAGGTCAGATTTCTAATATATTAATCGCACTTATATTATTAAATCTCTCTGCATGTTAGGTGCGGCGAATATCTACTATGATCACGGGAAATACGCAACGAATAAATTTAAATATTTTCCACTACAAAACAGATAATTAGCGGCCTCACCTTTCGCTTTCTGAGGCTTACTTTTTAGTAAAGAAATTAATAGTCATTTACTTTACCGGAAAGACTTCAGGCAAAATACACACAGATGTGATCACTGTCGCTGCAGTTCATTCATTTCCAAGAGTCAGCCCTTGATCAACAACGGTGAATCAAAATAGAATGGGTATGCTCTAACCAGCCATTACAGGCGTAGATGATAGACAAATAATCGGAGCAACCCGGTGCAAAAAAGGTTCACGACGTATTCAATCATTGCACTTGATTTTCATTCCTTGGCAAATTAATTACATACCACACCGCAGGATATCTAACAGATAACATTAGAACTTCTGTCAAAAAGATACGTATTGCCCTATTTAATCATTTGGCGACACAGATCGTTTTCATCAGTTTTGTGCACGTGCCTTAGGTGAAACGAGGTCGATGGGTATAGATGAGAAAGATATCATCACAGCCCTATCACGCTATCAGACGCTGTAAAAATAGCTTACCCCGCTAAAATCCCATGGTCATTAATAAGTCAGCAAGCGCTCTGCAAACGTTTGCATACGAACGAATTCGTCCTTTACAGAATACGGAGTCCAAGCCCCTCGGATTACAATTCATCGTTATCAGTACCATTACTTTTTTATACTTGAATACGACATGCTCATTCATCCTCCAACCCTTTTTCTGATGATCCGATTATGACAGCAAACAAGGACAACCACTGCTTCTCAATTGATATGCATGTCCACACCTCACGCTATTCAGAGTGTGCCGAGTCACTTGACCCTCGTCAGATTGACAGCTATGCGATGAGAGCCGGTCTCCACGCTGTGGTCATCACCGAACACAACACCATGTGGGGAAATAATGAAATCAAGGAACTCCAAGCGCAGATGAGTTCGATTCTTCTCTTTAACGGTATTGAAGTTACCACGAATGGTGGGCACCATCTAGTGATCCTGGGGGTGGATGAAAACACCCCTTTACCAAAGGGTATAAGCTGCAGTGATGCCATCTCCACGGCCCATGAGCAGGGTGGGGTTGCCATACTTGCGCATCCCTACCGAAATGGCCTGCCCCCGCTGCATACCATTGAGATGGTTGATGCCGTAGAGATTGCCTCTACTTCGCTATCAAGAAAAGAGACCGACCTCTCTTGTCACCTGGCGCAGTTTCTGGGCAAACAAGCAATCGGATGCAGTGATGCCCATGCCCTGACCAGAATTGGCTGGTCCTATACCCAGTTCCCCTGTTCCCCACGCGACACCAGCCACCTGTGCCAGATGATCAGACAAGGTTTAGGCAATCCGGTGATGCCGAAGCGATGTTTCAACTGAGGTTCCCATATGTTTCAGGATAACCTGACCAGAGACGCCATAACGCGACAACTCCATCCAGTCATTTCAACTTTTGAAGAAGAGGTGATCCCGCAACAGGTCAAACTGCTGCCCAATAATCGGTACACCACTGATTACGCCTGGATGTATTCTTTTGAAAAAAAACTTAAATACCGGATTCAGAGGTTACTCGGACGAAAGTTAGTACCCAGGCGGGAAAGAATTCTCTTCGGACCTGGGGGAGTTGTCTCTGAGGCGATATCGAACGCTTTCGTCCACGGTCATCAAAAAGACCGATACATGCCAATCCGGGTATGGGCCACAGTGTCAAAGAAAGGTTTGGGCTTCTCTATCGTGGACATGGGAAGCGGCTTTGACATTGCGGAAGTTCAGCAGACGTACAGCAATGGCCGGCAGTTCTTTAACATTGCCGGCAATGGTTTTTCTCTGTTTCACCAATCCAGCGATTTTACCGCCTGCTACCAAATGTACGGTAAGGAACTCTGCATTATTTACCCGCTTAGGTAAAGCAGGTTCCCCCCACTCCGGGTCGGATTACAATAACTCTTCCTGCGTGAGATAAGCCATGGGCAAGAAAAAGGAAATTTTCATCATTAGTAGCGACCCCAAGATAACAGTGCTCCTGGAAAACTATCTTGTCCAGGAGGGCCATCAGGTCCGTAATGCGCAGGACGCCTTTGCGGCGCTCGGCCTGTTGAAGGATTACCAGCCGCAAATTATCTATATTGACCAAACAATTCCCGAATTAGGCGGTGAGAGGCTGGCGCTGATGATACGGGAAATCCCGCGGTTAAAGTCATGCTATATCGTCATTCTGTCAGTTCCATCTGCTGAAAAGAGGCTGAACCTGGAAGCCATTGGTGCCGATTGCGCTATTGTCAAAGGACCATTCAGCGCTATGTCAGAAGACATTGCTAAAACCCTGTGCGAGGCGGAATCCCCCACTTCCACCGTCCCTACCCTCGAGGGATATGGTGGTTTGGACCCAACACAGATCACCCAAGAATTGTTGAGTCAGAACAAGCACCTTGAATCCCTTCTTGAGTGCATATCAGAAGGTATAATTGAGATTGAACGAGGACGTATTCTTTATGCGAATAAATCGGCCATAGCGTTCCTGCGCACCACAAGAGAATCCCTGGTAGGCTCATCTATCGATGAACTTCCGGATACTCAAGCGCGCGATATTCTCAACCCCCCTAAAGTATCATGCGCCCAATCAGGGCGCGAGAAAGCAAACAGTTTCATCGCCAATATCTTCGATAAGCAGCTCCTGGTGAACGGGCTCGATCTTTTCTCAGAGAAAAGAATAGTTTTACTCACCGACATTACAGAAAGAAAGCGGATGGAGGCCATTGTCGAGGCAACAAACCTCACCCAAAACCTGGGGTATATCTTCTCCGGGATCAGGCATGAAATCGGTAATCCGGTGAACTCAATTAAAATGGCCCTCACCGTTTTGCAAAAAAATCTCGCCATCTATGATCGGCACAAGACTGCTGAATTCATCAATCGTTCCCTTGAGGAGGTTACCCGGCTCGAATACCTGCTTCGGGCTTTGAAGAACTACAGTCTTTTTGAAAAACCGGTGATCCAGCAAACCTCAATTGAACAGTTTTTCCGGAGCATTCTCCCTCTGGTTAAAGAAGACCTGGAAAATAAAGGTATCAGGGTCTGGACCGATATACAGAAAGACGACCTGACAGCCATGACCGACAGCCGTGCCCTTCACCACGTTCTTTTAAATCTCATAACCAACGCTGCCGATGCAGTCACAGGCAAAGAGGCACCTTACATAACTCTCTCGGCTAAAGAGAAATCGGGCAAAATTGTTATCAAGGTTGATGACAACGGTTGCGGCATTGCCAAAGAGGATTTCGCCAATATTTTTACTCCGTTTTTCACCTCCAAACCGCAGGGAACAGGTCTTGGCCTGGCCATTGTCGAGAAGATGCTGAAGAGCATGAAGGGGCAGATAGAGATCGATTCAATTCGCGATTTCGGCACCACCGTTACCGTAACCTTACCCGAGGGAACCTGATGGGTGCTTTTAAAAAAAAATCGTTACTTATCATTGATGACAACCAGCTCTTCGTTGATAGTCTCAAGCAATATCTCGCCAGCGGCAATTACGAAATTTTCACAGCCCACGGCGTAAAAGATGGTGAACGAATCTGTCTCAGCAGGAAAGTCGATGTCGTGTTGCTGGACCAGAAACTGCCAGATGGAAACGGTAGTGATCTTTGCAGAACACTTTTAAGTAAAAACGATTGTATAAAAATCATTTTTATCACCGCCTTTCCTAATCTTGATGGTGCCGTAAACGCCTTGCGAAATGGTGCTTGTGATTATCTCACCAAGCCCATGGAACTTGATGAAGTGGTTTCGAGCATTAACAGGGCCTTCAGATCCCTTGAATTGGAGACGGTCGGGCAGATCCAGAACGACAAGGAGAACCTTGATAGTGAGAACGAACTCATAGGGGAAGACAGCAGCTTAAGTGAAATTCGTTACATCATCCAACTCGCAGCACTCAATAAAGTGCCGGTATTGATCAGCGGAGAAACAGGAACAGGCAAAGGCATCGTTGCCAGAGCCATCCATTACAGCAAAAAAAACAGAAAAAGCAGCTTTGTAGGGGTCAACTGCGCCGCTTTGCCGGAAAACCTGATAGAAGCCGAGTTGTTCGGCTATGAAAAAGGCGCTTTTACCAGTGCAGAATCCGCCAAAAAAGGTGTTTTCGAACTTGCCGACGGCGGTACCCTTTTCCTTGATGAAATTGGCGAACTGCCATTGCACTTGCAGTCTAAAATGCTGGGGGTGCTGGATGATCACAGAGTCAAAAGGCTGGGCGGGGAATTATCCAAGACTGTCTCAGTGCAAGTAATCGCCGCCACCAACAGAAATCTGGAAGAAGCTGCCCGGCAGAACAGTTTCAGGCAGGATCTTTATTATCGCCTTTCCGTTCTCCCTATCCATATGCCCCCACTGCGAAAAAGAAGAGATGATATTGAAGCGCTCTGTCATCATTTCATTAAACATTCTGCCGTCAATCCAAATGTAACTCTGGGTGAGAACGAGATAGAGCAACTCAAGGGCTACCCATGGCCAGGCAACATAAGGGAGTTAAAAAATGTAATAGAACGCGCTTTGATTTTTCAAAGAGCCGGTCAAATCTTTCCATCTGAGCTACTCAGCAATCACGTTCGCAACCTTCCATCAGAAGAACCGGCCAAGTTCCCCCTCGTCACTTTGGAGGAAATGGAAAAAGAGCATATCACAAGTTCGTTGATGACACTGGATCATAATCACACCCAAACTGCAAAAGCTCTGGGCATCTCTCGCTCTACCCTCCTGAGAAAAATGAAAAAATATAACATAGAGTTTGCTGCATCATAATGAGACACTGCCCCAAAACAGGTCACTCTATTTGCTACACCTGTCCGCGCCCCTGCCACCCAGGGCATTATATCCACCTGTAGTTCTGCCCTTATAGCTATTGCGAGTTGTCTGGAACAGTTTATGCATAATGATTCCAGCAACATGCAACTTATTTTCATCCAGATTAATCCATTTTTCTCTTTTTGCGGCTATGGGCTCTACAAAAACCATTTTGATTGTTGATGATGAAGCAAGACTGCTTGAGTCGGTACATGCAGGGCTGAAAGAACATGAAGATCGCCTTGAAGTCATTACCGCGCAAAACGGCAGAGAGGCGGTCGAGATCCTGAAATCAATCCAGGTTCACCTCGTTGTAACCGACATTAAAATGCCCGAGCTGGATGGTTTTGAACTTTTAGCCCATATTTCAGGCAAATACCCCAGTATCCCCGTAATAGTGATGACTGCTTTCAACACTCCGGAAATTGAGCAAAAACTTCTGGAATCAAGCAGACTGAAGCTCCTCGAAAAACCTCTTGATATTGATGAGCTTGCCAATTCCATCTTCGAAGGACTCAAACAGTCAAAAGAGGAAGGAGCGCTTACCGGCATATCATTACCGAGTTTCCTCCAGCTCATTGAAACAGAAAAAAAGACCTGCATCATCGAAGTCACTTCAAATGGTACGAGTGGATATATCTATTTCAACCAGGGTGTACTTTTCTCCGCAGTTTACAACGAACTGAAAGGAGACGAGGCGATATATGCGATGCTCCTGTTTGATGAGGTTGAAATCCGGATAAAGAGAAACGTGAAACGGAAATTCAAAAAAACTGTTGAAGGTCCGTTGATGGCTTTTTTAATGGAAGGACTACGGAGAAAGGATGAGGCTTCAGGCGACTATGAAAAAAGCGACTCTCCCCCGGTAGCCGGTTTTAGCGACAACGAAGAGGATCGACTGGAAAATACACCGACATCAATAAATGTTACACTAACCAAAGAAGGAGACAACCAAATGACTGATATTAAAAACGCCTTGTCAAGACTTGCAGATGTTGAAGGCTTCATGGCCGTGGGAATCTTTACCCCTAATGGCGAAATGGCTGCCGAGTTAAACAACTCAGGACTGAAAATAGCTGAACTTGGCTCCATGGCCAATGACGTACTGCTGAAGGCGCAGAAATCAACGGAGATGATGGGAGTAGGCCGTGGCCAGCTTGTTCATATCAACGCCCCGAAAGCCCAGATTTTGGCGAGATGTTACAACGAGAACACAGACTTCAGTATGACCGAAGCAGGTAAAGCTCATCTGCATTTGGTCCTGGTGCTGTCTGAAAGCGGCAACCTGGCTATGGCCAAAATGAAGCTGGAGTCCGTCATTCACGAATGCGCGGAATCTTTGCGTTAATACCGGCAAGAAGTGACTGCTTCAAGGGGCTGCCTCCAAATCGGGGGCGGCCCTTTTTGGTTTAGGCTGTGAAGAGTAAACAGGGGACATCCATGATTGTTTAAAAGGATAATTCCTTTACCAGGTATATAGTTTCATCATCTTCATGCAACATGATTATAGTTTTTTGCAATCAAAGATGACATGAGTGGATGAGATTATATGCAACCCCTTATTATTATTCTCGCACTACAATGGGCCATGCTTCTTTGCATGGTGCAGCCTGTCCTCGCGGCACAAAAGAGTTCTCTACCCAGTGACACAGAAATGGTTCTATTCGACTTTGAAAATCCGGTTGACCTGCAGGATTGGCTGGTGGTGAATGATGGCGTGATGGGCGGATTATCGCGGGGGGAAATTATCAGAACCGACTCGGGCACCGCAGTGTTCCAGGGAATCCTCTCGCTCGAGAACAACGGTGGGTTCTCCTCGACCCGCACGCTGCATCTTCCCTACAGACTGGATGGCTTCGACGGCATCGTCCTGCGTGTCCGGGGCGACGGCAACACCTATCAGTTTAGGCTGCGGCTCGACGGCAGTTTCGACGGCGTCGCCTATCGCTACAAGTTCCAGACTGAAGCCGACAAGTGGACGACGGTCGAGGTTCCTTTCAGCGAGTGTGTTCCTGTCTTCCGAGGACGCAAGCTGAGCGGCGTGGACCCGGTCTCACCAGAGAAGATCCAGCAGATCGGCTTTCTCATTTCTGAAAAACAGGTTGGACCATTCAGGCTCGAGGTTGACCTGATCAGCGCCTATCGGCGCTGATCACCACATCGGCCCGCCTCCATCTGCGTTTCTCTTTAAATTGGGATATAAATTGGTTAAATTGGGGACAGACCACGATATTGGTTGTGACTTTCCTATTAAATATGTTTAGATAGCCTATGCCTAGACGACCACGAATTATACTCCCTGACGTCCCTTTACACATCATCCAGCGTGGCAATAATCGTCAAGCCTGCTTTTTTGCTGATGAAGACTATTGTTTTTATCTCGATTGGTTACAGGAATATTCTCGTAAATCAGGCTGTGCCATACACGCTTATGTTTTGATGACGAATCATGTTCACCTTCTGCTGACACCAAAGCGAAAAGAGAGTGCGGGTAATCTCATGAAGCTGCTTGGTCAGCGTTACGTGCAGTACATCAATCGTACCTATAAACGTAGTGGAACGCTCTGGGAAGGGCGGTTCCGCTCAAGCGTTATTCAGCAGGATACGTATCTTCTCACTTGTCAGCGTTATATCGAGATGAACCCAGTCCGTGCCGGAATGGTAAAATATCCTGGGGACTACAGGTGGTCGAGCTATGGAGTTAACGGGCAAGGTGACCCGTCGAAACTGCTCACACAGCATCCGATCTATAATGACCTGGGACATAATCTTAAAGAACGTCTATCGGCGTACAGAGAACTGTTCAGGCATGAGTTGGAGCCCGGTGAGATCGATAGAATACGGAAAGCGACTAACGGGAATTTTGTTTTGGGCACAAGCCGTTTTCAGGAGGAAGTGGGAACCATACTTGATCGTCGGGTTGCTCCCGGGAAAGCCGGCCGGCCGAGAAAAAGAATGTGAACAATTAAAAACGTGGTCTGTCCCCTATTCAGGTTCAACAGCGCAATCGCTGTATCTAATCTAAGAATAATCTAAAAACATTGTTAAACAGTTCAGATCTGTTACAGGTCTACATTGCTGGGCTCCTGGTTTGATCTGAACTGTTCCTGTCTTTAATGCTCAGTTTTTGAGCGTGTCCCCTGATACTTCTTATATAAGTCATGCAGACGACTCCTCACATCGCGCAAGGTTTTGGAATAATCATTCGAAACCCAACGCGGCTCGCTAATCGAATAGATATCTTTTGCCATCTCATCAAGGGAAAATTCAATGGCTCTGCACCACTCTCCGGTGCAGACGTTGTCTATCTCGCGGGATTGTTCAAAATCCTTTTCGAGCTCATCAAGGCAGTCTGAGAGATTTTTCATATAATCACGGTGAACCATCATGAATGACTCTACCATCTCTTTTTGTTTTTTCATCTCAATCACCTCCACTTTATTGCCAAATTTCCTATGCGGAATAGCTGTACCACTCCCTGCAGCCATCAAGCCTTTCGGGCTCAAAGGCTCAAATAAATGTTAATCACTCATAGGGACCGGGCTAGTCTTTCTGCACTGCTTGTACATGTGGAGGTTTGGTCCTGATCTTTAAATTATCGCCTCGAGAACTCAAGCTAGACAAGCTAATTCCTGATGCTTATTTGCTGTTGGCTGATGGATGTCCCGAAAATGGTGCTCCCAAGCTCTGGTGCGCTCAGGTTCTACGCCGCTTTCGCATTTGATAATTAGAAAGGTCCTTTTCGTTGGCTATACACGGTCCTGTTATTTTGAGTATCTGGCCGTTTCTTTTGGTGAAATAGCGCTTCTCTTCACAACCGTTTACCTTTTCGCCATCTGCAGTATCCAGGGTAAATACCTTACGGGCCGCAACAACAGTATTGCTTTTGTCGGTTGCTATCTCCTGGCTGACAACCACCACCCGTTCAGCACCGTCGGGCTGATTGACTATGAAATATCCAATGACTTGTCTCATGTTGTTGAAACCTCAATCTCTAATGTATAGATATGATTATGGACAGAAAAAGGAGGAAGGATCTCAGGCAAACCCCTCCTCCAGGAAGAACATGAGGTTGATATGGCGTATCACTCTGAGGTTCTTCAGGCTCGGGACCAGCGGCGACTGCTTATGTCAATCAATTAGGCGTCAGCACCCTGGTCAGGCTTATTGCGGAATGAACAGCGAACACGACAAGTGGTATTACAATTTGCACGGTAACTGGTAGTAGCCAAAAACTGACAATAAATGGGCTTATCTCTGACATCTGTCTCCTCCTCTTGTATGAATTCACTCAAGCCAATTGGCGTTGAGGTGTAAGCGTTTACATCGAGTTTGACCGCAGTCCAGGGAACCGACTCTATATTTTGGGCAGATGGATCTCTGCCAAACAGCCCTGATGCATTCCTGACAAAATCGTTAGATTGGTTAATTTTATGAAATGTATCTAAATAACTGTCTATGTGTTATTTGTGGTATGTGTAATATATACTGCAAAATATTTGGCACTGGTCCGTTAGGTAGGACAAAAAAATGCCGGTGCGAAAAAAAGGCTCAAGAAACTGGTTATGCAATAGTTTCATTTTTTGTTTTGTACCAAATGTTCAATTTTGCATAGAGGGAAGCGATGTTCAAAGCCATTACCGCACACAGCATCAAAAGCAATGGGCCCGAAATTGTTGACGATCTGGTCAGGGACTCAAATGAAAAGCTGGGAGTGTACAGACCGTCTGCCGGAGTGCTCTATGCCTCGGCACCCCATGATACGGAAGCACTCAAAGGTATTCTTACAGGCCTAACGGAGGCTTTCCCTGGAATGGAAATTGTTGGGGGAACCGTCGTGGGCGGATTTACGGATGACAGTGGCTTTACCCAGGAGGGCTATTGGCTGTGTCTAATGGTAAGCGACTCGGTAACCTTGACTGCAGGCTGTCTGCCAAACATCTCATCCGTAATTCAGTCAAACGACTTTACCGAAGCCTTTCGCGCCAGTCTTGCAAAGGATCCTGGCTACCAAGATGCTCAAGCCTGTCTTTTTTTTTCGCCATACAATCACTTTGATGGGGAGAAATTCATTGATCACGTCCAGGAAGTGCTGCCGGAGAATTGCCTGGTCTTCGGCGGCATGGCCGCCGACTACTGGGACGAGCAGAACCTTGCCAACTTCTCAAAAATCACCCCGCCCGCAGAGAAATCGCTACTCTTTTTTGCCAAAGATGGCGTCATCCATCTTGAGGATGATACCGTCGTGTACCTCCTGTTCCAGGGAGAGATCGAAGTACAGTCCGGTGTCTCCTATGGTTGGTCAGATGTAGGTATGCTCTTCCCGGCCTGCGGTAACGAGTTTACCCTCACGGAAATTGACGGCAAAAATCCGCACACCTTTCTCCAAGAGTTTCAGCACCCCCTCGTTTTGGAGGAATAATCCCACATGGAATATTCATTGTGGATTCATGCCCCGGGAGAAGACCCGCATATTCGAGACATATTCTTTGATAAGGCCACTGGCAACTACTACACGAGAGGTGCCTGCCTCCCGCCGCGATTCCATATCAGCTTCTCTTATCCCGACAAATCAAAAGTATTACGAGAATACACAAATACCCTGGGTCGTCTTGCCGATGAGTATGAGCTGGTCATTGGCACCGTTTGCGCTACCCATCTTGCGGTCTTGGAGCAGGATATACGCCGGGAGTATGCGGAAATGACGAAGGCCTTTCAGCGAACCCCTCTGATTTGCAGCTATGCTTTCGGCGAGTATGGACCTTCGTTTACCAGCCCAAAAAGTAAGCTGCACAGCTTCTCGGGCGTTGTGTTCTGCCTAAAGGAAAAGGGCAGGGTCGATAACGGAGGAGGGGGAGCCAGGCATGGGTTTCTTGATGAAATCGTCAGGAGCCAGCGTGAAGAGATCAATTCGCTGCAGAAGCAGCTGCAATTTTTTGAAGGCAGCAAAAATATCAAGATGCAAAAATTGACTGAAGTTTGTCTCGGGGTACTGCTGTGCCGCTCCCGTAAATCACTGTCCGGCATGGCGGAACAAATAAGTGATTCCTTAAGAACATACTATAAGAAAAGAGGGCTAAAACCGCCGTACCCAATAAGCAGGAATAGACTGATCGAGCATCTTGGGAAGTTAAAAGAGCGTGCACAAAAACTGCTTTGAAAGAACCTCAATGGGAACATCTTGTTAGAGGCAAGGCGTGTTGATGAGGGTTCCCCGGGGAGCTGATTCGTACCTTTAGCTGTGCCGTCATATTTGACTATGAACGCATCCAACCCTGAGAACGTGCTGGATATGCAGCTTCGCAACAAGGAAGGGTCACCTATTGACAAGGGGCTTTTTACTGGGTGACCCCGTCCAATTGATTTCAGGCCGGTCCGCATTGCTACACTATTTAAGGGATAAATTAATTGACACGAAGGCCCATTTCATATTTATTAGAACGAACGTTCGTTTTAAAGGAGAGGGAGCAGCTATGTCAGGCAAAACACAGGAGCGGCGGGGATTGATACTGTCAACCGCTTTGAGGCTATTTTTTGAGCGGGGATATTTCAATACTTCCGTTCATGATATCCAAAAAGAGGCCGGAGTCAGTATCGGTTCTATCTACCATCATTTTGGAAATAAAGAGTCAATCGCCAAAGAGTTGTTTCAGGAAATTGAAACAAGCATGACGAGGGTTCTTACTGAGATTATGGAGATTCATGAAACCGCTCACGACCGTTGCAGGAGTGTGGTGCAGTATCTCTTTGACGAGACAGAAACGAACAGGGCTGAAATGCATTACATGTTGTACGCAAAACACCAGGAGTTTATGCCTGGGGAAAAACCAGTCTGTTCGTCCCGTCCCTTTACCCTGATGAAACAGATGGTGATTGAAGGAATTGACGCGGGACATATCAGACCGGTCGACCCGAACGTGGCTGCAGTGACCCTTTTTGGTGGGGCCATTCGTCTGATCTTCTTGCGTTTGGATGGTGTCCTCGAAAGACCGCTTCCCGACTATCTGGAAGAATGTTGGGAGTGTGCCTGGAGGGGTGTGGCAAAGTAGCAATTTTTTTTTCATAAGTATTAGAACGAACATTCGTTCTAAAGGAGCTGGCAATGAAATGTATTAGAGCTTTCAACGTATTTATAGCATCTTGCGTGTTGATGTTTTTAGTGAACGGAGTTGCGGTGGCAGGTGACGTGAACGATCAGGATGCCTTGAGCGGCCTGACGGAAACTAAAACTCTCTTTGATATCAATGTCAGCGAAGCTTCCAAGCTCGCCTTATACCTTGATGTCATCAATATGACCTACGATGATCTGCTCAGGCAGGGCAGGACCGCTGATTTTGTTATAGCATTTCGGGGGGCCTCTGTCCGTTTGGTTACCACTGAAAACTGGTCGTTTTCGGATCAGGATCAGGAACTGTTGAAAAAATCGGCTCAGCTCCTGGCTGAATTGCAAAAGAGGGGAGTGAAGATTGAAGCGTGTGCCATCGCTATCAACCTGTTCAAGGTTGAAGCGGATACTCTGCTGGATGGGGTAAAGGTTGTAGGGAACACGTTCGTTTCCCTGACCGGTTACCAGAATAAAGGTTATGCGCTGGTACCGATTCAGTGAGGGAATGACTTATGAAATATTACGGTATATTCAACGGAACCAGCAGCAGGAATAGAGTGTTGGTCGTATGGTTGCTACTGATCGTCCTGCTTGTCTCCGGTTGCTCAATGCATGCCGCAGGGGGTGATACTCTTGTGCTTCAGCAGGGTGATGATACCTTCCTTGACCAGAAGCATGGCTTGGAGTGGCGTCTGGAGCGGTCCGGCTACTTCAAAACAGCAGAGGATGTGGAGCATTATCTGCAAGGCTTAAACAAGGAGGAGGGCGAGCAGTGGCGCCTGCCGACAAAACAAGAGCTGTTTGATCTGTTCTCCAGCTTCGATTTGAAGTTAAACGGAGAAGTCAAAATACAGCTTGAGGGAAGATACTGGCTGCAAGATGATGGCAAAGATTATGTGGGATCCTGGCAAATCGGCGACCAGTGCGGCCCTTCACGCAGTTTTTATCGAGAGAAATCCGGCTATGTCCGGGCCGTTCGAAACATGCAGTAATAATTCTCAGATACCAGGAGCCTGTCGGACTATGGCGGTTTTCACTCAAATCGAGGCATCGAAGGAAAATAAGCGGAGCCATGAGGTTGATATTGCGAGCAGTGTTTTTTCCGTCGATAACGATGAGTTGGTTGAAAAGGGTTTAGTCTGACAGGCTCCTGGCAGTCATTTGAGTCGGTTCAGTGAGTAATGGAAGAGAAACATATACCTCTTTAAAGAAAATCCGGATGCGGCAAAACGTATGTTGCCACTCAAGAACTGACAAGGGAATTACCGTACAGAAAGCCGCAATCCCAATCAGTTCTGGGTCGCGGCTTTTTGTGGTTCAAAATATGTGGTTGTAGCTGAGCTAGCCTACCTATAGGTCAAAGCTGACGTCTTCGCTCCTATAGAAGCGAGTCGTTGATTGCCTCGCAGCAGCTTAAAATTTCAATCCGCTCACATTTGTTTGCTAGAGTTCTGTTGAGGATGGCAGTTTTTTGTTTGTGTCAGGTTGGAAAACGTGGTCTGGCAGGAATTTACTATCACAAACTCCCTGATTCCTCTTTGCTGAAAAGGCTAAAAAAAGAGTATTTCAAAACTTTTTAGTTCCCAGATACGCTTCAATATCAACTTCATCAATCTGTTCCGGGTCCAAAAATGTTCGTGCATATGTGAGGTAGATGCCGCTTTCAAGAAATAGCCTGAACAAGTTGCCATCCAGATGGTTGTTTTTCGCCATTGTGGTCATGATTTCTATCGCCTCTCTCAGGGATTTTGCTTTTTTATAGGGACGATCGGAGGCGGTTAAAGCCTCGAAGACATCTGCTATGGCAACGATTCTACCAGGGATTGAGATCTGGTCTGCACTGAGTTTGCGGGGGTAGCCGGTGCCATTGAGGGTCTCGTGGTGCGTTCCGGCATATTCCGGGATTCTTGTCATATTTTCGGGGAAGGGAAGGGTCTCAAGCATGTTGATGGTGGTGATGATATGTTCGTTGATCTTATACCGGTCTTCTGCGGTGAGGGTACCTTTTGAGACGCAGAGGTTGTAAATTTCGCCGAGATTATACAGATGCTTGAGCGGTTGCATGGCAAAATCCGATGATGAGCCGCCTATTCCTTTTTGCTTAGGATGCTCGACAATATGCTCAGGCCGGTCGGCCAGAAGAGGTTCCTCGCATGGCAGTGTTGGCTCCTTGGTTGGGAAACGGTCAAGTTCGAGCCGACCAAGGCCGAGCCGGTCGCTGAAATGCCGTACCCAGGTCTGTTTGGCAATTTGATGGACCCTTTCAACCTTTTCCTGAGCCATGAACTCTCCGCCAAGGTTGCACTCGGCTATAAAGCGAAAATCGTTTTTAAGTTCTTGCTGCCTTGCGGCGAGCTTTTCTCGAAGTGCTGCTTCGTCAATGTCTTCTCCTTGTGCCAACTCCCTCCAATACCCGATTTCGGCATCCCGCAGAAGGACCTCAAAGCGCATTCGAACTTCATGGATTCGGTTATAAATAGATTCCAGCTTAGTGGCTTTGTCGACAATGTGTTCAGGAGTGATGACTTTGCCGCAGTCGTGTAGCCAGGCTGCGGTCCGGAACTCTCGCCACTCGTCGTCTGTTTCCAGGGAAAATCCGGCAAAGCCCCCTGTTGTTGACTCACTGGCTGCTTTTGCCAGCATGAGAGACAGTTCCGGCACACGGGCACAGTGTCCGCCGGTATAGGGTGATTTCTGATCGATGGCGACAGCGATCAGCCTGATGAAGGAATCCATAAGTTCCCGCAGCGATACTTCATAAGCCTGTATGGCGGAGGCCATGGTGACCATGGAGCGCGACAACCCACGAATCTCTTTAATATTGCTTTCCACCATGGCCACTTCCATGTAGCGGCGCTGTTTTACCTTGTCACTCTCAACTACCAGGGCATTTATCGGCCGTACGATGATGGTGGAACAGTACCAGACTAAGGGGGTCAACAGCAGGAGCAGAATCAGGGTCATAATGAGTGAAAACCGGATCTTCTCCAGATACGGTGCCATGGCTTTCTGTACCGGTACCAGCAATCCCAGAAACTCACTTGATCCGTAGACCGATTCGATCTGTGCAACGTAACAAAAATATTCATGGCCCTTGATTTCGATAACCCGCAGTCCCCCTGCAGTCCCAAACTCTGAGGCGAGTTCGAGCAGCACAGGATGTGGTACGGTCTTGCGGACCTCATCCTTTTCATCCTGGTCCTTGCCGGTTCCGAACCATTTAGCATCCAGCTTTTCGAGATCGCTGTTGGCCAGTGAAGCCATGGCCTTTTCAAGAATCCCCGCCAGAAGTTCTTTCTCGGGTCGAACAAGAAAATGGAGTCCCTGCCCGGCAGATTCTCCGAGAGCTTCGAGTTCTTCGGGGCGACCTCCTATTTCCAGGTTTTTCAGGAAATAGGAATTGGCCAGGTATCGAACCACCGGTTCGCTGTCCAGGGTTGCATAGGCCTCTTTCGAGGAGACTGCCCGCATGGCCTCAATACTGTTTGCAACATGGAGACGCTTCACCTCCGGATGATTTTCTGCCAGATAGGTGTCAGTGGCCCACCCTTTGGGAATGGCGACGGTTTTGCCGGCCAGCTCTGCCAGGGAAGAGGGAATCGGGGTATCTTTCCTTACCACAAAGGCCTGGGGCATGGGCATGTATTGGCTGGTGAATACACCCATCTTTTCACGTTCTGGATTTTTTAACAGGGAGTGCAGAAGGTCGAGCTTACCATCCTTAAACAGGGCGACCAGTTCTTCCCAGGAATAGCCGTTCACATATTCGACCCGGAAACCGGCTTTGTCGGCCAGCAGGTTCAGCAAATCGACGGAGTAGCCCTTGGGCTTGCCGCTGAGGGCAAAGTCAAAGGGGGGCCAGTTCATCTCGTTGGAAGCTTTTATTACAGGATACGAAGAGAGAAACGCCTGCTCTTCGTCATCGAGGGCAATGGGAGACCAGTGGACGCTTTTGGCACGATCTGTCGAGTATGATGTCTGGGCGATAATCTCCCCATGTTTGTCAAACATGAAGGCCTGGCTGTCAGGTAGCAGTTGCTGCTTCTGAAGAAAGTCGGACAGGCCTGCGAGGGAAATATCCACAGCGGCGACCCGCTGACCTCCGTCAATGCTGGTTGCATAGGTGAGCCCTGGAGATTTGAGGCTTGAGAAGAGATAGGGCGCTGTCTTGATAATGCCAGGCGTTGCGAGGGCATCTTTAAACCATGGTCGTACCCTGGGATCATAATCGGTGTTTTCAGTTTTCTCGAAGCGGACTGAAAATGCTGAATCAAGATAGACCGTTGTTTTTTTACGAACTCCATTAACTGACGAGAACCTGAGAGCAAGCCATCTGTCGTGCTGGGCGGCGCCGAACACACCCCGGACATTGTCGCTGCTCTCAAGGTTGATAATCTCGAATAATTCCCCGGTATCGTATCCTATATACACCGCATAGATACTCGGTGCGTTTTCCATTGCGCCGGCAAAAAGCTTGATTGCACGGAGCTCCTGTTCCGGCCCGGGAAAATTCTCGAGCTCGTAAAAATGACTGAGGACTCCAACCAGATTGACACTTTGGCTGTCGAGGGCTTTTACCCTTTCGTTAATCATCTCGGCCAAGATGTGAAAGGATGACTCAGCAGCTGTCTGGGCGAGGTCTTTACTGAAATAGTGCTGTAACCCAAGAGTCAGCCCCGCTATCAGGCATGACATAAAGAGGAAGACACCAAACACGGTGGTACGGATGGATAGGGTTTTCCGAACTTTATGCTCAGCCATATGGTCACAATTTCAGCTTGCTGAAGCAGCTCTCTCTGCTTCGGGCCTGTTTCGGCTCAGTCAACCTGAGTCCCGTGAAGTAGAAGATGACAACCGGAATGAGAGACGTGTTTGAGAATATCCTTCGTCTTCATACATATTATCATTTGTAGGATATAAATCGCACCCAATCAAAGAATTAATGATTGGGGAGGGTCTTTCATTCGAGGTACTTAATGCCAGGAGCGAAGGAAATATCCGGGCTGTGAAGTGTGTTGAAATTGAGGGGGAAAGTATGTGGTCAGTGAATCCTGGGGTGATCTTTGCTGCATGCTCAAAGTGTTTGCACACGGCAAAAATTACAAAACCCGTTTGATATCTTTTTATTAACTATTGAAGAATTTATTCAAAAGGTAATTCCGCCTTTTCTGCAGTTGAACTCTTGAATAAGTGAGTGGTGCTTGAGAGGTGGAGGATCATATTGTACATTGGGAGCAACCTCTGGTGCACTGAAAACATTGTCATTCAAGACCTGATCTTACCTTTCACTTTATACTTCTCATTCCACAGAAGAAGAATCGATGCTCTTTGCAAAACAACACACTTTCGGCCCCATAAAAGGTTTTGAAGTGGGCATTGCCCCGGCGGGAAAGTTGATAAAGTCCGTATATGTTTATCAAATTGACTCATTCCTCATTGATACCGGTCCCCATCATCTGCGAAAGAAAATCGGATTGATGATTAACAGCAGTGCTGTCGCCTCCATCCTGTTGACCCATCACCACGAGGATCACAGCGGCAACGCCGCCTTCCTGAAAAGCCGGACCGGGGCTCCTGTCTACCTGCACCCGTACGGGGCGGCAAAGGTGTTGAAGGGCTTCAATATTCTGCCGTACCAGCATATCCTTTTTGGCAAGGCTCAGCGCTTTCAGGCAGAGTTTTGCCCGGAGGTCGTAGAAGGTGAAAAAATAACCCTTAAAGCACTGCACACACCGGGTCATAGTAAGGATCATACTGTTTTTCATGTGGAAGAGGAGGGATGGCTCTTTTCTGGCGATCTCTTTGTCGGTGAAAAAATCCAGTTTTTCAGGGTTGATGAAAAAATTGACCAGCAGATTGCATCGTTACGAAAAATAGCAGACCTGGATTTCGACACACTCTTTTGTGGCCATCGCCCGAAAATGAAAAACGGCCCTAAGCTCATAAGGCGAAAAATCGATTATCTCGAAAGCTTTCAGGAGCAAGTCACTGGATTCTATCAAAAGGGGCTTGAAGAAAAAGAGATTATACAGCAGCTACGCGATAAAAATGATCTGCCGGTCAGGCTTTTCACTATGGGCAATGCCAGTTTCGGGCATATGGTCAGGTCATCTCTGAATACAATACCTGACTACCGGCAGACTCGCTAACCCCTCCACGATCCGGCGCTGCCACGCTGGTTATCATAGTTTTGCTGAGCCAGGAGACTGTCGGACTATTGCGATTTTCACTCAAATCGAGGCATCGAAAGAAAATTAAGCGGAGCCATATAGATAATATCGAAGTCTCACTTCGTTCGCTTATCTGCGAGCATTAATTTTTTTTCGATAACGATGAGTTGGCTAAAAAGGGCTTAGTCCGACAGACTCCTGGAGCTACACCTGGAACGCTACCTCAGCGATTACGGCTGTCTTGCGGTTTATGTGTCTGCTATTCAGGGAAAATTCCTCTTGTTTACAATGTGAATCAAAAATTGATATTGGCTGTAGCAGAGCTGTTGCAGTGCACACGTTTGACAGGCCAGTGTTTCTTCTGCTATCGGTATGTTATTAGGTGGCGCATTCTTGGGGGAGAAACCTCACCACGGGTAAACGAAGGAGCGAACCATGAAAAAGGACTTGAAAAAGTTGCTAGCAGGTCTTGGGGTGGCGGGTCTGATCGGCGCAGGCGGGGTAACCCTGCCGGGACATGTTGCCGGCAGTGGTTGAGGCGGTTCCAGCGGCACAGGTGGTGCCGATGCAGAAAAGCCTGCAGGGACCAGTGGCTGAAGCGGTCAGACTGAAGGCGCCGTGAGCGCTGAAGAAAAGACCGAAGAAACGGTTGAAGAGGGTAAGCAGGCAGCAGAAGACATGGAGAAAGAGGGTGAGGAAAAAGTAGAAGAGGGTAGTGAAGAGGTTCTGCCCAAGAAAACCGGATCGAGTGGTTGAAGCGGCTGATACAACGTACGGTCGTACGGTTATCGTAAGGGATTGTATACGGGGAATGCCGATATTTCAGAGAGTGGTATCGGCATTTCTCTTTGTCATCTGAGACGTCATTATAAAAGCCTGAATTCAATGTGAAGGACCTCCGGAAACTGTGAAAACCAACATTGCCGAGCTACCCGTAACAGCGTCGTACCTTCCAAAGGTATTTGCCCGGACGGGAAATTATGACAGGGTTGAGTCCCTGCTTAAGGCGATCAGGGATATCGAACAGGCTGAGCATATCACCCTGCATCCGTTCATCTTTGATCTGGCCAGGTTGGAGTGGACACTGCACAAGGTGGACCGCGAGCATAACCCTGGTCCGGAACACCAGCATTGCCCTGAAGTGAATCCGACCCTTGAAATCTTGTCCTCAGCCTGGAGTGGGTTGCCTGAAATGCTTGCTGGCAATCGAACTTCTGTTCAGCCTGGTGAGGGGTATGTTGCAGTGTGCAAACCCTATGGTAAGCAAAGGGCTTCTGCCCTGAAGATAACGGGTCACGATCTGCTGGCAATCAAGCTTGTTGCTGAAGACCTCGACAAAAGAGCCGTTGCTCAAGAGGGTGGCACATCGATTGCCGTGGTTGAGAGCTTTCTGGCAGAGGCTCGGGATAAGGGCTTGATTCATCTGCCGCGGCCTCTGATTAAAAGGGATGGGGAGATCTTTAAGGCTGAGGATGAGGCTCAATCACAAAACGGGCTATACGCTGAAATATTTACCCTGCAATGGCATGTAACGCAAAAATGCGATTTAAGCTGCCGCCACTGTTATGATCGTAGCGGCAGGGATGAGATGACCATTGGGCAGGCAGAGAGCGTCCTGGAGCAATTTGAATCGTTTTGTGAGCACAAGAGGGTGGCCGGTCAGATAAGCTTCAGCGGCGGTAACCCGCTGCTCTATTCTCATTTCGATCATGTGTATCAAAAAGCGGCTGAAATGGGTTTTATGATAGCAATCCTTGGAAACCCTTCCCCACGCGAGCAGCTCGAAAAGTTGGTGGCGATAAAGCGGCCGGAATTTATCCAGGTGAGTCTCGAAGGGCTTAAAGAGCATAACGATTACATCAGGGGCAAAGGCCATTTCGAGAAAACGATAGATTTTCTGACCATGCTTCGTGAGGTCGGCGTGTATTCAATGGTGATGCTGACCCTGACCAGACACAATTTGAAAGAGGTGCTGCCGTTGGCAGAACTTCTTCGAGATAAGACCAATCTCTTCAACTTTAACCGTCTCTCCCCTGTGGGGGAGGGGGCGGCACTGGAGACTGTGCCCACCCATGATTACCGCGATTTCCTTGAGGAGTATATGCGTGCCGCCGGCGAAAACCCGATTATGGGCTTGAAAGATAACCTGTTCAACATCATCCGGGACGAAGACGATCTCGCCCTCACAGGTGGCTGCACAGGTTTTGGCTGCGGTGCCGCCTTCAATTTCGTCTCCCTGCTACCTGACGGTGAGGTACACGCCTGCAGGAAATTCCCGTCCCTTATCGGCAATATCCATGATTCAAGCCTTGAAGAAATCTATCATTCAGAGATGGCCGGGAAGTATCGCAATGGCTCATCCGGTTGTAACGGTTGCAGAGTCAGGAGATTTTGCGGAGGCTGTCTGGCGGTGGTTCAGGGAAGCGGGGGAGATCCCTTCATCGACATAGATCCCTATTGTTTTATCTCTGCCTGAAAAGGACTTTCAAGGCCAGGTGTGAAACGTCGAGTCAGAAAGAGGCCCTGGTTTTGCTCCAGCAAGGTTTTCAGGTGCGCCGATTCTTCCTCTACTCTTGATAACATTTTAATCTATCAAGCTATAGACATCATTGGTCAGTACCTCATAGGCACTCAAGCATCTCATCGGTACATCCCCCCGTATACCCTTCATCACATGGTATAATGGCTGGGAGGAAATGACAGTTAAAGGGGTGAGAGTAAGATCAGACAACATGGTGAGCATAGCCAAGCCCACCCCGAAAAGGACCGCGCTCATGGGTTCAGGGAGCTCGCGGGTTTCAACAGAGTAGACTCTTATGTTGACATCTGTTGGTGGTTGAGAGTCTGAAATCTGAACACGGAGAACATCATTCCATTCAGTGCCATTATATTCTGGTTGAATCACGTAATTAGATATTGAGGCACCGTTAACTGAAGGCCCCAGCGGACTAATCTCTGCTACAAAACCTCGATCAGCAGATGACGGCCCTAAAGTGTAACCAGCCCAGTCTCCTGGCTGCAAGGTTACGTTGAAATCTGTTACAACTGGTAAGCTGGAAACATCATAAACTCTTATGTTCACGTCTGTTGGTGCAATTTGTTTGCTTATCTCGACGTGAGGGTGCTGGACTTTAATGAAGTGACCAGACGGTGAACGTGCGTCATGACACACTTTTGTTACCGAACAGTATATGTCAAATACAACAGAATTGACAATGTTTGGCCTTAACAGGCTGTTAGTATTTGGAATGTTTGGCGAAGAGAACACTGTACGAAGGTTTCTCTCTAATCCCCTATTTCTCAGTCGATTTTTATTGTTCCGACAACTTCAAATTCAGCTGGAGCAGGTAATTTCCGACGGACTATGATGATCTCCCCGGAAGCTGGGTAAACTCCTGTGAGTGCCGTGATGTTGACTTGATGAGTGACGAGCACAGTGACCCCTTGCAAATCCTGATTGCCCAGCCATTGTTTCAGCTGCGCCGTCTGCGCGTACCCTTTTTGATATTCACGGAAAAAGGAATTAATAGCGGGGAGTTCTACAACCTTTCCAAGTTCAAGCAACCTGGCTGTTTCCATGCACCTGCACCACTGGCTCGAAAACACACTGGCCTGCGAAATACCGTTTTGATGGAATTGTTCAGAGATTCTTTTCGCCTGTCTCCGTCCTTCGTCAGAAAGGTTGCGCTGGGTTTGACATTCACCAAGAGCAAATTCAGGGGGATCTCCCGTGCCTGGTGCAATGGCATGCCGTATAAAGGCAAAATGGTCGGGCTGCTTCAAGCTGTTCCACAACTGTCGAGTGGCCTCAGACGAAAGGCAAACCTCGGGCAATAAAATTGCCAGGATCAATAGGCAGAATGAGACTGCTCCCCTTGTTTTCTTGTTTCTCATGGTACTGTACCTCCTCTGCTTCCTCTGGCTTTCCCCTCGGTGTGAATTGATCCCGGGAGTTCAATGGAGTCGGCAACTCCAGAACACGAACTTCAGCAGGTCCTGGTCAGGCACATCAACTCAGGGCGCTTGCTATATATTATGCCACACAAATCTTTCTTCAAGGCAAGGTCGGACATCGCTTTTAAAAACAGGTTTTACTGGCTCATCAGTATGAGTTGTTCGCCAAGTCAGTGGCGGTGGCTGCTCCTCCCACATATTGAAAAATGTGGGGCTACAGCTCTCACATTTCAATTTGAGACATTGCTTACGAATCGTTATAATTGTTAGGCAACCTTTTGCGGTTGCCACTGTCCCCAAGCATGATCTGCTGACAGCTGTTGGGGCAGATTTATAAGGTTCCACAACTCTTCCACATTATCAGGGGAAAACAATGCTCAATTTCCACCTCACATCGGAACAACTTTCTCTCCAGAAAAAAGCACAGGAGTTTGCTCTAAAAGAAGTATTGCCAGTGGCATGGTATTACGACAAAAAGGACGAAACTCCTTTGCCCGTCATCAGGAAGGCATTTGAAGAAGGTTTTGCAGGTGCCGATATTCCAAAGGAGTATGGTGGTAAAGGATTGAGCCTGATTGATTCAGCCATTATCACTGAGGAAATCGCTGCCGCCTGTCCGGGGTTGGCAACATCGATATTCGATTCATCGCTGGGAATGGAGCCTCTGCTCCTGTCAAACAATGAGAAGGCAAAAAGGAAATATCTCCCCAAAATAGCCTGCGACTTCAAACTTGCGGCCTTCGCAACGTCCGAGCCCACCATGGGGTCTGATGTTGCGGGGATAAGCTGCCAGGCACGGCAGGATGGTAATGACTTTATCCTTAACGGGACGAAATACTGGATAACCAATGGTGGAATTGCAGATTACATCTCTGTTTTTGCCACCGTAGACTCGAAAACGCGTCACAAGGGAATCTGCGCCTTCTTTGTAGAAACTTTATGGGAAGGGGTAACGCGGGGAAGGCCTATTCCCAAGATGGGTCAACGTTGTTCAAATACGGTTGGTGTTCATTTTGAAAATGTCAGGGTCCCTGCCGAAAACGTTATCGCCCTGCCGGGAGAGGGATTTGTACTGGCTATGAAGACCTTTGCCAGGACCCGGCCAATTATCGGTTCCTTCGGGGTGGGTGCTGCCAGGGCGGCACTGGAGTATTCTCTCGATTATGTGAAAAAACGCCATGCTTTCGGCATGCCCATTGCCAACTTCCAGGCGATTCAGTTCAAACTCTCAGAGATGTTTCAGAAAGTCGAGACCTCAAGGCTTCTCACCTGGAAGGCGGCCTGGGAATCAGATCAGGGGCTGGATGGCACTGTAAGCGCTTCGACAAGTAAGCTCTATGCCTCTGAAACAGCCCTGGAGGTTGTTAATGAAGCCCTGCAGATTTTCGCAGGCTATGGATATACTGAGATGTTCCCTATTGAGAAGTTGCTGCGGGACGTCAGGTTGTTGCGGATATACGAGGGGACCAGCGAGATACAGAGAATGATTCTGGCCGATTATCTCATGAAGAAATATGAATCGAGGCAGCCCCGCCTCGAGGATCTAGCTCTTCACAGAGATCATGATCCTCTCGATCCTGACTCTGCTGTTCACAGTAAAGGGGTCTGGCGATGCAGGATTTGCGGTTACGTACATTATAATGACTCAGCCCCTGAAAAGTGCCCCTACTGCTTTTTTCCTGAAAAGGCTTTCAAGGAAATCACTACCTGACAGGAAAGGTGCGATCCTACGTACCGCATTGATAAAAGATCAGGGAAATTATTGAAGTCAGTATGTTCGACCACAGGGGTTGGGAAACACTTGAAGCATGCTTGTAAGCTAAATCGTGGTCCATTCATTTGAGTGCTGAGACTCTTCCCAGGTTCCCCCAGGCAATAGCTCTTTCCTCTAGAAGGTTCTCCAGCCAGTCCGGATCCATTTCAGGTACCGATGCGGGCAGAAGCTGGGGCAACCGTAGTAGGATTGATAGTAGTTCGACTCTGATATCTACCATGAATTTTAAAAACCTCATTCAGGATGTGCTGAGGATACCGCTTTCTTTGTTTTTGCCAGGTCAGAAATCGTGGTCTGTTCCGGGATTCCATGTCACAAGTTGTGAATAAACTGAAAGTTGCCTTTTAAGTACTGTGCGGCAGCATTCTCCGGAGGGAAATAGCGGGCCAGTGATGGCTTTATTACACTCAGGCAATTCAACTTTCTGGAGTTATTACGAGTATTATCATTACCACCCTGCTTTTTCTTTCCCTCTCTTCAACGGGCCCCGATTGCAAAGAGCCTGATCGCTTGGATGAAAATACGGCGGTCAGTTTCTCTTTTCCTCAGCCTTTCGAAGGGTGAGGAGGGTGGCGAAGAGTTTAAGGGGCTTGAGCTGTTAGATGATAACTGTTTGTGGTAATATGAATTTTTCGTCGTTGAATGAACGCTCAGGATAGTGCTGGTGGCGCTTCAAAGCGTACTCCTCTCTCTTCATCCAGCAGAGTTTCAGGCGGATTGAGATGAATTATGGAAGTGGTGCGGTGCAGCCTGACCCACCTTGTCCGCGTTCCTGTTACAGGACATGCTTTTATCAAACGAACCAACTACAACTTCATTGAGGATCATGCCAATATGTTCCGTTCCTGTATCATTCTTATAGTTTTCATGCTGTTCACCGATATATACCCATTGCCGTCCGTCCATGCCGATGAACAGCAACCGCACGCAGTGGTTTTTATGTATCACCGTTTTGGCGAAGCACAATACCCAAGCACCAATGTCACCATTGAACAGTTTGAGCAGCAGCTCAATTATCTGAAGGAAAACAATTTTACCGTACTGCCACTGGAAGAGATTGTTGAGGCGATTCAGCAGCGGCAGCCACTGCCGGAGAACAGTGTCGCTATCACCATTGATGATGCGTATCGCTCCGTTTATGAAGTTGCCTATCCCCGTCTTCAGGCGATGAACTTTCCATTCACCGTTTTTGTAGCAACCGGCAGTGTCGACGAAAAAAATCCGGCCATCATGAGCTGGCAGCAAATTCGCGAAATGCATAACAATGGGGTAACTTTCGCCAATCATACGGAAAAACATGAATATCTTGTCCGGAGACAGCAGGATGAGTCGGTAATGGAATGGACCCAACGAATTACCGCAAGCATAGAGACGGCTCAGCGTCGCCTCCAGGAGGAGCTCGGCCACGCACCTATGCTCTTTGCATACCCGTATGGTGAGTATTCTCATGAAGTAATGGATATAGTGGAAAAGCTCGGTTACACAGCCTTTGGTCAGCATTCCGGAGGAATGGGTATATTCAGTAACCAGTTGGCTCTCCCGCGTTTTCCCATAGCAGAGGCTTTTGCAGATCTTGGCTCATTTCGAACAAAAGCCAGATCACTTCCCCTTCCTGTCATTCAGCAGGAGCCTGTGAACCCATTGACCAGTGAAAGCAGGCCCGAACTCACCATAACTCTCACCCCTGCGGATGCGAACCTTGAGCAGCTTGCCTGTTATTTCGGTGCAGACCGGATGCAAATAGAGTGGCTCATACCGAACGAGAAATTCAGCATCCAGGCAACAAAAGACCTGCCCTCCGGTCGGTCACGGTATAATTGTACCGCACCGAATATGGCCGGTAATCGATATTATTGGTTGAGCCACCAATGGATTTCAATTCATTAACCAGCGGCCTTTGTCAGTTGGAGGCTTTAGGGATTTTCGACAACATTTTACCCTGGCGCATCGCTTGATTCACAACCCTGGTACTTGTCGGCAGTTCACTGCTCATGGCTAAAACAGATAATGAATACCGAGGTGGAGATAATCACGATCATCACCGCCAGCATCCACTATCATATCACCAGCAAAGAATCGGGCGATGTAACCGGTCAGCAGGAGGTTGGGATTAATAAGGTAACGGGCGGACAACTGCACCTGATGGCCGAGCCAGGAGGATTCACTTGAGCCTGCCGAGGCTGTGATGCCGTTTGGTTTGGAGTAAAATGCATCGCTTGTGTCAGCTCGCCACTGGAATCCACATCCAAGAGTGATAATCGCCCCATCCCCGAAATTATAGCCAATATTAGGTTGTACATAGATCAAGTTGAATGGTTGAATATCACGGGCGTAGCCAAAGAAGGGTGTTGCAAAAACATGATTGTAGAAGGTGTTCAATTCGCTGTCATCCGGGTCATCATCTCCTGAAAAATACGCAGTCTTCAGACCGATGATCGGCGTGTCAGGCTGTGGGTAGAGACCATATCGAATTTCGCCAAACCCAGCGAAGGAGTGTATGGAGCTGCCACCAGGGCGATCCTCATATTCGCCAAACTGATACGCCAGATAATAGTCTAGGCCTAGTTGGTCTGTGGTCGATAATGGACGTTGAAGCTGTCGCTCAAGATTGATAGGCTGATTGAGCCTCAACAACAGGGTATGGCGTTGCTCGTCGTGTCGACCCGCTCCACCCTGCTGAAACTGCCTGTCCTTCAGGTCCCAGCCAAAGTAGGAACAATTCAGGCTGAGCAGGGATTTTGCAAAGCGGAACCCACCCGTTGCTCCCCAGAAATACTCACCGGTACCTGACATAGAGAAACTCTCGTCAGAAAAGTCTACATATTCGGCTACAAATAGATCGAGTTTGACGAATTCCTTATCTATCCAGCCGACTCGCAGCCCATCGTAATGCTGTCGTATATTGTTACCCTCTCCAACATTGATAAAGAGATTTGCAGCTTCAATAAGCTGTCGCCCTAATCTGACAACGACTCGTTCCTTTTCATCGATAAGAAAACGTCGGCCTATGAAGAGTTCCCACGCATTGATATCTGCTTCATCAGCCGTTTTTTCCCCTCCTTCCCGGTTATCAACTACTCCGTATCCAAACTGGCCAAACAGACGCCACTTCCTGGTGAGGTGCAAATCTCCGTGGATGGCTGCCCGGAGTTGTAGAGCGTCCTGGTAGCCAATGTCGGAAAGGCTCATATCCTTTTCGTCGTAGATTTCGTAGGCTAAACGCAGTTCCCCGCCAAGGTTGAGATAACTCTCATTGTTGTGGCCAATCGGGATGTTTTTGAGCGGGCTCCAGAAATAACTGGTTGGTGAGATCTCCGGGTAGGTGAGTGGAGTTGAATTTCCAAATGTAGACCAATCCTCACTCCACCTGGCGCGTGGGATTGGTGGTGGTATAGCTTGTTGCCGATTGTGGTAGCTTTCCGTTTGTATATCAGGAGCTTCTTCGGCTTGGGACGGAACAGCAATAACAATGTGTGAACTACAACCAAGGACCAGAATCAGGACGAGTTTTCGAACACTGGTGCCAGCGTAGTGCATATTATTCTACAACCCACTCTTGAGCCTGTTTCGCATGACAGATGCGGCAGGCTTCAGGAGCTGTCACCACGTGCTGTTCGGCATTGTATTTTTTATGACAACCAATGCATCTCGTGTGGAGCACATTTGCGCGGTGTTCAAGTAAGTCATCAGCGGTAGAACTATTCATGGCGATTGTGCCACGAATCAATCCCTCACCATCGTGGCAATCAGCGCAGCTATATGATTCATCCGGATCATAGTTGTCAACAGGTTCGTGGTCGCTGTCATGGTGACAATCGCCACAGCCATCTGCATACTCTTCGATGTGCTTGGCGTGTTGAAACGATACGGACCCGGTGTAGGTTGAGGGGTGGATATCGTCTGTTCTGCCACCATCAACGGAGCCGTCGAATTCAATGGCCTCCGGGTAATCATCCTGGGCGATTACTGCCCCACACAGTGTAAAGAAGATAAGAGAAAAGCATATCAATATGGCCTGGGCACGCATCCTTTTCCCCTCCTAATAGTCTATATGGCGTCTGCCATAGGCGTGTGTTTTCAGGTTCCAGAATGTCACCGGGTCCGGCTTTTTCCCTTCGAAACCATCTCCTAATGTGGCGAGGGTGTATGGGCAAACATTCATGCAGTTTGAACAGGGAGCACCCGACTCGGACCACCAGCGAGAGCACTTTTTGCCATCAGCATACCATTTGAGAGCTCCGGGATTGCCACAGGGCATTGCAGCTTGCGGTGGTTTGAAGGAGCGCTTTTTATCAGGGCAGATTGCACCTGAGGGACATTCGACCGCACAAATACCACAATCTTCACAATATTCTGTGACCCCAAAGCTTATAGGTTTATCAGGCTGAAGTGGCAGGTTGGTCAGAACTTTATCAATCCGAACATGGGGTCCCCACTCCGGGGTGATCAGATAGCCCAGGCGACCCAATTCGCCCAAACCTGCATCAATGGCGAGCGGGACGCTCATTGCAGTGCTGTTCATGCAGGGAATAGCGACGTAGCCGAGAGAGCGAATTGCCTGGGCGAGAGCCACTGCTGTCAAACCTCCCTGAGCATATCCCTGGTTAGTACTTGCAACGGATGGAATGGAGGAGGGGGCCAACTGGGTTAGTGCCCGGGGTTGGACGTTAATGATGACGATCGCATATTGAACGCTCTCCGGTAGTATAAATTCACTCTTCGTCTCGCTCGGCTGTGGAGTATCTTTGAATACGATATGTTTAATTTCTGGTGGGCCTGGATCAAGCCCGTTCAGACAGACAGTATCAAATACCCAGCGACGGTCGATTTTGGTTATGCCAACCTTGTCTGCGCCGGCATAGGAAGCGATGATTTTAATCTTCTTGGTGAGGTCGTCAATCTCGCTGACCGGCAATGGGGTTGTGGTCAGCTTTTCAGGTAATTTTTTCGGTAGCCATCCTAAATACCCCTTGTTTTCACGATTTTCCCCGTATGGGCCGATAATCTCGTTCCAGGTTGTCATGGCGACATTCAGGGCATAGTACATTCGTGCTTCGTGCGGGTTTTGGACCGGCCAACCATGACCAACTGTTCCCTCTTTGATATTGCCGATCATATTGGCAGCCATAGCCCAGGCGGAGGAGCCTTTCAGCTCCTCTGAAACAATTTTAAAGGCCATGTTTTCACTGCCATATCGTTTCAGGTCAGCTGTGCACTGGTATATTTCGGCGGCTGTTTGATCCCGCTGCTTTACCGTAAATTGTGGAAAGGGAACATTCCGCTGTGAGATAGAGGCAGCCTGCGCATGGTTCACCTTCCACATTTCTCCAAGAGAGGCTGCAGCAGAGACTGTGGCTATGAATTGGAGAAATCGTCGCCTTGATAAGTTTCTAATGCTACTTTGGAAAATGCTCATGGCAGTCTCCCTGTTGAACATGTTTGGAAGCGGAATCGTTATCTGAGATGGTAGGGACTACAGTACAAGTTTATCCTAAAAAAAATTCTATTACAGGCATTCCTGGATAAACAGGATAGTCGTGTTACGCGGCAGGGTATTGGTGTTGCCTAACAGGCGTCAGGTAGCAATCAAATTTTTACGACCTGACTTGACGTCAGACTTTTTTTATATCTGCCACCACAGATAAGACGATCAGTTACTGAAGCTTGTTTGTTATGTGTATCTGCTTCAGATCGCCTTTTGCTGCTTTTTCTTCCTATCAAATTGAAGTGGTAAGCCGGTGCTCGTGAGAGTCAGGTAAAAATCCGAATCCCTTTGGTACGAGGTAAGTGCAAGATTAGCGCCGTTATGACAGCAGTGCTGTGTGGTTGAGTGAGTAAGAAGTCAGCAGAATAGTACAATAATCCCTGTGCGGCATTTGGATCACTAAGTGACTTTAAATCGCGGGCAAGCCCCCCTCCTCAGGCAATAGCTCTTTTCTCAAGGAGGTTGTCCAGCCAATCCGGGTCAATTACAGGTGCCGATGGGAGCAGGCGTCGGGTGTAATCGTGGTGAGATTGATGGGAGTTCGACTCTGATCTGCTCCCTGGTACTTAGTTGCCGCTCTCCAAATACGGCCATTAATAACTTAGTACCCTGACATCATCAGCAAAGAGCGCAGGCCAGGTAACGTCTGAGCCTCCCACCACCACACCGTCGAGAATATCCTCCGGGGTCAGACGACCGACATTTTTCATACACATCGGGCAGATTATGACCTTGCCTCCAGCATCGATAAATGCCTGAAGCATTTCCTGCGTGGATTGACCATTGATGTGCTTATGGTGGGGAAGGTTTTTGTCGGCAATTCGAACTCCTTCCACGTTGAGAAAAATTGTGACCGGAATCTTTTTCTGTTTCAGTACCCTGGTGCTGAAGGTTATTGCCATGGCGGCCCTGTTAATTTCATCGCTGCTCAGGTTCACAAAAAGTTTCTTTTCAGACTCCGCTGCAAATGCTCCCTGGGATAAACAGCTGAGAAGAACTGAGACAATAATCACAAGCCCTGTAAATTTTTTCATCAAACCCTCCACTTGACCATGTTTATATGAGTTTCGTTCCATCTGATCAGGAACCCCGAGCACAGATTTTCGATATAAAGCGAGGCAATTTGACCGCTCATCATGACTAGAGATAATGGCTGTATGTTGAAAACAAGAGGCCCGTCTCCTTGCCGACGGGGGTTCTGTTGAGATTTCAGGAAATCGCGACAGAGAGCCATAACCAAGAGGAGAGGTCATGAAATAGGATAGCATATCTGTCGGTCTGGATGTGCATAAAGAGTCAATCGATATCGCGTCAGCTGATGGTGGTCGTACTGGTGAAGTTCGACCTTATGGTGTATTGGTGGCGACCTTGAATCGCTCCACAAGGTAATCGGTGAGCTGCAGAGCAAAGCTGTGATGCTTCATTGAGCTTATGAAGCAGGTCCTTGCGGGGACGAAATCTGCCGTTTTTTGAAAAAGAAAGGACGTGATTGATCGTGGTCGCTCCTTCAATGAGACCCTGTGAAAACGGTGAACGAATCAAGAAACAAATACGGGTCAGGTTGAACCACCCTCATTTTACCGCACACTTTTATTTAGCATCAATTAGTTACTCGGGCGTGTGCCTGTGACCAGCAGGAGAAAGCCCTGCCACGCCTCCTCAGGCAATAGCTCTTTCCTCAAGGAGGTTGTCCAGCCAATCCGGGTCCATCTCCGGTACCGATGAGAGCAGGAGCCGGGTGTAATCGTGGTGAGGAGGCTTAAGTATGTCGCTCTTTATGCCCTGTTCGACGATTCGTCCCCGGTACATGACTATGATTTCATCGGCAATTGCCTTGACCGTGGCCAGATCATGGGTGATAAAAAGATACGACATGCCAAGTTCGTTTTGCAATCGTCTGAGAAGGTTAAGAATTCCCTCTGCAACCAATTGATCCAGTGCTGAGGTAACCTCGTCGCAGATAATAAGATCGGGATTGGCGGCAAGTGCTCTCGCGATACAGACCCGCTGTTTCTCTCCACCTGAAAGCTCAGCAGGATAACGGTTCATATACTTTTCAGGAAGCTCTACCATGCTGAGCAATTCCTTGATCCTCGCCGTGGCTTCTTTACCTTTCATGCCAAAATAAAAAGACAAGGGGCGGCCGATGATTCTTTGTATTTTCTGGCGGGGATTAAGTGCAACATCCGGCATCTGGTAGATCATCTGGAGACGCCTGAGGCAGTCCCGGTCCCGTGAAGCAAGGTCCGGTGACAGGGTGTCACCACTAAATGTGATACGACCGCTGTTTGCCGGGAGCAGGCCGGTGATAATTCTCGCCACGGTGGTTTTTCCGCTACCAGATTCTCCAACCACAGCCACGGTTTTCCGTCGTCTTACCTTCAGGTTAATGTCTTCTACGATGTTGTTGTTTTTCTGATATCCGGCAGAGACATTGCTGATTTTGAGAACGACATCGGGATCGTTTTGGTTCCTGATTTTTTCTTCACCCGAAGATCGTACTGCCAGAAGTTGCCTGGTATATTCCTTTTCCGGATGTTCGAGCATCCGGCGGGCCGGACCCTCCTCAACAAGGTTGCCATGCCGCAGAACCATTATGCGATCGGCAAGCTGGGCAACTACCGCCAGATCATGGGTGATATATATGGCTCCGGTGTTCATTTCGCTGATAACATCTTTGATTGCAACCAGCACCTCAATCTGGGTGGTGACGTCGAGAGCCGTGGTGGGTTCATCAAAAATGATAATATCCGGATCTGTGGCCATTGCCATTGCCACCATTGCCCGCTGTAACTGCCCGCCTGAGACCTGGTGTGGATAACGAAAGCCAATATTTTCAGGATCAGGAAGATCCAGCCGTTTATAAAGATCTATGGCTTTTTCCACCGCATCTTTATAGGACATGATTCCGTGTTGAACAGGGCCTTCAGCAAATTGATCAATGAGCTTGTGAGCGGGGTTAAAAGAGGCGGCAGCACTTTGAGCCACGTATGAGATCCGTGAGCCACGAAGGTTGATTTTTTCTTTGTCAGAAAGAGAGAGCAGGTTTTGGCCGTCAAAATTGATAGTACCCGAAGCTAAACGACAGCCGGTCTGGGCATATCCCATGCATGACAGCCCCAGGGTGGATTTGCCGGCACCAGACTCACCGATAAGACCCAGAACCTCACCCCGCATCAGTTTCAGGTCCATGTTATGAACAATAGGTTTCCAGTGTTCCCCGTCATATCCCTCTATATTCAGTTGCTTAATACTTAAAAGTGGTTGGTGTTGTTTTAGATCAAGCAAATGTGCCATGGACTATCCTTTGTATGTTGTGGTTCCGGTTGCTTCTCAGCTTGCGGTTGCTTTAAAAAGTCATTCCCGCCTGAACGTGAAATCATTGCGTTCGGAGTAAACTGCTTCTGTTGAGCATCCAATCCACGACTAAATTGACACCAATGGTGAGAAGAGCGATGGCTGCTGCGGGGTACATCGGCGAATAGATACCAAAAGAGATTGCTCCTGCGTTTTCACGAACCATTGATCCCCAGTCGGCTGTTGGTGGCTGGATACCGAGTCCCAGAAAGCTCAGGGAGCTGATAAACAGGAAAACAAAACAAAATCGAAGACCGAATTCAGCGATCAGCGGTGGCATGGCATTCGGCAGAATCTCATAGCGTATCACCCACCACAATCCTTCTCCGCGTAGCCTTGCCACTTCAACAAAGTCCATCACCTCAATATCCATGGCCACGGCTCTTGAAACCCGGAAGACTCTGGTGGAATCGAGTATGGCTATGACTGCAATCAGCGTGGGAATCGAGGTTCCCATGACAGATAGCACCATGAGGGCGAAAATCAGTGTGGGGAAGGCCATGATAACGTCGACCAGACGGCCGAGCATCTGATCAACCCAGCCACCGAGCGTGGCAGCCACAAAACCCAGGGTGCAGCCAACTGTGAAGGAGAGCATAACGATGGCAAGGGCAATGGAAATGGTATTTCTGGCACCGTAGAGCACCCGGGTAAACATATCGCGTCCGAGCTGATCTGTTCCCAGGAGATGTTCCTGGCCCATGGATTCCCACACGTCGCCTGCAAACTCTGTTTCTCCGTATGGGGCGATGTAAGGTGCCAATAGAATTGCGCTCAAATTGATCGCAATAATCAACAGGCCGATCCGGGCGCTTAAGGGTGATTGTTTTAATAACGTTAACATATTAGGGCGTAACTCCTCACCTTGGGTTCCTCAGTTTGGGGTTGCTGAGCATCGACAAGACGTCGGCGGTAAGATTCAAACAGACATAGGTACCGGCAAATATCAGCCCGCTGGCCTGCACCACCGGCAGGTCTCTTTTGGCGACTGCATCCACCAGCAATTGACCAAGGCCGGGATAAACAAAGACAACCTCCACCACTACTACCCCCACCACCAGATAGGCGAGATTGAGTACAACAACGTTGATAATTGGGGACAGGGCATTGGGTAAGGCGTGTTTTAAAATAATCCGCCCCCGGTTTATGCCTTTCAATTTTGCCATCTCAATAAACGGGCTCGAAAGAACGTTGATGATGGCCGCCCTGGTCATACGCATCATGTGGCCTATAACCACCAGACTGAGGGTCAGGCAGGGGAGGAAGATTGCATGAAGTTTCTGGAAGAGCGACATATCTTCATTGATGGCGCTGATGCTGGGAAAGAGAAATATCTGCACAGACAGCAGGGCGATCAGGATGTAGGCCACGAAAAACTCAGGCAGTGAAATGGCACTCAGGGTGGTGATTGAGATAAACCTGTCAAACCAGGAGTCGCGATAAATTGCGGCAAGCAGGCCGAGAATAATTGCCACAGGAATGGCGAATAGGGCCGTTACTCCGGCCAGAAACAGGCTATTGCCGAATCGCCAGCCGATTACCTCTGCAATGGGGCGTCCATTGGCCAGCGAAGTTCCAAGATCACCCTGGAGGAAGGAGCCGATCCAGCTGAAGTAGCGAACATGGGGCGGCAGATCCAGTTTCAGGTCTGTGCGGAAGGCCTGTATGGTCTCCGGGGTGGCATTCTGGCCGAGTATGGCTTCGGCCAGGTCGCCGGGCAAAGCTTCTACCCCAACGAATATCAGCAGGGAAATCACCAATAAGGTAAAGACACCGAAGATCAAACGCTTGGTGATCATTGATGTGAGTTTATTCATAAATACGGATACTCTATTGTCTTTCAGGGGCATGAAGTTGCAGGGGAATGACGTACCGCCGATTCCCCTGCAATGTTCATATGAGACTGTGGTTGGGGCGGGTTAGGACTTGAACCACCAGCGCTCCGGTGCCCGGAGGCCGTCAAGCTCCCAGTTCGCAGCCAGAGGCCCGTGTGCAACCTTGTCCGATGTCGCTGCGAGGTCTGCTGCAAACATGGGCACGACCACACCACCTTCGTCCCTGACAATGCTTTGCATCTCAACATACATTGCCCGGCGTTTGGTCTGGTCGAGTTCTGCCCTGGCGCCAATCAACAGTTCGTTAAAGCGGTCATGCTTCCAGGAGGTGTCATTCCAGGCTGCATCTGCGGCGTATGCCGTGCTGAACATCATGTCCTCAGTTGGTCTTCCGCCCCAGAACACAGCACACCAGGGCTTTTTCATCCAGACATTGGACCAATACCCGTCATTGGGCTCGCGGACGACATCAATGTTCAGACCTATGCGGCCGGCGGATTCTTTGTACATGACAGCGGCATCGATTGCGCCGGAGAAGGCTGCTTCAGAGGTGTGGAATTTGAACATTTCACCCTCCAAGCCAGCTTTTTTGAGGTGGAATTTGGCTTTATCCGGATCAAACTGACGTTGAGGGAGTTCTGATGCATGGTACCGGTTGGCGGAGCTGATTGGATGATCATTACCCACAGAGCCATACCCACGCAGGACGGTTTTCAGCATCTGCTCACGGTCAACGCCATATTTCAGGGCCAGGCGTACATCATTGTTGCTGTATGGTGCCTGGTTGCACTGCATGGCAAAGGTGTAATGTTTAAATCCATTCTGTCTGAGCACCTGAATGCCCTTGGTTCTCTTCAGCAGATGCACGGTTTTGAGTTCACACCGGTTCATCATGTCGATCTGGCCGGTTTTCAGGGCATTGGTCCTGGCATTTACATCGTTGATTCCAAGTGTTTCAACTTCATCGAAAAATGCCCGGTCGCTTTTGAAATAGTTCGGATTCCGGACCGTTAAGCAGCGGACGCCCGGCTCATATTTTTTGAGGATATAGCCGCCGCTGAAGACGCCGTCGGTAAAGTCGCTGGTTTTAGGAGATATGATCAGGTGGTAATCACTCAGCAAATATGGAAAATCGGCGTTGGCGCTTTTTAAGATAAAGGAGATGCTGTACTTGTCTTCTTTTATAATTTCTGCGATGGAGTCGACAATTACCTTGGCTGCAGATTTTGTGTCTTCACCTCTATGGTGGTTGAGGGAGTAGATGACATCGTCGGCGTCCATGGTTTTGCCATTGTGAAACTCGACTCCTTTGCGCAGTTTGAAATTCCATGTTTTGGCATCGGGGGAACTGTCCCAGCTCTCGGCCAGTTCCGGCACGGTATTGTTTTCATGGTCCACCTCAACGAGACAGTTGCCGAGCTGACCATTGATGATAATCTGGTTCATCATGTCAGTGCTGGCAGCAGGATCGATTGTATCGGTGGTGGAGCCGCCGGATATACCAATTCTCAGACGACCGCCGCGCTGGGGTTGTGAGCTTGCTGCAAAAACGTGGCTTGCAAGAAACGATTGAGAAAGAGCAGCTGTTGCGCCAAGTGCCGCAGCCTGAGAGATAAATTCTCTTCGTGATACTTTTCCTTCGGAAAACAGTTTTTGTAATAGCTCCAGCCCGATCATAGAATTTCTCCAATTTGAATTAATAGATTTTCATTCTTGCGTGTAATTCTTCCAACCGTGGAACAGGACCCCGAGAAGTATGTATTCCTGGATGCCAGGCCATCTTTAGTCTTAAGTCTTCACTGCTCGGTAAAGACGTTTCCCTGCACCTCAGCTATTTGTCTGGCAGGCGCAGGGTTCGCCGCCAATTTTCGCTACTTTCAGATTTTAAAGGAATGTGGCGTGCAGGGTGGATTGAGCAGTGTTCTGAATCATTGTCGATCGTTTAGCCAGGACACTTTGAGAGCAGTTGTAAAAAAAAATATTGTGGCCGTTAAATGTGAGCCTTGTATTATTTATGCAAAATCGGATATATGAAAATTCAGAACTCCACAATCAGTGCTTAAACTACATTGGACACGATGTAATGTCAAATGTGTTTGCAAAATAGGATGTGTACATTTTTCTGGTAAATTCCGTTGGTGTTTTATGAATGAATCATATTCATCAGTGGCGGTACTCATCCGGGGCAAGGGGAAAACTGCACCTTAGCCCATTTGCAATTACAGTAATTGCATGTTGTAGTAACCGGTTATAACTCGTTGGGCATGTTGGCTCACCGTACAACGCCTACAGGCCTGCCCCTTTGCGCTTAAATTCAGACCGGTTCTGTTTGAGCGTGAGGGAGAATCAGAAAAAAGAGGGAAGTCATGGGCAATAAGCAAGAAGAATATTCACCAAAGGATCGCTTTGATCTCAAAGATTGTAAGGGCAGCATGAAGGCCGTGGTCACAACTGGTAATGGCGGATACGAGGTACTCGAGTACCGGGATGTGCCAATTCCGACCCTTGCTTCGGGAGAAGTGTTGTTACAGGTCCTCGCAGCCGGCGTAAACAACACCGAAATCAATACCCGGCTGGGTTGGTATTCCAGTAAGGTTACCGCAAGTACAGAAGGTCTCACAGATACGGAGAGAGAAAAGGCGAAAGAACAGGCGGATGGTGGCTGGAACGAAGCTACGCCATTTCCGTTTATACAGGGAACCGATTGTTGCGGGCGTATTGTCGCCGTTGCTCCTGACGGTGACAAAAGCACTGTTGGGTTACGTGTTCTGGTGCGGTCTTGCATGCGTGCGTTCGGGTGGGAGTCTCTTGAAAATATCTGGATGGCCTCAGACTTCGATGGGGCGTTCGCGCAATTTGTGAAAGTGCCGGCCGGGGAGGTTTTCCCTGTGAATTGCGATTGGAGCGATGGGCAACTGGGGACGATCCCGTGTGCGTACGGCACGGCAGAAAACATGCTTCACAGGGCGAAGGTCTCGAGTGGGGAACATGTCCTGGTCGCCGGAGCGTCCGGTGGTGTCGGCTCGGCTGCGGTGCAGTTGGCAAAGCGTCGTGGCGCCGTGGTAACGGCAATCGCCGGGAAGGCTAAAATTGAGCAGGTACAATCAATAGGGGCCGATCATGTCATTGAACGCGGTGTTGATATCGTTGCCGCTCTCGGTGCAAAGACGGTGGATGTTGTGGTAGACAATGTGGGTGGCGCCTCCTTTGGAGAAATGCTGGAGGTGTTGGTGAGAGGAGGGCGGTATGTTTCCTCCGGTGCCATTGGCGGGCCGATCGTAGCGCTCGATATGCGGACCTTTTATCTGAAAGACCTGACCATGATAGGTTGTACAGCATGGGATGAACCCGTATTTCCAAATCTTATTTCATATATAGAAGGTGGAGAGATACAACCGCTCCTGGCGAAAGAGTTTCCTCTCGAACGTATTGTGGACGCGCAACGTGAGTTCACCGAAAAGAAGCATGTGGGTAAATTCGTCTTGATCCCACCGCCCTTAAGTGATGCACAGATGAAACTATTTGCATCCGGGTTGTAAGGCTCTGTATGATTGAAGTATAGTCAGTCTTGTTGTTTTACCCTTAGCCCGAGAAAAAGAGACTGCTCCACGCCATGGGCCTGAAAAAATCATTGATCTCCTGTTTCAGTCGCCTGGAATCGATCCGGCACAGCGACCCAGAGCTGACTCCAGAGAACTGGTGCAGGCAACAACCATGTATCAAGGTTACAATTGCATCACGTGAAATCCTTCTGAGCCAGCCTGCCTCAACCTTGTACGTCTACCTGCTGGCTGTGGTGTGCATTGGGGTAGCCATCTACTTCTGGTGGTTTCGGGGCAATGAATTGTCTCGTTTATGGTGGGGTATATCGCTCTCGGCCTGGGGGATTGGTGCGTTTCTCGCCGGTACCAGCTACCAGGCATTTGGTTACGAGATAAAGTGCGCAGGGCGCGAGTCGTGTATATGGACCAGCTGGTGGGAACTGGTCTATCTCATGTTTCAGCAGATAAGTATGAGCGCGATGCTGGTTGCAGTGGCCTATTGCTGCACCGCAGGAACTATGCGGACGCTTCTGTCATGTTATGCAATGGCAAGCTCATTACTCTACGTTATTGTGGTCTTTATCGGAGGATTCGTGCCTGTAAAACCACTGATAACTTTCGGTTTCATGGTCCGTTTTTCGCTGCCGGCCTTTGTGCTCATGTTGATTGTAAGTGGCTGGAGGTACTGCATGCTGGGAAATTCTGCGGATCTGGTGTTGGTCGGTGCCTGGTTGCTGCTGCTTTTCATCAGTGCTGCCTACTATCTCTATGATGAACTGGAGATCACAGAGAAGCTGTGGGAGCAAGGCGCAGGCATCTGGTTTTCACAAAATGACCTGTTGCACATCGGCCTGATTCTCTGGATGCTCTATATCGCTCTGTTTGTGGCCGATCGGGTCAAAGACACCACCGTTTCAATTATCCCTGGTTAACTCAGAATTTTTCTTCTGGAACTATGTCGGCGTCCCGGTTCCTTTCCCCCTCAAAATTGCAAAATTGCTGTTTCTCTGCCAATACTGGCATGAGCTGAAGCCATCGGTAGATGAAAACGTAACATCTGCCTGACGAGTGAGTGGTGTATGTCTGTGGGGTTGCGGCCGGAATATGGCAGCCGACATGAATGAGGTGTATTCACCGGGTGTTGACGAACAATGTGAAACAGCCGGTGAATACTGTAAGTAAGCTGCTTGTATCTGGTTATTCAACAGATATTTGTAAGATAGGGATGCGTATTATGACGCGATAATGTTGAATGTTCAAAGAGCATCAAGGGTTGCAGTCCCGTCTCTGTGAAAAAAAAACTCTTACCAGGCCGTGCAGGCACACCCCGTGTAGCGAGAGAGTGGTGCTGTGGTCTCTGTATTGGAAGAAAGACGACATTGATAATTCAAGATAAGGAGCGATACGATGTTTAAAAAGTTGTTTGCCCGGATAGGGGTTGGCAGTGCCAGTGTGGATGCCGTGTTGACCACAGAACATTTTGAGCCAGGCGGTCTTGTGGAAGGACGTGTTGAAATTAAGGCTGGAGAGGTTGAGCAGGAGGTTGCTGCGATAACTATTAAGCTGATGACAATTGCGGAAAGAGAGAGCGATGACGAAAGCGAGGAGTTGAATCATACCATCGCAAGCCACAAAGTGGCCGATGCTCTTTTGCTGAAGCCCGGTGAAAATCGCGAAGTACCTTTTTCGTTTCCCCTGCATATGGAAACGCCAGTCACAGTGCTGGATGTGGGAAAAAATCACTGTAAAGTTTGGCTGGAAACAGCGTTGGACATAGAATTGGCCCTGGACCCCACGGATAGGGATTATCTCAACGTCCACCCAACGCCTGTCATGCAGCATCTCATTACAGCAATGATCGATAAAGGTTTTAAGATGGTCAAAGCTGATGTGGAGGAGGGTTTCCTCAATGGCGGCAGCTATACATCAGAATCAGGCTGCTACCAGGAGATTGAGTTCAAACCGAAGGCATTTTTCTCAGGTGTTCGGGAGGTGGAAATTTCTTTTGTTCCCCAGGCTGATTGCACCCATGTGCTTATTGAGCTTGATCGCACCTTTGCAGGGGATGGATACCGTAGCCTGACCCTGGCCAATTCAGCAGATCTGGCAGAGGTGAAAGAGAGTCTGGCCAGTTTGATGTAGGCCAGCTTCCCACCTTGAAAAATTACAGAGGCAGGGCGGTTTCGCCCTGTCTTTCTTCCTCGTCTCCCAAATTGAGCTATGAACTCGATGAATTGAGTCATTGTCAGGAAGACTCAAGAGTTATCGGCCACAACCTGTCGTCGACCAGTTGCCGCTACTGGAAGATTTTCACAGACCTTCGTATTTATACCCCACTCCATAGACTGACCTGATAATTTCCAGTCCGGGTGCGGCGATGGCAATTTTCTTCCGTAGCTTTTTAATGTGACTGTCAATGGTTCTGTCACAGACTATGCGCCTGTCGGTATAGAGTTTATCCATAAGCTGGTCACGGGTAAAGATTCTGCCTGATTGTTCGAAAAGTATTCGAAGTAGCTGAAATTCTACAGCTGTCAGATCCAGCTTCTCACCGTGGAATTTTGCGATATATTTCTTATTATCCAGGGTGAGACTCCGTCCGCTATGAACTGCACCTCTACTTCGCCTGAGGACAGCCTTGACTCTGGCTACCACTTCCCGTGGGCTGAAAGGTTTACAGATATAATCGTCTGCTCCGAGCTCCAGCCCGAGCAGCCTGTCTATTTCTTCAACTCTGGCGGTCATCATAACGATAGGCACTTCGGAGAAGCTCCGTATTTCTTTACAGATATCGAGCCCGTCTTTCCCAGGAAGCATCAGGTCCAGCAAAATCAGCGCCGGCTGGTTTGCCCTGACCCTGGCCACAGCTTCCTGTCCTTCATAGAGACAGTCTGTTGTATAACCAGCCTGGCAGAGATAGTCGCAGAGCAGGTCGCTTAACCGTTTTTCGTCTTCGATGATCAATATAGTTTTGTTTTTCATGTTTTTCTGTCTGCTGTTCAGCTGGTAATGGGTAACTCGACCCTGATCCCCAGGCCGCCATATGGTGAAGCATAGGAAGAGATCTTTCCCTGGTGAGCCTCAACTATGTTGGTGCAGATGGCAAGACCTAACCCAGCGCCATTATCTGCACGGTGTCGCGACAGGTCGGTTCGGTAGAGTCTGTCAAAGAGCAGGGGAAGCTGGTCGGCAGCTACTCCGGGCTCAGTATCTTGAAATAATAGAACAATACGTTCTTCAGAGCGTTCTGTCAGTATCTCAAGCATACCGGGAGAATCTGTATATCTCAGGCTGTTTTCCAGAAGGTTGGTGAAGAGTTGCTGCAGTCGGTCGGGATCTCCGAGCAAAGGCGGTGACATCCCCGCCGGCACCTGAAGATGAAGCTCCATACCTTTATCCGCATATCGTTTTTCCAGAAGTTCAATGGTTCCATCAAGAATTCCCACAGGATCAACCAGTACCTTTTTATATGTCAGGGCACCGATATCGGACATGGAAAGCTCATAAAGATCATTCACCAGCCGTTGCATATGCAGAACCTCGCCAAGCAGTGGTGTCAATGTCTGGATACCGGTTTTGCGAACTCCGTCCAGAAGTGCCTCCAGCTCTCCCCGCAGGATGGAAATTGGCGTGCGCAACTCATGGGAGATATCAGCAATCCAGCGCTGTCGAGCCTTTTCATTTTTTTCCAGAGTCATTGCAAGCATATTGAAGTGTTCGCTCAACCGCCCGAGTTCGTCTCCGCTGGTAATTGGAATTCTGGTTACAAATTTGCCACCTATGAGCTTTCTTGTTCCTTCTGTCAGGTGGTTGACAGGTCGTAGCAGGTGAATGGTTATTGGGAACGTCAGGATAATTGAAACCCCCAGCATCATCAACGCAATGAGCGCAAACGATTGTTTTTGCTGTTTTACAAAGAGCAGGTCGCCGGAATCTGAAATTTCGGAGATTGGAAAGAGCCCAAGAAATCCGATTGTGCTACCGGCCGAGGTAATCGGTATCGTGGTTATGTGCGTCAACTGCTCGGGGGGGCCGCCAATAACCCGATTTTTTTCCAGGTCCAGGAGCACGATACGCTTGCCGAGCCGAATTGGGTCCATCGGTGGATGGGGTGGTTGCTGAGGGCGATCGGCAAATAATTTCTTGTCGACAGACTCGCGCATTACATCAAAGAAGATATTCCTTTGAATCCGGGTCCAGAGCCGGTGATTGCCCTGCAACCCTTCCCAGCCTGCTTCCTTGCTGTAATAACTCGGAAGTTTTTCAGCCATGGTGTTGAGGTGCTTGAATTCCTGGCTGTTCACATAGCCGAGAAAGTCACGGTCAAAACTCCACTGCAGAAAGAGAAAAATACCTCCGGCCATGATCGAGCTGGTGAGGAGGGTGGAAAGGAAAAGCTTGTGGCGGATTCTAAGTTTCAAGGTCTTACCTGTAAATGCATGATTATCACGAAGAGTTGTATCAATGTATAGTTCGAAATTAAGGAAGAAATATGAACAAACATGGAAAAAACATTTTTTTCCAAAATAACTACCTGATTCGGGCATTTTGCAGCTTTGGGTGAGGTGGATGCTGGAGTCAGATCCTGGGGCGGGTATTGAACAACGCGGGAGTTTAAGGGTGGGGTCCTTCGAAGACCGTTCATTGATACGATTTGTCAGAACATACGTTTAATTCACATTTCTTCCATTTTTCTTCCTTTATTGCTCTGTACGTTGCATGGAGCATCTTACCCGGATGTGATCGGAAGCCTTTGGGCTTTTGGCAGCAAGACTCCGAATGGTCGGAAGTACGCTGTTCGGGGGCGGCAACAAAGACATAATGCTCGCAGTTCCAGGAGGATTCAGATGGATGGAAGTAGTTTGTTTTTAATGATTTGCTCAATTTCTGTATTGGCCCTGTGGCTTGTCTTATCTGGTTGTGCAGTGGACCAGTCCTCTCAAAGAGGCGAAAGGCAGCAGGTGCGTGCAATGGGTAAACAGGAGATGGGACGGGGCCGCAGGGGAGAACCTCCCGGAATAAACAATACGACCACCACAGCAAATATGACCCTGCCTGCCGAGGCGTTCACCGCATGTAAGGGAAAGCGGTCTGGAGACGAGGTGAGTTTTTCCCCTGAGAATGGGAAGCTGGTGGTTGCAACCTGCCAGGTGATTGATGACCATCTGGTGGCAGTACCAGAACGCAGGCGGACAAAATCATAAATGAATAGTGCAGCTTGAACGGTGTCTTGAAGGGTATCTTTTCCCTGCCTGAGCCGGAGATAAAATAGACTCTTATACATTTTCCTTGTTTCTTACATATTTCATGCAAAATCGGCCAGTAAATTGAGGTAATTATTTCACAGGAAGTAAACGGATAACAGGTCCCCGGCACATCTCCTTCTCTCCCCTTTATCTCTCGCAAAAGTGCCGGGGAACCTGCTGTCTCAGAGGATTATACAACTCTCCGTATCCCCCAAAAGAAGCAAACTATGATGTTCAGGCTTTATAGAGCAAGGCGTTGCCCTTTACGTACACTAACGATGGTCACACTGGTACTGGCATTATCTTCATCGGCATCGGTGGCATCGCCAGCAAATTTTTTTCCCGGTAACCCTATGCCTCCCTGATTTGCTGTCGTCCATTATTACTGCCTGGACGGACTGTTTTACCGGCATGACCCCAAAGGATTTATTGTTGCTCCGGCACCCATAGGTGCGGTGGTCAGAACCCTTCCTCCGGCAACAATACTGGTACATATCAGTGGGATTCAGTATTACGCCTGTTCTGGGATTTACTACAGGAAGGTTGATGCTGGCTCTGTGGTGGTGGCGTAACCTGTCAGACACATGAGGTCTACTTTCGATATCGGTGAACGACTCAAGGTCAGGGTTGACCTTCTCAACGTTCGTTCAGGTCCGGGCCTGAACCATGACGTTGTACAGCAACTCACCCAAGGTACTGGTGTCCAGGTTGAAGGGGGGAGTTCGGCCTTGTGCCTGGTTCGTCTGCCAGATAAGTCAACAGGCTGGATTAAGAGCAACTACACAACCAAATTCCAGGATGGCTTTGAAGGTTGAGGGAAAAAGGCAGGGTTTTCCAACTTTCACATTTCCTCCACATTGGCTGCATATTCACACGTTACTTTCATGAATAACAGTCTTCGCCATGGAGAACGAAGATGGCGAAGACTGTTCAATAACGCTCAATGTCCGACATGTATTCAAGAACATGAAACGAACCCCCATGAAAAGAATTGAGCAATTTTCTTTTAACCCAGAAGGAGCAGTGTAATGAAACAACACAAGGTGATCAAGGGGCTTACCGCCCTGATGATGGTTGCAACATTTTCCGCACTACCTGTTTATGCAAAAGGCAGCAAAATGGGTGGTGGCCCAGGCAATAACATGCAGGGGCCACCGCCGGAAGCCTACGAGGCGTGCGTCGGCAAGGAAGCAGGTGACATGGTCAGTCTGAAGGGGCGGAGAGGCAAGTCGATGGAGGGAGTATGCGCGAGTATCGAGTCTCAGCTTGTGGCTGTACCCAAGGAGCATCTCGAGGCCTGTGCAGGAAAGCAGGCAGGTGACAGCGTCAGTCTGGATGGACCCAGAGGTGAGTCGATAAAAGCAACATGTGAAATCGCGGGTGATCTTGTTCTGGCAATGCCAGGGAGATCAGGCGCCAGAGGGAACTAATCGAGATGGTCTGGGGGGAGAAAGTGAATGCCTTCTCCCGACGGATCTGTACGAAAAGCATTTATGACTGGAATATGTTGATGGTGAATATATGGCCATTTCCGTAATCAAGGGGTGTATCGGCTGCGGTACCTGCGTGCTGACATGCCCTACTGATGTAATCCGTTTGGACCAGCGCTCAGGCAAAGCGACTATTCAGTATCCGGCAGATTGTCAGATATGCCATCTTTGCCGAATGTACTGTCCGGTGGATGCAATCACGATAACACCAGAGAAGTCTATACCGGTGGTTGTGTCATGGGGCTGAAGATGGAAAAGCATACAACCCGACCCGCACTACAATGGTGCACGCTCTTTATCGGCATACCTCTCCTGTTCTATCTCACAGGAGATTTTCCCCGCCGATCAATTCTCAAGGAAACGATATCTCTCCTGACCCTGATGGCATTTTTCCAGCTATTGGGGCAGTTGTATACCACGCGATGTAATACACGCCTTGTGCGCGATGCAGGAGCACCAAAGCTTGTAAGAGTCCATAAAATTGCTGGCTACATCGGTATTGCGCTGATCCTTGTACATCCTTTGCTGATCGTGGTACCGCGATATTTCGAAGCGGGAATAGGCCCTGGAGAGGCGTTTTTAACCATGGTCACCACGACTACTCCGGGAGTATTGACCGGGCTTGCAAGCTGGGGGCTGATGCTTGCGCTGGCGGTAACGTCGCTCTTTCAAAAGAGGATACCCCTGACGTACCTTTCGTGGCGAAGGCTGCATGCAAGCCTGTCGATAGCTTTTATCCCGGCTGCCTCCTGGCACGTCGCGAATCTGGGCAGGCATGCAAGCCCGGCCATGACCATAATGATAGTGCTGATGGCGGCAGGTGGGATGCTGCTCACGATAAAAGCAACCGTGGCCAGAAGACTATTGAGAGTAAAGGGCTGAAAATGAACAGTACGAATGAAATGAGCGGCCTTACCCGTAGAACTTTTATGACACTTGCCGGGGGGGCCGCTGGTGTTGCAGCGCTCTCCTCGTTTGGTATTCCTACAGGTTGGGCAGCCAACAAACCAAAAGTTGCACCAGCTGATGTTTCTCTGGCACTAGACACTACAGACGTACTTGTCATCGGTGGCGGTATGGCAGGTCTGTTTGCTGCAGTGAAGGCCCACGATGCAGGTGCCGACGTTATGATCCTGTCCAAAGGCAGACTTGGTTCATCAGGTCAGACGCCGTTTGCCAAGGGCATATTTGTCTATGACCCCGGCGTCGCTGGAATGACCCTCGACGAATTTGTTGACAGTGTCTCCCGCTCGGCACTGGGCAGCAATAACCCTTTATATACCAGGCAAATGGCGGGAAACTCCCTCGCCAGGGTAAAGGAACTGCGGGAGTGGGGATTTTTTGAATCCCCACTTTATAATAACTGTTTTAAACGGCCAATCGCTGAGCGAAGCATACCCCTTCTGGAGCGTGTCATGGTGACCCATTTACTCAAAGAAAATGGCATGATAGCAGGGGCCGCAGGGTTTAGTGCAGATGACGGAAAAGTGCACCTAGTTGCAGCAAAAAGCGTTATTCTCTGTACAGGTGCTGGAGGTTTCAAGCCGAACGGCTTCCCCATTTGCGACCTCACGCACGACGGGACTGTCATGGCCTACAATATCGGGGCTAAAGTCACGGGCAAGGAATGGAACGACGGGCATCCAGCTTCTGCAGAAAATCCGGCAGCGTGTTTCGATGGCTGGGGAAACATGTTTGAACAAAAGCCGACCACAACCGGGGTCGACATACGACATGACCTTGGGGTCGACATGAACTACAGGGCGTATGTCGCAGGTGGCCCGGTACGCATGGGACCCCCGCACCAGCAAGAGACAGGCCAAGTCGCAGGCGGCCCGTATATGCCGTTGGAATTTATGCGAAACGCTCCTCCGGGCGGCGCCGGAGGGCGCCATGATGATACGCCGCAGAGACAAGGCAAAGGTGGCCCCCCTCCAGGAATGAGAGGGCCGCGCGTTGGCGGTTCATCATCTGGCATGGCGATCCATAAGTCTGAAGGCCTGGTACCGATTAATGACAGGTGCGAGTCGACTATCCCGGGACTTTACGCCGCCGGAGATGCCCTTGGTTCATATATGGCGGGTGCTATTTACACTCAGATCGGTTCCTCCCTGGCCGGTTCAGCTGTTCAGGGAGCTGTTGCCGGCGAGGCAGCGGCGGCCTTTTGTTCCAGTACGGTGGCCCCTGTCATCGGGAAAGAGACGATTGCCAGGGTGCAGGAGGAAATGTTGGCACCGTTGGGAAAAGAAGCCGGTTACAGCCCGGCCTGGGTGACCCAGACCTTGCAGGGGATCATGATTCCGAACTTTGTTCTCTACATCAAGAAAGAAAAGCTGCTGCAGGCAGCCCTGGCGTACGTCGAGGAACTCAGGGACCATCATGTGGGGATGCTGCGTGCTGCTGACTTCCATGAACTTCGTCTGGCCCATGAGACCGCAAACATGATAATCAGCGCAGAGATGAAGCTCAGGGCCTCGATCATGCGAACAGAGAGCCGATGCAGTCACTTTCGACTCGATTATCCTGAGGTGGATGAGAAGAACTGGCGAGCCTGGATAAACATTTACAGGGGGGAAGACGGGTCTATGAAGTTGGAAAAGCAGCCCTTTGACAGTTGGCCTGTAGCATAAAAGCAAAAAGTTTACATATTAAGTATATCGCTTCCTTCGCGCCAGACACCAATAACCGCAATCTAAAATTTCCCGGGATTGCGGCTATTGTATTTCTGGCCAGGAGTGGTCTGGACGGAATGCGTACTATTGAGTTGCCGGCAGGTGAGCATACGCCTCGGCAGGCACAATGACTTTCTCATCACTTCCCGGTGTCTTCCAGTACAATTTCAATGCTGCTGTGCCTTTTCTCTGGAAGTAGTCTATTCGTATGGGATACCAGCCTGCGATGGTTACATTCAGCTCGGATTCGATTGATAACTGGTCCGAATGTTGGGTAGGATCGGAGAGAACAAGTTTGTCGCTCAGGTAAATTATAACACCGTCATTGGAGAGGGTCTGTAGAATGTATTTGCCTGTTGTCGGGAAATGCAGGGCCCCGTTCATGCGAATACCGATACCGCGATTGGTCCCACTGTCGAATACCTTACCCCTTCCGAACTGGTTATTGAGCTCGAATATTGGCTTGCCCTCTTTCCCGCCTCTTTTAGGTAGCATCCGCACGTTGCGTGCAAAAAAATTATGGAAATAGACAGTGAGCAGTCCCGGCTGCAATCTCGCTGCTTCTTCAGCCGAAAGTGGTGTGCCCTGCATGTCGTAGTGCACAGGTGGTTGCGGTGATTCTGATTCGCCGGCCATGCTTATCGGGAGATGCGTGGTGAGGAAAAGAATCGTACACAGTGCGATAATCTTTACAGTGTGGTTTCGGTTGATGAGCATGGTATCTCCTTGCAATTGAGAAAAGGATACTTCGTATCATAGTGTATGGCTGACACGGCTAGTAACACCATGCGAATTAATGGGATAAATGGCAAGAGCATGCGTATAACCAGCTTGAGGTAGAGCTTGGAACACGTTGGGATCAGGTCAGAATTTTGGTTTTGGCTATGTCGCAGGCCCGACCTGTATCTATACGGCTGAAACAGCAACATCCAGTTCAAATATCTCCAGTTGAAACATCGAGAGAGGAGGTGAGTGGCTTTGGACACAGAACAGTGCCCAGGGAACATTTACCGGAAACAGGGCATCGTTGATGGAGCCTTCTCTCGCAGCGCTTTTCAGGAAGAAAACCATGTACTTGGTTGCAATGGAAGGAGGTGATGGCAAAGCGCAGGTAGTAATTCAATCCCCGACCCAACAGCCATGTTAGGTGATGTGGTCCAACTATCCGAATCGCATCTGAAAAAGCACGCATTAACGACGCACTTAGCAAATTAACATGTTGACAAAAGGACTCACGTAAAAGTATCTTTCCCGACTTTACAAGAAGCACTTGTTTTGTTTTTTCAAGGAGAAAGTTATTAATGAGACTGTCAATAATCGCTCGATTGGCAATCACTGTCATGATGATAGTGGCCATATCACTTCAATCTGCCAGGTTACAAGCCAGTGTGGCAGAAGAACTGCCAAGCAGCCTAACTAAATACATACCCCAAAAGCCAGATCACACCCTGACAGGTTCGGAGTTTGTAGCTCTGACCTCTAAAATGAGCGAGCAGCAGCGTGAGAAGGTAATTGGCGAACAAGTGCTCAGCGGTAACATCCCGGATTTTTTGAGAGAACTTAAACCTGTCAAACTCCAGACAAGAGATACCAACGGACGCCTGATATCTGCGACAATATTTGTTACTCCGGACTACCTTGCCATTGGCTCTGAGAATGACTTTATCCGCACCCCGATGGATTTTCATACGGCAAGCCTGGTGGCCAGCCGGTTGGGCTTTATTTTACCGACGCGCAAGATGGTGGATGCCATTTACAATCAGTCTGAAAATCACTTTACTCCTCAACCCATGCAGCCTGGCGCCCAGATGCGATCAACTGACTATTATCAGAGGCACAATCAGAAGATCGACCAGCAACAGGAGTCGCTTGGCATTACTTCGGGGGAGCTTGTCTCAGGTCATAAAAAGGATGTTGTTATCACCAATAAGCTAATGAATAAGCCTGGAAGAATAGCTATTTATGGATGGCACCAGCCCAATGGTAAACCGATCCAGCCACTCAGTACTGTGCATGGCGCCGGATATGCAGATTACAGCCATGGTGTTCGCCTGGTGAGTGAGACAGTTATTGTCGATGGTGAGTTATGTTCAGTGTACGACATCTTAAAAGATCCGGACCTGGCGCCATTGTTGAGTGATGAAGGTCCGATCGTTGCCGGTTACAGCCCTGATAAAGTTGCGCTGCCGGCGGGTAAAAAGAAGAGCTCTGCGACCGTTATCCACTAGCCCTCTTCGATAAAACTGAGGTCGTATACTGTCACTCTGCGTCTTTCTCGCCTGTAAGCCCTTTGCAGCAACGGAACCCAAGATGGTAATTATGGTGGCTGTGTTCTGACATAACCCTGCTGCCATGCCAGTATGGTGCCCGCCATCGGCACCAATCTTCATGTGCCCTGTATGTATCAAAGATAAACCAGCTGCCTTTCATCTCGGTATAACCCAGGGTGGAACTCCCTTTGCTGGCCATCTGTTCCTCTGCCAACGGCAGGTTCATATGCTCAGCCGCGTTTCCGTTAAGGTCGTAGACATCCAATGAACTTCGACATTCGGGAAAGAAACCGACAGGATAGGTGTTTGACCCGCACTGCTTCCAGCCTCCACCATTACAGCCGGAAGATTTCGAACTATTTGCCGCGCAGATGCCTTTTTGGTATCGAGGGCCATAGCTCCATGTCTTATCTGCTTTATTGGCATTATTGTGGGCAATGCGCATGCGACGGACAGCTTCATTGGCAGTGACTCCTTTCGCCAGATTAAACCGATAATCAGGAGGTGTTAATTCGCCTGCGCAACCACCCTCCCACTCATGGGCATCACATAACCGTTTTCCCATGGCAGAACAGATCTCGGCCGCTTCCCGGGTGCGTACCCAGACTACCGGATATTCGCAGGGTATATTGGGAAATTCGAACTGATCAATGCAGGCTTCAGCATCCTCTGCACGTTCATGTTCCGGGTCGTAAAGTGGGGCCATATACTTGGCACCGCAGATCTTCTCGTAACGCATATTTTCATAATTGAGTGACAGGCTATCGAGCTTTGCCCTGCATTCCTCCACTGAAGCGGGGTGCCTGCTGACAGCGGGGTTGCCCTGCCCTATATATGGAGAACCGGCAAAGATCGCACGTACCATTGCCGCCTGTGCAGCAGACAGGTTGTGGACCTCGATTAAACGGGTAAACATTCTCTCATTCTGCTCTTGCAATGACTGGGCTGCGCCAGATGTCTGCATTCCCGAAGCAACGAGAGCGATGACCAGCAGGATTGACCGAATATATTCCATCGTATTTTCCCCGGAGAGTATTTTGGCAGATAAAAATGAAATACCTAATCACGCCGCATCAGATAAAAAAAATCCCGATTATCCGGATACCCAATAAAGCGCGGAATATAAGCGCCTTTTCGGGTCTTGTCTAAAACGCTCATGCCCTGAATGAGGTGCTGTACCGCCAGGTGTGACTCTTTTTGCCGATAGAGCGCGAGGTAGGTATGTTCAAGAGCATTCATGTCGAGATGAAGAGCATAGGAACAACCGTAGGCCTGAAACACCCTGGCCATTGCAGAAGGTGTCGCAGTTGAAAAATACCCGTAAATGAGGAACCGTTTACCGCCACTATCCTGCAATGCCGCACCGGACCGCAAGGTACGCAGTTTCATGTCATGGGAGCCGGACCAGTTACCTGCCCCCCACTTGGCGACAAGACTGCCGGGTACCGGCTGTTGGGATTCTGAATCCCATTCGAGAATCGGTACACCGTTTTGTCGCGCATGGACAATCCGGTCAAGATTGACGTTGTCCTCTTCCGACCAGGTCTTCAGGGCAACAGTTCCATCATCATAGACCAGCACTGTTGCAAGTTCGGGTTGTAAGGTGCTGAGGACAACTCCTCTTTCAATAAAGCCATAATGGGAGCCCCTGTTGCGCTCAGCAAAGGCACCGTACTTAAAGGCGCCGTGGGCTCTTTTGAACCCTCCGGTAAATGTTGCCACAGTGCTCACGGAGTCAACAGGGCTGATCATGCCGTTGGCCACAATGGGTGCAATTGTTTCGATGCCGTCAGGCCCGGGTATACCTTTTATTTTCACAGAATCCCGTGTTCGGTTCGACCATCCCACCCGTGGGTGTTCTGTCCCGATTGTGAAGCCAAGGTCAAACCGGTCCAGGTCAAAAGCGATCAGGTAGGCAAGCGCTCCCGATTCGATGTTGTCGAGACGATTAACACGATTACGATGACTGTTGAGGATCGCCGGAGCAATGGCCTTGGGTTGAATGAGGCTGACAAAAATGCCTGGGTTATCTTGAACACTATACCATTGACCGGTGAGCACGCCCTTGGCCCGTCTCTTGAGCTGCAGGCCGAGCCCTGCGGGGAAGATCAGCTGATTGGCAAAGTCGGGATTGATGTCTGCCGGTGCGGGGAGACCTGGTTCGGACTCTGGTAGTGCAGAGTGAGAGGCTTCTTTTGTCTGAGCTTTTTCAAGAAAGGCGTCTTTGAAAAAATTGTCTTTTACAAACCCGACAACGCTCTCTCCACCGGGAAGCCTGTCGCGAAGAAAACCGGTAACAGTTTCTATGGTTGTCTGGTGCCCTCTGGTCGGATTACGAAGAAAAATGTTCCCGTTGCACAGGGGGGCATAGATTTGTCTGGATTTTCTGGCTGTTTCGAGTTCACCCTTGACAATCAGTTGCAACGACGAACAGTCTTTCACCGCGACCCCCTTCCGGGTCAGGGCCAATCGAGGCTGTGAATTCTCGTTAAGCGTCAGCCGTTGATCATGCGGATACGGGTTTTCGAGATGATACTCTTCAACCACCTTTTTGTGGTTGTCGCTCAGCTGGAGGATATACCACTGATTGATATTCGAATTCAGATTGATCAGTGTTACCTCCGCCAGTTTGCCGTCTGGCATGTGAATCTCAGCTGATTGTACAGTTTTAAATGGCTGCAGGTCGACGACGGACGTGATCTGGTTGCCTGCACTTTGTGATCCACTGTCGGCTACAGCATTCACTTCTGTGAGAAGGACTGAAGTGAAGAGCAACAACAGCAGAGCGGGCAGTTCTGTTATCAGCCTGTGATGAGGTCTCAATAACATTGTCCCTCCAGCTCGTTCTCCTCAGAAAACCACTCGTAAAAATCCAGGTTGCGCCTCGACCTTGAAAAGAATGCTGATTTTCAGGGTGAAAACGAATGCCAAAACGTTAAAGACGTAATCGCTTGAATATTGGTTCAGGAATAAGTCGGATAATCCACATAATCAATGCCCAGAACCAGGGGAGATATACAATGTCTTTCTTTTTCTGAAGAGCATTATATATCCCTGATGCGATCTTCTCCGGTGTTGTCCATAACATGTTTTTATCAAAGTCTCTGGTCATCGGGGTATCCACAAAGCCGGGTTTAACCGTCATGACATGAACCCCACAGGAACTCAGACGATTGCGAAGTCCCTGCAGAAAAACCGAAACCGCACCTTTGGCCGCCCCATACACGTAGTTGGACTGCCGGCCTCGGTCTCCGGCCACCGAGCTGATAACACATAAGGTTCCGCTTCCCTGTTGTACCAGCTGATTCGCTGCATGTGTGAGCAATGACATGACTGCCAGTCCATTTGTTTCAAATTCCTTCCGGAGTTCTTCAAAAGACGCTTCACATGATTTCTGGTCGGGCAACGTTCCATGGGCAATCAGGATGGTATCAATGGATTCCAGGGCGGTAAACGCATCTTCGAATAATTGCCGGTGGGTATCAAATGCCCGTGCATCAACAACTGCTGTAAAGACCTTACCGGCACCTCGTACCCGTAAATCGTCCGCGATAATATGCAATTTGACCTGGTCTCTTGCGACCAGAAAAAGATTATCGCCATCAACTGCAAACAGGCGCGCAGTAGCTTCGGCAATAGAAGAGGTAACTCCAAATATAAATCTATTGGCCATTCTCTCCCCCTGAGATTCGTCTCCAGAAACTGGAGTTGATTTTCGGATCACGCATGCGTTCCAACTCCGCAAACTGTGGATAATAGTTTCTGAAAGCAGTTCCGGACATGCGGGCATCCTTGCAGGGATAAACTGCACCGCCAACAGTTTGAACAATGCTGTCAAAATCGTCCAGGAGTCGAAAAGTGTTATCTCCATCGATACAGATATCCAGTGCCAGGGTAATTCCAGGTCGAGGAAAAGAGAGGAGCCCGGGTGACAGCTTATTGCCGAAGACTTTCAAGACCCCGAGAAACGAGACAAGGCCTTGTTGTGCTCCTTTTGTCAGTAGTTCTTCAAGAGCATCTTTTCCTCTCGAGTCAGGAGGAAGCAGGCACTGGTATTGTAAAAAACCCTGGGAGCCATAAATGCGATTCCAATGAAGAATTGAATCCAGAGGAAAAAAAAATGATTCATAATGTACAAGAGCTGTGCTGCGAACCCGGCCCTGTTTTTTGTAATACAATGAGTTGAATATCCGCGCCGTTGTTCGGTTCACCAGGGAAAAGGGCAGTTCGACCGGTATACTCAACCTGCGTTTAGGAGCTGCTATAGGTTTGGTGCAGCACGCTGAATGGTTTCCACGGACAAAGTGGCCTCTGCCAAATTTTTTACCCCTGGCCATACTGTCAAGCCAGGCTACCGTATACTCATATTCCAGATCAGAATATTCTGAGATCTCAAAGAAATCGCCAAGATTTGCAAAACGAATGACCTCAACATCCATGACCTGGTTGTTGATACGCTTCAAACTGATTTCAGCCCAGACAATGAGGCCTGTGAGGCCAAGCCCGCCAATTGTGGCATTGAACAGTTCCTGGTTCTCAGATCGGGAACAGCGCAATCTCCGTCCGTCGGAGCGAGCCAGTTCAAAGCGTCGCAAGTGGCAACCAAATGTGCCGGCGCTGTGATGGTTTTTGCCATGGATGTCATTGGCAATAGCACCACCCATCGTGACAAACCTGGTGCCGGGCACAACCGGGGGAAACCAGCCATGAGGGACGGTTACCGCAAGAATATCATCCAGCAACACCCCGCTTTCGCAACGGAGGATTCCCCTCTTTGGGTCAAATGAAATAAACCGGTCCAACGGTTTGGTATCAAGCAGCAAACCTTCCCTGTTCAGGCAAACATCACCATAGGAGCGTCCATTGCCAAATGGCAGCCATGAAACCTCGGAGCCAGCAGGAATCGGCAGTGGTTGACAGCGCCAGTTCAACTGAGTTGCTGATTGTTGAAAACAGGGGTAACGCCCCCATGAATGGTAGTGTTTGTGCATTGAAGTCAAGTTGCAAAAAGCATAATTATTGCCATCAAAAGAAGTATGATTCTGCTTGTTCGATCTCTTAAAGCAAAGATCATCGGGTCATCATGCATTTTGCCGCGATGTGCGACCAGCCAGATATAACAGAGCCAATAGAGCAATAAAGGGCAGACCAACCAGATTACATTATGTCGCCCATACGAGAGCTGAGCAGATCCACTCATGATGTACAGCACCAGGACGAATGCGGAAACAAATGCACTGGCTACCCCCATAATAGCAAGCACTGTAGAGTCATTTACCACATAGCTACGTGCTGTAGCGGATGAACCATATTCAAGTCGCATGGTCGTAAGTTCTGAATAACGCTTAACCAGTGCAAGACTGATAAAGAGGAACATCGAATGGGCCAGGAGCCAGGAAGACGGCCAGATATTGACTGCTGCCGATCCTGCCAGCATGCGTATTGTAAAAAGACCTGCAAGAACGATTACATCAAGGATGACGACCTTCTTTAACCACAACGAATAGGCGAGAGTCGTCAGGTAATAAATGCTCAATATGTAGTAAAATTGAACAGGAAGAGCCAAGCCTACTAAAACGCTCAACACAAGCAGTATTATGCAGGTTGCGATACCGTTGGCCAGCGGCAAAGTACCCGAGGCAAATGGGCGAAATCGTTTTCGGGGGTGCCTTCGATCTTCAGTCAAGTCAATGAGATCATTTAATATATAGACACTGGAGGCACACAGCCCGAACGAGAAAAAGGCAACGAAGACAGAAAATAACAGCTGGACTTCAAGGAAGCGATGTGCCGCCAGCAAAGGGATAAAGACCAAAACGTTTTTTAGCCATTGATAGAGTCGGAGTGCCTGGGCCCATTCGAATATGCCTGCTCTTTCGATTACAAAATTTCGTTCTACGTTTGTCAGGCTGGCGCCGATTTGCTGAATAAAGCTCTTTGAGCCAACCACCAGACTCTGTCGTGCTATCCGCCAGACATGAAGATCTTCTTTTTCGTTCCCCAGATAATCAAATCCCTGCGGCCCGAATTCTGCCAGAAGGCGTTCCTTTTTCTGTATGCCGGTCATGTTGGTTTTTCCGTCACTGGCAATGACGCTATCAAAAAAATGCAGATAGTTGAAAATTTGTTGAGCGATATGCTGGTCTGAACCCGTTACAAGAATAATTTTTCTATTTGATTGTTTTTGATCTCGAAGATATGACAATATATTGAAATTGTAGGGCAAACTGCTGACGTCTAGCGTTACACGCCTGCATACCTGTTGTTTTAGATACGCCTTTCCCTGAAACAACCAGAAGAACAATACCGGGAAAAACAAAGGATTAACCTTCAACAACTGGAGTAACGATTCAATCAGCGAATCTGTTTTGAGTAAACTTCCATCTAAATCAACAGCAAGTGGTACTGTATCTTCAGATGTCTTTGTCTCCTGCAGTGCACTGGTATTTGTAGTTAGGGTATGCGCATCAGCCATAGGTAGTAATTAAGGAAATGGTTCCAACGATCAACTCGACTCTATTGCTTGAAATCTATTATACCACTTCACGGTTATAGCCTGTCAAAGTAAGCCATTCAGCGGAAAAGTGCAGTCACGGTAAAAGGGGGGCAGGCTTTGAGTTCGGGAGTAGTCTTTGCTACAGGTGCAACCTGTATCTGTGCGGCAGAAACAGCAATGTCAAAGTCGCATATCTATTGATATACACCTGAGAAAAGGAGTGTGGAAATATAGGGGTATATACAGATCCCGAAGCCTTAAAGAAGGGCGGAGAAGAGAATTTCAGGCTTTGCAGAAATATCTCGTTCACTGTCGGGGAAAAAGCAATTTGGAAATAGGACTGGCTCATGAGTCAGCCCTATTTCTTGTGTTTGACCCAAAAATCTCTGGACGTTGATTTGCAAACCCTATCGCGCAATTATCTCAATAGCGCCTTGATCCGGTCACTGGTTTCATCTGCCTGCAAGAGTTCCCCGAATATCTTGAGTTCTTCGTCAACAACGGTCTGAACGTCCGGCCGGGATGCGCGCATGAGTTCTTTGGTGGCCAGAAGGGAACTAAGCGGCTGCTTGAGCAGCGTATCAAGGTATTTTTCTGCAGCTTCTTCGGTACCACCCGGCTCCGTAACCTGGTTGATCAGCCCCCAGGAGAGTGCCTCCTCAGCGCTGAAGAACCTGCCGGTAAGCAGCACCTCGCGAGCTCGTTTTTGTCCTATTACCAGGGGGAGCAGCGAACTCGAGGCGCCTTCGGGGCAGACTCCGAGGTTGGCGAAAGGCACCCTGAATCTGGAGCTTGAAGAAGCGACGACTATATCGCAATGAAGAAGAATCGTTGTGCCGATTCCGACGGCGACACCTTCCACAGCAGCGATGAGCACTTTCTTCAGTTGTGCGACTGTGTTGAAAATATCGCGGACGCAATTCATCACCTCATGCAGGTTCGGGCCGACCAGATCAGACAGGTCGTTGCCTGCAGTGAAATGCTCACCTTCGCCCTGCAAAACGATAATGCGGCAATCCTCTGATGCATCTGCCGCCCGGAGCGCTGCAATGATTTCCCTGTAGGTGTTAATCCGGATGGCATTTAGCTTATCCGGCCTGCTGATGGTAATTCTGGCAACTCCGTTTTCATGCTTGACGCTGATATCCGTATATTCTTCTGCTGTCATTGTCTTCCTCCATTGTGTTGTGATATCAAATTAATACACTACTGATCATGGAAGAAAAAGTGTGAAAAGATAGCTGGTTGCTTGATCCTCTGATTTGACCTGTTGTTCCCGGGGCTTCAGGTAAAAGGAAAATATCTGTCGGAAATTAGGTGATTGTACCTATTGACTCAGCTTTGGTGTCAAGGTCTACTTCCTCCTGGTATATCTTGTGAATTCAATACGATGAGAAGTACGTCGCGACATAGGTGTGTGTACTGGCGAGAGTGTACGCACCGGGGAAGTATTGCTACTGGGGTAATGCTATGAAACGGTTTCAAATAGTGGCATTTGTAATGATGATGAGCCTGCTTGCTCAGGTGGCCTGGGGGGCGTCCGTTGGGGATACGATCGTACAGCTCTCCAAAACTATCGAGAGTGCGACATCGCCTACTGAAAAATCAAGATACCTTGTGTATCGTGGCCGTCACTACACAAAGCTCAGCCAGCATACTCCGGCCGAACGAGACTACCTTGCTGCACTCAAGGCCAAAGAGCAGGGTTGGGTATGGGCGGAACTGGCAGCGCTCTATACCGGGCAGAAGCAATACGTAAAAGCCGCTAAGGTGATTGGGCACATCCAGAAAAACTTTCCACAACTTCATGACGATATAGCGAACATCGCCGCAACCGTCACAGCTGAGCAGGAAAAGCAATACCTCGCAGAAAATCCGCCGGAAATCGTTTTTGATACAAAGGCCAACCGCAAGTATGTTTCAAGAGTGCAGCTGAAAAACCGGACAATGGTAAAAGCCGCTGCCGCAGCACCACCACAACCGAAAGCAGTCTACAGGAGCTGACCCCTCAAAAGGTAACCCTATGGTCATAGGGGCTGACTGACACGATCCCGGCGAGTTGATGAGGGCGAAGAGGTGGGGGGAATGGCGCTGAGTTTCGAATGTCTCATGATCTCCCATGAACTCTATTGGAATGGGTCGCGACAAGGCTGGGCCAATGGGTGCAGATGCAGGTGCCGGGGATTGAGAAAGGTCAATCCCCGGCACCCGGGCCGTATATCTTACAGCAGATTGCTGCGTGTACAGCTATCTACGTATTATTTTCGGAGCCTTCGGCAGGATGAACCTGGTTGAAGGGTTGATCTGCTCTTCTTTTGGGTGGCCCGCAGGGTACTGAACCACTTTTTTTCCCGCCAGTTGCGACAGTTCAACCAGGCGCAGGGCATTGGTTGGGCATGACTGGGTGCAGGCCGGTTTATGGCCGGCGTCAATCCGCTCATGACAGAGGCTGCATTTTTCGGCCCGATCCTCAATTTCATTGAACTGTGGCACGCCATAAGGGCAGGCGTCGAGACAGTTCCGACAACCGATGCATTTCTCCTGGTGATGGACCACAATACCATCCTTTTCACGCTTGGTGTAGGCGTCGGCAGGGCATTCGGCCAGACAGGCAGGGTTTTCGCAGTGGTTACAGGCCAGTGAGAAAAATGCGCGCTCGCGGTGCGGATAGCTCTCCTCCTGCAGCGGGTAAAGCTTTCTCCAGACCACACCTTGTTCATGGTGGTAGTAGTTGCGGCAGGCCATGGCACAGGAATAGCAACCTACGCAGTCTTCAGAATCTACCAGAAATGCGTACTGTTTTTTTGATTTATTTGGTGTCTTCATTATATAGCTCCTTAGGCCTTCTCAATATCGGCAAATTGACCATGAATAGCAGCACCTGGGGCACCGGCTTTGTACGCTCCCATATCGGCAGACTCATCATCAACAAGATTCTGGACGTTAAAATCGGTATTTTTGCCATACCATGCCTCGTACATAATGAGACAATCCTTCGAAACGTTATCGGTCAGTTTAACTTTGACCTTTTGCTCACCGACCTTGTTGAAGACCCGGACCATATCGAGATCTTTTATGCCCTTTGCCGCGGCTGCTGCCGGGTGCATGTAGACGAATGGTTCTTTGTTGAATTCCTTCATCCAGTCGAGATTGGCGAACTGTGAGTGAAGGGCGAACTGAGTATGCGGGGTAAGCAGTTGGAACTTGTCGTATGCTTTGCGTCCCTCTTTAAACTCAGGCAGGGCTTTGTGACCGTGTTCGGCACAGATTTCAGACTTGAATTCATACTTGCCCGAAGGGGTGCCGAATTTCTTATCACTCCAGGAGGCAGAAGATTTCAGCTTTGCCTTGACCGGACCATTTTTAAGATCTTTCCAGTCCTTTATGCCGAAATAGTCATATATGCCCTGGTTGAACTCTTTTGCTGTCCAGTCTTCGGTGGTCAGTTCTTCCTGGAAGGTACATGAGCCGGGGGAGAGACTATTGAGTTTTTTGGAGAGAGCTGCAGCAATCTCGAGATTTGATTTCGCCTCATGCAGCGGCTTGATAGCCTGCTCATTGATGCCCATCCAGTAATGCCAGTATGAGACGTTTACCGTCCATTCTTCAAAGAGAGTGGTTACAGGCAGCACGATATCGGAGTTGGCAACGGTTTCTGTAAAGAACTGCTCGGCAGAGACAACCAGGTCGATGGTATCGAAGGCTCTCTCCATCTTCGGTCGGTCAAAATCCTGTGCAAACGGGTTCTTACAGGCTACCCAGAACAGTTTGAGCGACGGGTCCTTGATATCGAGGATCTCCTGGGCCGTTTTGTTTATATTGACGGTGCGGTCAGAATAGCTCGATTTGTCACCCTCAGTGAAATCAAACTCGCCCCGTGCGGCAGCACCAGAGAAGCCTACAGAGCCCTCGGGTGGAGACTGAATCATGGCGTGGTAGTTGAATCCCCAGGTCTGGAGATGGCCGTAGCGTGCACCGCCACCTTCCTTGCCGACATTGCCGGTCATGGCCACCAGAGCGTCGATGGAGCGTACGGAGGCACCACCATTGGTATGACGTTGCATACCGTAGCCGATCCAGATGGTTGCGGGATCAGCGGTAGCGAATTCCTCAGCGATCTGTCTGATTTCCTGGGCAGGAATACCGCTCTCTTCGGCTGCCCATTCAACTGTAATGTTGTTATTGAGGTAGTCAGCAAATTCATTGAAGCCGACTGCATGGCTGTTTACGAAATCATTATCCACCAATCCTTTATCGAGGATATGCTTTGCCATACCGAGAGCAAGAGCACCGTCGCCTGCAGGCTTTGGTTGCCAGAATACATCGCCTTTTGCGGCTGTCTGGGTGAAAATCGGGTCAATAACGAGAACCTTGGCGCCCTGTCTCTTGGCCTCCTGAATATATTTCATGGAGTGCACTGCGCACCAGGCCGGGTTGACGCCCCAGAGGATGATGTATTTGGATTTCACCATATCCTCGGGATCGTTACACCACATATCGCCAAGATCATAGTTCTGGGCGTCAATACCTGCAGGCCAGCAGGGAGTGCCGACAAAGCGGGTGGTGTAACCGAGCGAAGACATCATGCCCTCGACACCGTAACTGGTGATACTGAAATTGCCGGAATATTTGGTTAACCCCATTCCAAGCAGGTTGCCATCGGTTTCCTTGAGTTCGAGGATCTTTTTGGCAATACGGTCCAGGGCATCATCCCAGGATATCCGACGCCATTTGCCGGAACGACGGCCATCCTGGATCATCGGATATTTAATTCGATCCGGGCTGTAGACCCTGCGGGGATAGGAATAGCCTTTTACACAGAGTCCGCCCTTGGTGTAGGTGGACTCGGGGGCTCCTTCGATATACTTGATGACCCCGTCCTGAACGTAAGTCTTGATGCTGCAGGTGTCATAACAGTTTCTCGGGCAGGCGTTGCGGAAGGTCTGATACTCATTTGGGTCAAAGCCCGCGGCAATAGCCTCTTTGGGGGTCAGCAGCCTGCAGGGTAAGATGGATGCGGCTCCGGCAGCTGCCATTCCTTTCAAAAGAGAGCGTCTGCTAAGTGTTAGGTTTGTCCTGTCTTTCATTGAATGTACCTCTTGTGGTCTGATAAACGCGGTTATTTGTTCGGTGCTCTAAAAGCAGGGCAGTCGTTTTTGAGCCAGCTTGACAAGGCCATAATTGCTGTGGATACAGGAGAAGAGACGTTCTCCTGGCTCTCTACAGCATCAATGAACCTGGGTATCCAGCCACACATGTGGGTGGTGATGAATTCGTCGATATGCTGCTCCAGCTCCAGGTCACCGTGGAATTTGGCTGCATCGAGAACCGAGACTGCATCGAGTTCAAACGCGAGAAAGTCATCAGGGGTGCTTCCCTGGTCGGGGACAGCAACTCCAAGCCGCACGTAAAATTGCCTGACTTCCAGTGAGGGGGCTCCCATGAGTGTGGGCTCGTCGAGATAGGCGGAAGCATACGGTGGCGCAGGCACTGTGCCCGGGCCTACGAAGAGGCGGTTGAAATCGTATTCAACTTCTACCCAGTCGGTAGGCTCCTCGAAATCAATCTCGAAAAGTTCGGAAATCTGATCTGTTGCAGATCTGAGATGCTCCGAATGAATGGCGGAGAAGAAATTTCTCAAAGCTGCGGCCTTTTTGCAGGCAATGGTTCTGTTCATTGAGCCTAACCTCCAGGGTGGTTGGTCGAGTGTTGCTATCTCATGATGTCTCCGAGACAACATGGCCGGAGTTCAACATCAATCTTGATCCACTATACCGGGTTCGTGAAAGAGTCATAGACGAGAAGATGGGTAAAGAGTGGGTATGCCTATATACCCAGTGATGGAAAAGATGCTATGTTATCAATAGTGCTATCAAAAAGGATCTGATGATGGCAGAACAGAACCGGCACCGAATATACGTGACCTGTATGAAATGCTTGTGGAAAGCGGTCAGTTATGTCGGGTGAGATTATGGCTTAAAAGGTCAGGCCAATGGTCTTGAGGTGGGCGTAAAGGCTGACATTTTTTCCATGGAGCCCTAGTTTTCGCCGGATATTTTTTCTATGGGTCTGAATTGTTTCCAGTGAAAGGTTGAGGTTGTCTGCAATATCCTTGGAACTATGCCCGGCCTGGATAAACTGACATATCCGGGTTTCCATAAAGGTCAGCTTCAAAAGAACAGGGTTCGCCAGTTTACTTCCATGTACGAGTCGATCAAGCTGATCACGGATTATGGTGACATATCCTTTACGTATCGAACTGTCGGGCTCGGCATCGATCCGATCAAGTACAGGTAGTACGAAGGTGCTGATCTTGGATGAAATGTCGTCGATTATACCTTCCTGCTCCTTGTCTATACTTTTGAGTATGTTGCGCAGTGTGATGTTCATTTCCTCAAGCTGGGAGGTCTTGGTCAATAGGTCCTCTGTTCGCTCGGAGACAATTCGTTCCAGGGTTTCCCGTTGAAGGGCTTGTGGAGTGATATTGGATAGAAGCAGGAGATATTCGTCGCTTGCGAGGCTTACATTACTGATTGGGCTGAGCTGCATTCTGTATATGTTGCCATCATTAAAGGGAGCTACCTCAAATGCAGTGGTGACAGGATAATATTTGAGAATTTCATCCATAGTCTGCCCCTCGATGGGCAGTGATTCCCAGATTGGAGCATTGAGAACTTCATTATTCGGTAATACCTGTTGCACAGCAATATTGATATTGGAGACGATCCCGTGACTGTCGATAACAAAGATCAGGTCCGAAGTGGTGTTGAGGATATTTTCGAAACGGCATTTTTCCAGGGTTAGAAGTCTATTTACTTGGTCAAGCTGGTGTGATGCCGCCTCAGGTTGGCATTGAACCCAGTCTTTTACAAAGAGAACTTCCAGTGCATCACCATAGAGTCGAATATGGTTGCGAGCACCATGTTTTTCATCCTCCCCGGCTTTCAGAAGGTCGATCACATCGAACAGGCTATGGAGGAATGTTTTAAAACACCCAAGATACATATCCCAGGTTACACCCCTTCCCTGATGATTGCGGGCTGTCTCAATTTGCGGCTGAGCCCATTGGTCATGGTTTTGGATGAGCCAGGCAAAATCCGGAGAGGTCACCCCCAGGTGGTAATGTGATTGCATGGGTTTGATAAAACAATCCAGAGCGTTCATACAGTCATCGCGTTTAGCGGTGGTCAGGCTCAGGTAACCTGCCTGCTGCATACGCAGTGACCACCTTTCAAGATAATACTCTTCTTCTGATGGTAATTGTCGTAGAAGATCCCAAAACGGCTGACGGGTGGTGATATTCTGTTGCAAATTTCCTCCATTCCATTTTTTTCGATGTCTTCTGCGGTTATTGAAGTTTGCTCAACAATTAAACACAACCACACCTCTTCACTTATAATAACGTGTAGTCAGGCAATCAAACTGTATATGCATGATTTTTCCCAGAAGAATGAATCAGAGACAGTTAATAGGTCTGGGGTGCACTCCTGCTGCAGTCTTGACCTTCCTTCAATTAACTGAAATTGAAAGATCTGAAGGTCGGTATCTGCACCTGAATAATCCAATGAGGGGAGGGGATTGAACCTTAAGTGCGGTCGTGCGTTCGGCAAAGGGTGGAATTCCAAATGCATAGCAGAGGAAATGGATAAACTGTGGGAGGCAGATGCTCAGGCAACGAGCTGATAGACCATGCTGCAAAAATCTGTTTGGATAAGGTTGGATGACAGCTCCGGCAGTTTTTCATGGGAGCCTGTTATCAGAAACCCTTCCGGTTTTAATGTGCGCAGGATCCGGTCCAGGGCTTCTGCCTGTATGTGCGGAGAATGATAGGTGAGCAGGTTGTTGCGAAGCAGGATGAGATCAAACCTTTTGTCGGGCGGTGCTGTGAAGAAATCGTGCTGTTTCCAGATGATGCGATTTTTGAACAACGGTTTAATTACATATTCATTTCGCTTGTTCGAAGGTGAAAAGTATGTCGAGAATATACCTGCATCCACTTCCCGGAGGCTGCTTTTTTGATATATCCCTTTCCGGCCCCGTTCTAAACAGGTGTTGTTGGCATCGGTCGCCAGGATTTTAATTGAACCTGAATCGGCAAAATGGAGATGGTGCAGGATGCACAGGCTATAGACCTCTTCACCGCAACTGCAGCCTGCGGACCAGATGTCAAGCGTATCCGTTCGTTGAAGCAGGGATGGAAAAACCATATCTTTGAGACTGGCCCAAAGTTGTCTATCTCTGAAAAACCTGGATATGGTTATACGCAGAAATGAAAGCAGTTCCTCTTCTTCAGCCGCATTTCCTGCAAGCTTATCCAGGTACTCATCAACAGATCTGCAGTCGAGTGACTCCATGTGTAAACTGATTCGTTTCTTAGGCCCTTTGCGGACTTTTCTATAACCTTTCCAGGGCCTGTTGTAGCGATCCAGTATCAGGTTGAACTCGGTGTCGTTGAGCATCACGTTGAGCAAACGTCCCGCGAGACGTTATTTCACCACCAGCACCGGGCAGTGGGCGATATGCAGAACTTTGTGGGTGACGCTACCTATCAATAATCCCTCGATATTGGATAGTCCGCGTGAGCCCATGATTATAAGTTCGCACTGCTCACATTCGGCAATCTGGGGAATCATCGATCCTGCCGGTTCTTCCATGAATCGTTCCTCGAAAGGTACTTTGCTTTCGGTGAGTTTCTTCACGAATGGCGCTACCGTCTCATTGGTCTCGTCCATTATCGCGGAGATAATATGATCTCTGTAAGGGTGACCCAGAATTTTCGGAAATTTCCTGTGGCAGTAAATAAGAAGGATCCTGGCATCGAGCAGGCGAGCATATTCAATTGCTTTATCAACTACTTTATCCGAATAATCAGAGCCGTCTATTGCAGCTGCTATTTTTCTCTGGTCCATGCGATTCCCTCCTTTTGGCCTTACTGCACTTTGCGGGGATAATGACGATCCGGTTATACCCAAGAGGTAACTTTATTATAATCCCATGGGGAGCTGAACGGGCCAATAAAAAGTTGATCACGAGTCGGGATCCGGTAATTAAATTGTAATTTTATCATGAATAGCGAGCGCTACAATATGCTTCAGGCGCTGCCATTATCTTTATGGTTAAAGTATTACAATACAGACCGGGTGATTCAGGCGTTGAAGCAGCAGGCTCTCCGACGAAAAAGGATGGGAGACTCGGTTGTGTTGCACCAGTGAGGCTGAGGAGATAGGGGATTTTTGGCGTAGTAACATCAGGCGCATGTGCCGTTAAGTATATGAGTTTAACGTATACCGCCCATGCACCTGCCACGTAGGCCTGACTCCTTGCTGGTTCCTGTTGATTTCGTGACAGGAACCAGCTATTTCAAACGAACCCTACTGGGCAATGGTTGGTGTCGGGTCATTTTGACTGTCCGGCAGGTTTGCCTCATCTGCCTGGTGTACAGTCAATTGCGGGAAAGGGATCTCCCAGTCGTTTTCTGTACAGCAGTCGACACAATATTTCTGGATGGCTCGTTCGAGCCGTTTGCAGATATCTGCAACTTTGCCATCGAAGTCCGCCAGCACGATCAGATCAAGCGAGGAAGCGTTGGCCTGGAGAAACTCCACCTGAAGATTCAGACAATTCCCGGCGTAGCCGTCCTTTTCAAGCCTTTCCTGCAGATATTGATTGAATACAGCAGGAATTGTAGAGGTCACCTTATCCTGCAGTCCGTAACTGACGCCAAAAGGCACGCGCAGTCTGAAATTGCGGGAGAGATTGGCGGGACAGGCCTCGAGGAAAATTTCTGTCGGGTAGGTCAACCTGCGTCCGCCTCGTTCAACCACTTCGACCTGTTCATGGGAAAGACTCACGACTCTTGCGCGTGAACCTCCGTTAACCACAACCCAGTCTCCTTTACGGCAGGGAAACCAGGGTTCTTCCGGATGATAGGGACGGGAAACGAGACCGATGATTGTTTCAATAGGAACCCGGAGTTCCATATCCAGGGCTGGATTTTCCAGTTTGCAGAAAACATTGATGGAGGCAACCCGCCAGGGAACGCCGTGCAGAATGAGGCGTTCCTTTTCGCGAACAGAACCGATATTCAGCATCAGGCGGGCCTGCTGCCACATGCGGGGCAGGCCCTGGCGAATCGTCCAGGCAAGGCCAAGGAAAAAGATGATCGCCATGGAGAGCAGAAACCAGTCCTCGGCCAGGTAGAGAACAAAAAAGAGCCCCATTACTGCCAGGATGACGGACATTACCTGAAAGATGATATAGAGCATCCTGAACTGGTACGGCTGGCCATCACGTTTTTTGACCTTGAAATTCAGTCTGACAATGAGGCGGTATAACAAACGACAACCAAGCAGAATAGCGAAAAAGGTGGTGATGGCAACAATAAGGTACAGCCCTCTGGCCCGGAAAAAATCTCGTACAGATTTACTCGACGCTTCAACCAGGGAGACCTCCTGGGCACGGAGATTGGCGAGTTCGGCAATAGAGAGATCGAGTTTGTTTTGTAACCTGCTATGCACATTCTGCCACTCAGGCAGCAATGCACTCACCTCCCGTTGAACCCTCTTGTCGGTTGAAGTTTTCAAGGTCTCATCAAGGTGTAATACAGCGTCTTCCGCCTTTTGAGTCAGCAGTTCCAATTCCGAAATCTTTTCCTTGAGGTTGGACTTCTGCCTGGCCTTGACGGTAAATCGCTTCATTTCCTTGATGGCCGGCTCCACAAGACTCGCCAGTTCATCTTTCCAGCTGAAGCTCTGGGGCTTCTTTTGAATGAACAGTTCAAGCTCAACGCCGGTGGCAATTCGTTCGAAATCGTTGGCTGTTTCAGATAGCTGCTTGTCGAGCTGGGCGATTTCAGCTTCCAGGGATTTTTTTTCTGCCTCGGAAGTGCTCTCCTGCAGTTTCTTTTTAGAAAGTTGAATCTGCTCGTTAAGATTTTTTTGCAGATCAAGCAGGGAGGCAAGCATGTTAGATGGTCCGTTCTCAACTTTCGGGACATTTTCCGCTTCGGCTGTTGGCTGAACTGCTTCGGCGAAAAGAGTATGCGGAACAAGGAAAAGAGTGAACAACAGTATGGAAGTAAAGAGAAACTTTTGCATAGCAACCTAAATATTTATCGTTATGATGGATAAAAGACAGCAGTACCAGGTTTCAAACCATTGCATTCTACTCAACCTGACGGTTAAATCGATCTCAAAATTTAAGATATTGAGGTGATATTCTCCCATGATAGCCTGCAGAAATTGCATGAACCGGGGTTGGTGTGATATGCAGGATTGGCTAAAGAGTCTTGTTGGCAATACATTCTTTCTGATCAACTCAACTTCCAATTTTTTGTGGGAATTTAAAAATGATGAGCCCGTGCCTGAATCAATAAAAAAATGCGGGCTGAAAGTACACCTGAGGCATCCATGAACATGAAGAACGAAGTATTCGACAAAACGTACACCGAGTATCTGACTCAGCTTGAGAATGTTGATTTTGCTGCTGTGGCTGCCACACTGAATCTGAGGAGTTCAGGTGAAGAGTTGCAGGTTAACCTGCTGGGCGATGAGTATCGGGCGTCGAAAGCCGGGATTGTCGATACTGAAGGTCGGCGGGCCAGGTTTGAGGTGTGTATTGCGATCTTTAAATACCTGCTGATGTGTCCCGCTGAAATACCGGAAGAGGGTGGCTGGACGGCCTACCATTCGTTTAGGGATGCACAGCCTCTCCTGCACTATTTCGCCAGGGAAACAACCGGCCCGATAGAGCGTTGCTTTGCTGGAAGGCTACAGGAACTGCGGCAGGCGTGCCTGGCGATAGACGGGGGTGTCAGCACAGAAGCTGGAGCTTTCGATCTCTCCATCCAGTTTCAGTTGCTGTCGCGAATACCACTGTTTTTACGTTTCAACGATGCCGATGACGAGTTTCCTGCCCAATGTTCAATCCTGTTCCGGGAGTCAGTTGAACACTATATAGATATGGAATCTCTTGGGATTCTGGGAGCCCTGTTTGCCAGGGAGTTGGTCAAATCAGGAAGCGTATAACATGCCTCCAGGATTCGTATAATACATCCCACCTTAAAAGTATTTGCCGAGGGCCTGTTTAACAGTGCATATCCAGGCATCTTTTATGGCTTATCCACCACAACGTATACCACCTCGTTCCCTTGGTAATACGGCCGATAATAGACGCCATTGCAATTGTGATAGGTCACAGTGTTGGCCACGACTCTGGTGCAGCTTCCTGGCAGGGTCGCTACCCTGGTCCCGACCAAGGCGGCCCCTACGGCAACAGCACCGACTGCGGGACGGCGGTCAACGTCGATATCCACATTACGATGGCGGCCGTAACGATCCACATCCACATCGACATTGCGGGCGCGACCGCGGCCATCAACATCCACATCGACTCTGGTTCGCCCTCTGACCGGACGCGCGGTCCTGTGTGCGCGCCGATGCACTGCCGGACGAGCGGCGTAGGCGACATCGAGGAAAGAGAGTTCCTGGATCGGTTTGAAGGGAAGTTCAACCAGCATTGGTCCACACAGGCAAAAGGACGCTGCGATGGCAATGGTTGTCATATGCTTGATCATTGGGCACCTCCAGTATTGGCTCCGGGGCGGCGGCGTAGCTGGATAAAGCCGATCTCTTCAGCCTCTGGGGGCGGCGAAAAGGAGAAGTGGGAGTCATCCACCTCGGCCGAGGTATTCCAGTCAGAAAGCACCGCAGTATACTGGGGCGCGCCGGCTACCCACTTCGAGGTGATCAGATACTTTCTCGGCAGCGGTTTTTCTCCTTTTTCCACCCAGAGCTGCCAGTCCACCTCACTGCCCCGAAAAGCCAGATGGTGCACCTCCACCCCATCAACAACGCTAGAGCCGACCACCATTCCGGACTGTACATCTTCCAGGAGTTCCAGGTGGGCGTCATGATAGACAAGGTCAGAGCCGGGTATTGAGAGCCCGACTTCCTCCTGGGCCAGCTCGAGTGCGGTGTTTATATCGACGGTTTTCGACAGCTTCATGGAAGCGTAGTAGTTTATTGTCTTGCCATATAAGGTCATCGCTTGGCCGTCGAAATAAAACTCCTGGTCGAAATCGTCTCCTTGCCGGTAGACCCGGAACTGGTTTGGCCGCTTGATCGTTACCTCCGCCCGGGCGCTCATTTGGATCTGCTGCCCCGACTGCAGCACGGTATCGATGGTATTGTCGGAATGGAAAGTGAATTGCTGAAGCGAATTAAGGTAATCGCTCATCTGGTGCAGTATTTCCAACGCTTCGGGCTGGATGGCCGGCGACTGAGCGCTGTTTTGAGAGCTATTCGCTACACCCAGGGCAAGAAGTGGCGCCAATATTCCCAAGAGAATCTGTCTGATCATGGTGTAATTCCCTCCAGGCAAGGTTGGTGTGACCGCAGTCATCGAACTCGCTCAAAACTTCTTTGTTTGTAGACGAATGATTAGAGATATCATCGGAAATTTGAAATTGGAGTAAGGCCTCTATTGGTGGGCAATATTTCGCCTTGCGCAATTTACGCTGATCCATCATCTTGTCGAACCTCCATCCCCCTTGCATGGAGATCGGGCACTACCGGATAAAGTCATCTGCACATGGCTGCTGGATGTTCACAGATATGATTGAGTGCTCCACCTGGGATCCGGGGTTACGGAACAACCATGATCGGGCAGTAAATGGTATTGAGCACCTTGTGGGTGACGCTTCCCAAAAACAGCCCGGCAATGTCGGAGTGGCCATGGGAACCCATGATGATCAGATCATACTGCTTCGATTTTGAGCGGTTCGCAAGCACGTGACCTGGTTCACCGTCGACGCATTCCAGGGAATATTCAATGCCCTGATTCTTGAATAATTCTTCCGTTCTTTGCAACAGGGCTTCAGCTTCTCTTCTGGCGTTGGCTCTGATTTCCATAATCAGTTTTTCCGGAATCTCTGCGACGCTGGCGTTCCATTCTTCATAACAGTGGATGATGCTGACGTGGGCGGAATAGCGTTTGGCCAGGTCAAGGCCAAACTTCGCAGCATTTTGGGAATGGACGGAATCGTCGAAGGGAAGGAGAATTTTTTCGATTTTCATGCCGAGTCCTCCTCTAGCGAGAATGAGAGTGCGCATCTTGCGAAACCGAAGCAAGCGCCCGGCCCGGTGTCGCAGGGATGGCGGCTGCAAATTCCACAACGGTTTCCACCGTTGGGCAATTCATAAAGAGCCTGCTATCGGGGATAGTGCCGAATTTCCGACAAACCCCTTACAAATAGTATATCATTTTCCGGGTCGACACTAAAATGGGGTTAGGGGATTAGGAGCTAGGAGGCTGGGATATTGAGAAGTAATTTATCTAGATCTCAGCGGGATGAATTTGTCATAAGGTTGGAGGGCAGGGCCGGCTGGTCTCTGGTGGCTCAGGTGCCAGCCGTAGAAAAACCTCCCGCCCGGCTCGAAAAAGAGCGGACAGGAGGCTGCGGGGGCCAGCTACCTATGAATCAGACGCTGGCAAGCTAACTGCCAAGTATTCGATCTAAAATTTCCAGCTCACATTCATGGAGAGAAAATATAGATCGTTATCTTTGAATTCGCCTATGAGCAGATTGTTTTCAATCTCTGCCTCCCCGTAATAGGCATAGGTAAAGGCGCCCCCGACGTTGATATTCTCGCTCCAGGCATAGTTGAACCCGCAAGCCAGGCGAATTTGTTCATCAAACGGCATGTCGACGGTTCTGTCCTTGGGATCATCAATGGGGTTGGTGTCGTAGGCGGCGCCAAATCGTAAGATCCAATCTTCGCCCATGGTGTACTGGAAGCCTGCGCCGAAATACCAGGTATCATCAAAATTCCGTGGCAGGCGCTGATCCCCTCTGGCGGTTGAGATGATAACATTTTCAAAAGCACTCCAGTTCTCCCAGCCGATGGTGCCAAGAAAAGCCCAGTCTTCATTTATCTCATGAAAGAGGCCGAGTTTAATAAATTGTGGGAAGGTGATGGTGGCATCTATTCCGGCGGAGAGCGAAATCGGATCCAAGGTGACGTCGCCCCCAAAAGAGGGCTCTATCTCATAGGCATAGGATAAACCAATACGGGTTCTATCGGTAAACTCATACAGGGCATTGAGGTTGAAGGTGAACTCGGTATCATCGCCATCAATGTTCACCGAGCCGTCTTCCTGACCTTGTATTGGCACCGCAACTGTTTCGTCCAGGCTGCCGTACATCATGGCAACACCGCCACCGATGGAGAGTTTTTTGTTGACCCTGTAGGCGATTGACGGGTTTAAGCTGATTGTGAAAATTGTCACCTCCTCAAGCAGGTAGCGACCGGTCCAGTCGTCTTGAAAATCCAAAATGGCTGCGGAGATGGATATTACATTCAGACCAAGCTTCAGGTCATCGCTCAGGCTGTGCACATAAAAGCCGCCGAGAATAGGCCCCGGGCCACCCGCCTGGCCGCCGTCATTGCCAGGCACCGGGGTGTTGGGATCCGGATCAAATCGAATATCGGTGTAGACAAGACCGCCGGAAAGCATGAGTTGGTTGCCTTCAAGACGAGTCATGCCTGCGGCGTTATGAAATGAGGTGGAGGCGTCGTCGGCAAGGGCTTGCGCCCCTGCGCCGGCAGTGGCCATGGTCGGTGTACCAAATTCGTTGAGGTACAAGCCTGCCGCTCCGGCCAAAGATGCCAAAACTAACTGTATGGCTAACTGTATGGCAATAGCCCCACAAAAATAACAGCTGATCACGAACGTTGTTGATTTCTGCATACTCTTCTCCTGTTTTTCTCTAGCACGGGTAGAATTGTAGAGCCGAAATACAGATTGTAATCGGTGTTCTTACCACGAAACCTTGCTCGACGGTATTGCCGGATATGTATGGCGCAATACCGCACTGAGTTTACATTCTGAATGTAGATCGAATGGCCGCGGTTATGGCGTGCTTGGCGGCCAGTGTGTTTCTGCGTGTAACTAAAAAACTTCTGGGTAATGAACGATGGACGAAGCGATAAAAAATCAAGAATACGCCTAATTCTTTCACAAAATCAGATTGGAAGAAAGTGATTTTTTCCAATCTCAAAAGCGGGTATGAAACCGCTGACAGCTCTTGTCAGGCCAGCGTGTTTGAGTCCATCCCTGGCAATGGGCCTAGCCGAAACATGAACCATGAATCATGATGAATTTCTTAATTATCTCTAATGGCTCTTCAACATTTGCAGTCGTTCAGCTTCTATGAATTATCTTAGGAGACTGAGATGTTGCATAGCGTTTTGGCTCAGTATTTTGGCTAGGCATGCGATGGCATTATTGAATCTGATTCCCCCTCCCTCCTTGCTCCTCACGGCTTACTTCGTGAAGTTTAGCTTTGGTATTTAGAAGAAGATTATTGAAACTGTTGAGCCTCCAGTCTGCCCTCACCTACTTTAAGTAAGATTGGCTCTAAGTGACTAACGTCGAATGGTTTTGACTGGAGATAACTGAAACGGGGGCTACCTGTTTTCTGAGTATGCATTGGATACCAGGAACGGCAGCAATAACGCGCGGTGGTGGTAAAGAACCACCTTTTACAATAGTTTTTGACCAGAGGAGCGATGGGGGAGGTGTTGGTTGGCATGATTCTGTGAGTGGCTCCGGCGAGGAGAGCTATGCCTGTGATGCACTCCAGCAGGGCCCCCTGGCCGGTTTACAGATTTACTGGTAGCCATACGGCAGTTTACGGAATCACTCATCGTTTCATGGATATTCTCTATGAAACGATGAGTGATCGCAACAGCTTAGTTGCCAGCTGATTCCACACCAAGTACCACATCTTTGGCATCTCCATATATTTGGAGCCAGGTTTCAACCATTTTTTTAGATTCTGGTCGAATATTTTCAACATCTTCGTATGGCATGCCCCGGGCAGGTTTCCAGTCAGGGAACTTGTCCTTCATTCGCAGGTGCTGGACGCGCATGCGCACGAATGACGTACCTGCCCAGACGCCACCAGTCCTGAGCGGGTTTTCCTCGCGCGGATCCCAATACAGATTATAAATTCCGGCCAGGGCAGGATTGGTCCCCGGGCCCGGCCAGTGAATTTTCAACTGCTGCTTCACCGTCGCCCGTAATTGATCCATCTCGTAGAGATGGATGTAGTCTCTGCGGCCATGGGTGTCTCCCTTCAGCAGCAGAGGGGTCTGGTCGATACCATCCACGATCCTGTCTCGTGGGATGCCGTCGGTGTTACCTGCGATGCGGGCAAAAGTGGTGTACAGATCCCCAACGAAGATCATGTCACCGATCATCGAACCAGGCTCAATGACACCCGGCCACCTGGCAAAAGCGCCGACACGGTGGCCCCCCTCCAGCGAACTGCCCTTATGACCGCGAAAAATCCATTCAGAATAGCCGGACGTGCCGAGCTCCTGATACATCACACCATTGTCGCCCATCACGATGACCAGGGTATTGTTATCGACACCGAGATTCTCCAATTCAGCGATGAGCTCGCCAACGTAACCATCGACAACCGCCATGGCGTTTACCCAGCGGCCGCCATTGGGGGTCTGGTTCTCATCATCGGTGGAACGAAGAACGGCGACGGGAATTTGTGGCCAGTAATTCAGGAAGAACGGTTTGTCTCCCTGGGCCAGTGTTCGCAGTGAATCGAGCGCCTGCTCCTGGAGCCGATCGTTGACACGCTTGTAGAATTCCATGTCAGGCCGTTGACCGGGCTCGATCCCCCATTCACGCAGTTTTCCACCTTTTTGGCCCTCGACCTGGGTCACCCAGTCGTATAAACGAAAGGTCTTGTCGAGTCCATATTCAGGGTCGATAGCCTCGGGCGTGAAGGCCGTGGTTTTTCCATCAAGTTCAGCGTCACGTGTGGTGAAACTGTATGAGACCTGATTGTGCATCGGGAACGAGGCGTAATCGAAACCCTGATTGATTGGATAGGCTTCCTTGATATCCCCCAGATGCCATTTGCCGATATGATGTGTGGCGTAGCCTGCCGCAGACAGCAGCTCAGCTATTGTGATCTCCTTACCGTTGAGGCCAACTCCCTCCGGTGGTGTGACCTTGGTGACTTCCATACCGGTTCGGACAGCGAGTCGGCCGGTCATGAATGCTGCTCTGGTCGGAGTGCAAATGTTTTCCGCGTACATCCGCGTAAAGGTAACACCCTCGCTGGCAAGTTTGTCGATGCTGGGTGTTCTGCCTCCGCGGACCTTGGTCAATGCCGGAATTCCGTACTCACCAAAGCCCATGTCATCAAGCAGAATGTATATGATATTAGGCCGTTTGCCACCGTTTGCGCTGCGGATTTCAGCGAGCATGTCGTCGATTTCCTTATCCTCCGCCGCCCATTGATCCTGGTACTGGTGGAGAAGAACATAATGCTCAGAATCATGCTGGATGGGTGCTGCCTGTTCTGCCGGGGAGGGAGCCGGCAGGAGCAGCCAAACCAGTAAAGCGGGTAACAGCAACGTTCTGGATCTCATTATAAATCTCCTTGTGTTGTCGTCCACCTGCCCAGCCTGACCAGGGGTGCCAGTATTCGTAATGAACCGATGGCAGGCACCATAAGTTCCACAGATACCCATGCATTTGGGACAGGTTTTATTGCATCCAGCTGAATAATGCCGACGGGGCTGCGGGGATAATCATAAAACGGACATCCCATTCAGCCCCGACCACATCGTCGGGTGTAATGACCGAATAGTGTGCTTCAAGCGCGAATCGAACCGGTATCTTGCCGAATTGGATTGTTTTGTTGACGCCAAAGCCGACAGGGACTGTCCACTCGTTCCCGCTGCTCTGCTCCCAGTTGGCGATGATATTCGGCCCGGCACCGAGTGATGTTGTATCGTCCAGCGCGTAGTAGACGAAATACTGCAGGTTGGTCAGATTGACATCATTACGGTCATCATCATCAAAACTCCAGTATTGCTGCAACAGCCCTCCGATTTTCCATTTGGGGCCAAGATAGGCGTAAAGAGCAGAGGGCCCCGCAGACCAACGGCCTGTGCCGAGCACATCCTCCGTTGCTGTTGGCAGCCCAAGATCGAAGCCGAGTCCCCAGACAGAGGTGCCGCCGGTTTCATGCTTTATCCCTGCTTTCGGGGAAAGGAGCCCCACGTAATACATGTCTCCAAAACCTGTGGTGCGACCATCAAAGGCCTGAACCGGAAGCAAGGGGCCGTTGCTGTCGGGGGGGAGGATCGGGCCCTGGCCCTCACCATAGTCGCTACCTGCCCCGGCGGCGTCGATTTTATCCTGATCCAATGGCATGCTCGGGACTGTAAAAACAACCCTGTTGATGATGTTCCATTCTCTTCCGATTCCTTTGGGAAATTGCAGGATACCGGTATAGCCACTTTTTACTTCGTCTATACCGGTGGCTGGGTCTTCCATGAAATAGACGTCGAACTGGTTGATGAACATGGCCACATTGCCAAGCGGGTTGTCCATGAGCTTGGACATCTGGCCGGTCGTAGGTTCACAGCCGGCCCCGAGAATCTCTCCCAGATCAGCGTTAATGTCGGAACGGAGGCGCCGACATTCTTCGGTCAGGTTGGGATCATCCATACTTGTGGCAGTACTTTCCGCGTAGCTGGTGTGAGTGATTAAGATTGACAATATCAGAAGCGATGATGTTCCTAACCAATTCAAGACTTCCCATTTTGTCATGCCCCCCCTCCTTTGATGCAGGCGTAATTACCTGGTAATGATTACTTTTATCTGAGTGCTTCCTTTGGTGATGACTTTGGCCCGGAGTGGCTTCAAGTAGGAAAAGCTGCCAAATAACCGGTTAATGCGACTCCATGCTCTTTATTATCAAGTTGCAGCGTTTCATTTGCTATCCGATTTCTGCCAGAAAGTGGCGGGGAATGGACTCGGGGGACCCCGGTGTTCGTCGAACTGGAGCGGTAGCTCAAGCTGTTTATCTCCATGAATGTGCGCTATAGGAAAACACCATGCCGATCCTTTAGCTTGTCATCTTGCTGGCAGGTTTAAAAGATGAGGGTGATTGACAGTTAGGCTGGGTTGTGGGTAAATGATACGAACAGCATTCTACCTTTCCCTTACAACCACTGATGATAGCTATGGAAACCTTAGGTTTTGCCGGAACACCGCTTTCACAATTTCCAGTATTGCAAAAAGCTGGTGTAGAAGGTACCAGGCGTTTTTTAACTGATGTGTTTGAGCAGAAAGTAGTCATCGAACCGGGGAAAGGGGAGCGGCCATTCATAGCGCACAGCTACGCACGAAATCTGTCGAAAATGACGATCATTTCAAATTGCTTTACCAAAGAGATTGCAACTGGCGGTCCGGAGGGGGCATTAGGGAAGCTGGCTTTTCAATTCTGCATAAGGGGGAGCCTGTTCTGTACCATTAATGGCACCAGAGTCTCAAGAGCTGACCATAGCAGGGTAAGCGTATTGTCCCCCAATCAAAAAGTGGAGTATTATTCCGGAGACGATACTCTGTCCGTGGTCTGTTTTCTGGATGAAAGTAAGCTGAGGGATTTTCTTTTCGATTGGAGTGGAGAAAAATTTACAGAAAAGATTCTTTTCAAGCCTGAGCTCAACCTGCAGTCACCGAAAGTCAGCTCATTTGTTGCTATTTTCTCTAATTTTATCAACGAATTGAACAGAAAAAACGGCATGCTTGATTCACCGGTTGCCCAGGAGAGTTTCCAGCAGGCACTCTATTCTTTTATTTTACTGGAATTGCCTTCCAGCATTTCGAAAATAATGGAGAAGCAGACAAGGTTTGCAAGCTTGCAAGAGGTGCGGAAAGTTGAAGAGTTTCTGGAGGCAAACGCCGGGAACCCATTGGATATGAAAACTGTCGCCTTGGCAACCGGGCACAGTCTTCGTTCAATATACAGGTCTTTCCAGAGGGAAAGGGGATATACCCCTTCGGAGTTTCTAAGGAAGGTACGCTTGGAAAATGCCCGACAGCGTCTGTTGTGCCCAGCTCCGGATGATTCGGTTACACGGATTGCTTATGAATTTGGATTTGCCCATCTTGGTCGCTTTGCCGGGCTTTATAAAAAAGCGTACGGTGAGTCGCCCGGTGACACCATCAAGGCATCAATGAGGCACAGAAGATAAGATTTGCACGTTAGCTGAATATCCAATCTATTACATACACTTGATCGTCGTCGATCAACTGGAAAAAATGCCTGCTTTAGAATCGTCGCCGGCCCCGTCATGTCGAGCATTTCTCATTCGAATTATTCCTCACTCATCAAGCCATAACATTGATACAGCAGGTGCAATAAAGCCGTGGCTGTGATGTGTCAATTCGGTTTGAACACTATCTCAAGATGGAGTCTCTTGGGATTATTACTGCTCTGTTTGTAAAAACAGGATTAACAGATTGTAATTTATAGACTTTACATGGTTTCAGAACCGCCGGCCAAATTTGACAACCTGCCGCCAGCTATTACTTTTTAATTATGATCGGAGGCTAATCTTCCGATTGAAGGGAAAAGTTTTTTCCACGGAGGTTTGTTATGGGACAGTTACATGTTGGAAATGTTGATATAGAGATAGATGTGGAAGGATTTCTCTGCCACGCCGAGGATTGGAACGAGGATGTTGCCGAGGCCCTGGCGGCACAGGAAGGAATAGACCATTTGGGGAGAGAGCAACGAGACATCATCATGTTTATGAGGGCGTATCACCGGAAATTCGATAACTTTCCGATTATGAGATATGTGTGCAAAAATGTTCATGCTTCCACGGCGGACTGTGTAACGGAGCAGTTCTGCAATCCGATGGTTGCCTGGAAAATAGCCGGATTGCCGAAACCGCCAAACGTTTTTTTCAACAGTTTCGACGGCAAGAAATATTTCCCAAACCCATTTTACTGATGGGGTTGGGCGAATTGCAATTTCTGCTCAACTCAATCCGGAAAAGCGGGTAAAGCTGGACTGCGCACAGAGGAGTTTTTCCGACAGGCCCTTTGGGCAGATCTCAGGTCGATTACGGTTGACTGCGAAAGGTAGAAGGCCTGTATTTCTGTTCATTCTACATCGAGGCCGAACTCATCTTGAGAGTACGGTCTCGATGTTTGCCTTGAGGAGATCTGATATCCGGCTCTGCAGCTTATGGCACAACCAATACCGGGCAGTAAATGGTGTTGAGCACCTTATGGGTGACACTTCCCAGGAATAACCCGGCGATGTCGGAATGGCCATGAGAGCCCATAATAATCAGATCATACTTCTTGGATTTTGATCGGTTTGACAGCACGTGGCCGGGTTCACCGCTGATTGTTTCCAGAGAGTAGCCAACACCTTGGTCTTTAAAAAGCTCCTCGGCTTTTTGCAACATTTTGTCCGCCTCTCTTTTCCTGTTTGCCTTGATTTCCAGGATCAGGTTTTCAGGAATTTCCGTTAAATTTGCATCCCACTCGTCATAGCAGTGAAGAATGTTGATGTGCGCTTTGTAAAACTTAGCCAAATCAAGTGCATACCTTGCAGCATTTACTGAATGGGTGGAGCCGTCAAACGGCAGGAGAATGTTTTCAATTTTCATGGCAATCCCTCCATGGTCGAGAATGGCTGCCTGGCCGATGCATTGATTACATGTCGATGGCGATGCAACGGAGATGGCGGCAGCAGTATTATTAACGGCAGATCTCACCGCTGAACTGTTTTGAATTGCATTCTCTCAAAGCCCCTGCGTATCTCTGACGGTCTTCGTACTAATAGTATATCACTTAGGCCAGATACATTGAAACAGTTGAAGGGGCTGACACCCTAAATGAAGTTTCGCCGTAAAATCATCGGTTGCTAGCTGAAAACAGAACACACCATAATCCTTTTGAACGAGTGCTGGTTGGTGAATGGCAGGGCTGGTTATTGGCCCAGGCCTTGAAAGGAAGCTAAAGTGTTTTGAAAGCGGGTGTAAATTTGAGGGATAACTTTGTCGTGGAAAACCTCATTCAAGGCAATAAATTTCACCAGCTGGGTTGAGTGGTCCCGGCTGGTGAATTCATCGACAAGGTAACCTTTCTTTGACCAGTGGCACATTTCGCGCAAATTAGCAGTTTTGTCTGCACAGCTCAGGTTCAGCGCGTCGATCGGTGCCCGTTTGATTCGTTCCAGATAATTGCTGTTGCGTATTTCCAAGGCGGGTTTAAGGCGGTCTGGGGCTGTTGCGTTCGGCCGTGAAACCCACTCAACCAGCTCTGCTACGTAGGTGTTGCCGATTTCATCGGCAAGTTGTTCGGTTGTATAACCACAGTCCTCGATGACGTCATGGAGGTAACCAGCAGCGACAACTTCATGGCTGCAGCCGGCATCGGCGAGCAGCCAGGCAACTTCGGCTGGATGGACGAAATAACAGGCGCGATCCTGCCTTGGCGGGGCCTTGCGAAAATGAGGGCCTTGTGGCCGGTTTCTGTGGGCGTATTCCGCCAGCCGGATAACGTTCAATACAAGGTCAATTTTTGTGTCTGCGGGCATCATGTAGTCCAATGGCTTTGTCCGTTCAGGTTATATGTTGCAGGTCAAAGTGAATTTTTCTCCAAGGGGAAATACTATCTAAATCAGCTGGATTTGTTTCAAGGCCAGAGAGTTATGGAGACGGTAAGCTCATTCAGTGATGAGTTTGGCGGGTCACCTCTTCAGCCACAAACCACCTCGCTGCAGACAGCGATGGTTATCTTCCCAGAGGAAGTGCCGGCGGGACCTCCTCTGAGAAGATAGTACACTTGTAATAATATATCTGTTTGGCGGTGCTGAATAGGCCTGTCAGTGAGTTCTACAGCATTTCGCCGCTCATGCTGCGAATGCGTATAAATGAAGGAAACCTCGGTTTGCCGGATTTATAGAAGCCCGTATGCTTAAAGGTGACCAGCGCGCCAACTGGTGGGGGGATGCTTCTTTGTTGATCGGAGAAACCGGTGCCGATTTTAAACCGTATATTTCTATTCTGGTACAGCTCGACCACAAGTGAGCCCATTCGTCCTTCATGTTTCCCTTTCCCGGGAACGTAGCCGATTACCACTCCCTCTGTATCAGTGAAATTCTTGACTTTGAGTATATCGACTGATCGCCCTCGCTGGTATTTTGAGCCCTTGCGGATCAGTACAATACCTTCGCCGCCTCCTGCCTCGATCTCTTTGAGCAGTGATTGTAGATGCTCTTCTCCATGCACAGGGGATTGTTGTATAACGAAGGCATATCGGGAAGGGTGTTTGGCAAACCATTCACGGGCCCTGTTGATACGCTTTTCGATGGGCTGTGTGGAGTCTTTTGCATCGAAGATTCCAAATTTCAAGCTGTTCCAGCCTTTATCCTCGCCGGAGGTGGCGACTATACCTGCGGTACTCTCGAAAGTCTGTCTTCCGCCCCATATCTCACCGGATAGCGGAAAAGGTGGAAAGTTCTCAGTAAAATATGCAGGCACGTCTATTGGGTTACCCTTCTTGGTCAACATCCTGCTGCCGTTCCATTCCCCCCGGATTCCATCCAGCTTTTCACTCCAGAGCCACTGTTCATCCAATACCTGTCCCTGGTAGGTTTTGGCTAACATCAGTGTATTGTCTGGCTGGGCCGCATAAAGGTGCTGACTGAAGGCAAGCACCAGGAGAAGGGAAATGAGTGCAGAATGGAGTCGCGTGCTCATTGGTCTGAAGTCGGTGTAGGTCATGAGGTGCTCCCCCTTTCTAAAAAAGGATCGGAATTATGAAAGAAAAATAACACGTTTTGCGGGTAAATCAGTTCGGGTTGGCCACGGGACAAGCGTTTCTACCTTTCAATGAACGCCATGGATAATCAGTTGTCCTGAAAGTAGATGAAGTATACCTGTAGAGACGGACGATTCTCTTAAATATCTATATTCAATAGTATTAATTCGTGTATTTCGTGCAGGGGCCGGCGTTTTGTGATCCGCCTATAGAAGACTTTGGGTATTCAACCAGAATGATTCTGTTGTTCGGCGCTTATGAAAAACTGCCGGGATTGAGAACCTGAGTCGAACTTTCATAGCCGACCCCACATCGAAAAATACGGGGTTTGCTCGCTCACCTTGAGTACGATTTTCTCAACGGTCTTTGCCGCAAGTCAGTTTACTGTGATTTACAGTAAACCCTTTGATATGGATGCTTTATTTTATCTTTCAAAGTGTTACATGTTGCCGGTCAGGCAATTTGCTGTTTTGTGCTTTTTCAGATTCGAAATAGATTGCCAGTGAAGTGCAAAACAGCTAGAGTCACGCCCTCAGATGTCGTGCAGGATCTTTCATTTATCGGCTAAAAGAGCCGTGTCAATGCAGTTTCGGTTTGTTTCCGTACGTTTATCCTCTTAAGACTTTGTTATTATAAATTATTTGCAGCCGCTGCCGTTGTGTCGTTATGACTGTGCAGTTCGGTTCAGCCTGATTGCGCCAGCAATTTCATCTGGTGTGTGAGTTGAAAAAATGAAGAAATTACTGCTGGTTCTTTGCTTTTTGTTTTTCGGCAATGTTGCTCTAGCCAGTGAGGAGCTTTCGGAAATAGACGATGTGCAGGAGCGATTCGTTTATGATCGCATGTTCCCGATCTGGGGACAGGAAGCATACGATCGTGGGCATGAATTACCGAAACCTTATGTTTTATCAGGGATGTAGGCATAAACCTCGATGGCAGTTTCGAGGTGGAGCAACGCCTCACCAATAAGTGGAATACTATCACCGGTGGCCAGGTAGGAGTGACGGATAACATAGATCTCCTCATTGAAGCCGGCTTCGGTGATCGCCGCAGCCTGATGCTTGGACTTGGCTATCGGTTATACCCGAGGCTGTGCGCCCTTGCTGCGCTGTGGGCAATTCACAGAAGGTTCAGGTCGCAGGTCTTCAGGTACCGCTGTTTCGATACGCAAACACCCTGGAGTTAGACAGCCTTGGCGCTCATGCATATGAGGCAGGTGTTTTAAGTTACCAGCGAAAAGAGCCCGGGGGGCGCCGCGCCACTGAGGGCAACGGGCAGATCTATACCTTGCGCGGCGGCTTTATTGACCTTGCCCATGTGCGGGATACAGCGGATAACACTATCGCCCTTTTTCAAAGAATATTTCGGGATCTGGGTGAATCACAGACTATCTCCCTACCTGAAGAAATTGGCCCCAGAGAGATCCGGCTCACCGCATTTGACAGCAGTGAGTTGAGTTCGCAGCAACGATTGGAGATCAGTGCGCAACTGGCAGCACGGCAGGCGTATTTCATGGCTGAAGCTCATGAACTGGCCCAGTGGCATGGTTATCGCAGCTGGAAACCCTGGTCGGAAGCTGTATCAGCGTACTCATTCGAGGATCTGTATTCAAATATGCTGGGCGCCAAAATCGCCTATGCCCTGATCGTCAATAACCTCACCACAACCCGTGACCAGTATAACCAGCACATGACCAGTTGGCTGTATGCTGTCCTTGAGCAGCTCGGAGCGGTTGAACAGGACAGGACAGACTTGCTCTGGGATGTTGTCGATGGTCATTGGTGGGACTCCCGTAAGCCGCTGCCGGAAAAGTTTATGCTGCTGAAGCGTCATTACCAGATGGGAGACAGTCAAAGTCCCTATCTGGTACCGAGATCTCTCGCCGAAATTCACAATGGCTGGTCTGAGTTGACGGATTTTTATCTCGAACCAGCGGCTCCACTGCATTTGCGCTTGCCCCGGCAGGTGCATGGTTACCAACTGGATACTTTGGCGGTCCAATGGCTTTGGGTCGAGGCCGGGTATCAACTCTCCTTTTCCCATATTCCGAAAGATATCTGGCGTAATGGTTTTACCCAGGAGGCGTTTGGCCGAATAGCGAAAGAAAACAGGAGAGTTGACCAGATGGAACTACAAAAACAACAGAATGATTGAAATGAAAGTATTTAAAAACGCAATGTTATCGGCAGCGTTCGGGGTAAGTGTTCTGGTGTTTTTACCGGGTAACACCTTTGCATTCGGTGAAGAGGAGATGAGTGAAGGGTTTGTTTCCGACTTGCTTGAGCGGCTGGGTGCGGATGGGGAGTATGACCCTGACAAAACAATCGACTTCAGTTTTCTGCCGGGTCCATTTTACAGCCCGGATAAAGAGTTCGGCCTGGCCCTGGTCGCGGTAGGCGCCTATCAGCCGGGTGCCTATGACCCCAATACACAGCTCTCATCGCTTGTTATCACCAGTTTGGCATCAACCAACGGCTCCTATGGTCTGGAAGTATCCAACAAGAGCTTTCTCAACTCTGACAGACAGCGGCTCTATTTTGATGTGGAAATAGCCAATGAAGCCCGGGATTATTATGGAATCGGCTACGACCAGAATCGTAGCGGTGGTAATCAGACATCGATCGATAACCAGCTGTTTCATGTGCCCCCTATGTTCATGCAACGGGTTGCCCGGGACACCTATCTGGTTTTGGCTATGACTTCAATTACCAGAAGGCCAAGGGGGTTGAGGAGAGCGGAACGGATCTGGATTTGAGTGAGCTTATGAGTTCTGGTACCAGTTCGGGACTGACCGTGCTCTTATCCCATGACAGTCGAGACATGGTCACTAACGCGCATAGCGGTAGATTGATTCAACTGGAAGGCTCCCTTTACCGCAAAGATCTCGGAAGTGACAGTAACTTTGAAGTCGTCAGGGCTGAATACAGCGATTATCAGCGGGTCGGCCGGGGCGATGATGTCGTTGCCTGGCAGGCCTTTGGCCGTTTTACCATGGGTGATGTCCCTTGGTACCAGTTTTCTACCGCATGTGGCTCAGACCATCTTCGAGCATATCAGCAGTCACGTTACAGGGATAAACACTTCGTCATGGCCCAGGCTGAATACAGATATAATCCTGCCGGTCGACATGGACTGGTTGCCTGGGCGGGAGCGGGAGCCATTGCGCCGAGCCTTGATGAATTCCATGCAGACGAGATATTACCGACAGCAGGAGTCGGTTATCGCTTTGAAGTGAAGCCAAGAATGAATCTGCGCCTCGATCTGGGTTTCGGTGATGGGGAGAGTGGGTTCTACTTCAATATCAACGAAGCGTTTTAACCCGAGCTGGTAGACTCTATTGGAACGGTTCCGTTTCAACCCCGCACTGCACTGCCGCTGGTTGTGCTGGTAAATGGTTGATTCGGGATTTTTTCGACTTCAAGGCGGAGAGCCGGATTCTGAGACAAAAGGTGTTATTCTGGCCGGGGAGCTTTCTCCAGATGAGTAAATTCGTTACGGCCTATATACTTGCCGGGAGTGATTCCCATGTGCTTTCTGAACATGGCGACAAAGGCGCTGACGCTGTTATAGCCAAGATTCAAGGCAATGAGATTGACTGATTCTCCCGAGGTCAGGCGGACGATTGCTTCCATGAGTCGCGCCTGTTGACGCCACTGTTTGAAACTCATACCGGTCTCCTGGCGAAAGAGGCGGCTCAGCGTCCTGCTGGTCGCACCCGCTTTCTGGCCCCATTCTTCAAGTGTTCGAGTGTCACCTGGGTTATCGAGTAAAGCTGAGGTGATAACCTGCAACCGCCTGTCCTGGGGAGAGGGGAGCAGGAAAGGAACGGTTTCCAGTTGCTGGAGCAGGTCCAGGATAATCCCGATAACCCTTTCTTCATGACTGTCGGTGCTGTATTCAGTTGCAAAGTCAGCTGCATAAACAGTGAGTTCGCGGAGCAGGGGCGGCATTGTGACGACGGCGCATTTGTTGAGCAGGTTTGGTGCAGCCCCGGGCCGGATATAGATATTTCGGAGAGTCAGGTGGTGGGGAGATAATACCTGATGGCTGGTATTGGAAGGTATCCAGACTGCGTGCGATTGCGGCACGATCCAGGTGCCCTTTTCGGTTTTGACGGTGAGCACCCCCCTGGAGGCGTAGAAAAACTGGCAGGGGAGGTGATGGTGCATGGAGTAGTACAATCCGTCGGGATAATCTGCATACATCGACATGACCTGCCTGGAACTGCGCATCAGGATATCCGGAAAGTCGGCCCCATAAACATCTGTCTGAAAATCGATATTTTTTGTCGTCATAGCGTTAAGGGGATCTGTGGTTTTTTGCTACAGTCAACATACTTTGTGGAAATCCTCAATCCAATTTTTTGGAAAAATGCTATGAATACAAGAATATTAAGCTTTCTTTTCGCCGGCCACATGGTGAACGACCTGCATCAGGGCGCGATCCCCGCCTTGTTACCGTTCTTGATCCTGCGGCACGATATGTCCTATTCCGCTGCGGCCGTTATTGTCTTTGCCTTCACCGGCACCGCCACCATCATGCAGCCGTTGTTCGGATATCTGTCGGACAGGTTTGGCGGGACGTGGACCATCTCCGCAGGGGTGATGCTGACCAGCCTGGGGTTTGCCCTGATAGGAGTAGCCCCGGATTATGGTTTGCTCATTGCCGCCGTGATTGTGAGCGGTCTGGGGAGTGCCCTGTTTCACCCGGATGCCGCCGGCATGGTCAATTATGCCAGCGGTGAGGCAAAGGCCACTGCCATGAGTATTTTCGGTGTGGGAGGTGTCCTGGGCTTTCTGATCGGACCGTTCGCGATAACCGCAGCGGTACTGGCATTTGGGTTGAAGGGAGTGGCGATCACCATGCTGCCCGCTTCCCTGGTGGCGGTACTCATTATCCTGCAGCATGATCGGCTGCGGCAGCTGCGGGGAGCAGTCGGCACCACCGATCAGGAGGGTGAGAGCTGCAGAAACGATAACTGGCTTGCGTTTACGGCGTTGTCGCTCACCATCATCGGCAAGTCTGTTATCTATTATGGTCTGTTTACCTTTATTCCGCTTTATTGGACCGATGTGCTCCAGCAATCGCAGATTGCAGGTGCTGCGGCGCTCACCGTTTTTTCTGCGGGTGGTGTTTTCGGCAACCTGTTGGGGGGCCGTCTTGCAGATCTGTTCGGCCACAAGAAAATCGTTGTTGGGGGGTGCTGTCTGCTGATACCTTTGCTTCCCGCACTGCTTTTGGTAGAAAATGTTTTTGTGGCAAATGTGCTGATCGCAACGGTTGGTGCGCTGCTCCTGTTCACCTATGGGCCAACTGTTGTGCTGGGACAGGAGTACCTCCCCAACCATATTGGCTTCTCGTCAGGCATGACCCTGGGGGTGGCATTTTCCATAGGTGGGATGGTGGCCCCTCTGCTGGGGAACCTGGCGGATCAGGAGGGGTTGTCCACGGCATTGAAGTCGATCATTTTCCTTCCGATCCTGGTCACGGCCATTGCCAGCACCTTGCCGACACGTAGGTCGTCACGGAAAATCTCACTTGATGGCAGGACAGGGCAAGGAGCTGTGAAGTCATGATGCCTGACGGGGAAAAGGTTCATGTCTGTCGGCTATTTTGGCTTTTCCTGACAAGCTGATATACTCATCGTAATTCATCCAATTAACCTCTAAGAGTACAGATAGCATCGAAAATTGAGAACCACCATTCGAACTTTTTTGCTGCTTGTAACTTTGTTGCATTCCGCACCCTATGCCAATGCGGACTGGGTGAATTTTACCGGTGCGGAAAATGCGAGGAATATTGCGGAAATTTACGTGAACCGGGATCACGTAAAAATCAAGCTGGAGATATTTGTTGAAGATTTACTGCTTTTTAAAGAGCTTATCCCAGACGAGCTGTTCCGAAAAGCTTCCCATGACAGGCCCGACCTTGGCGAACGGCTGCAGCGATTTTCCGAAAAACGGTTGCAGATTTCAACCGGCAGCGGTGGCAGGCTGATACCCCGGCTCGATCTGGTTGAACCGAGATTGCGGGTGAAACGCACCTCGCTCTTTGCCGGTAAGCTCAACCCTTATACCCGGCGGCCGATCCCCGGCCCGCCTGACGATAAACGGGTGCTCTATGTGGAATTGACCTATCCCTTCACCCGGCGTCCGGATTCACTGACCATCATCCCTGAGCTGGATTCAAGAGGGCTTCCAACTGCCTCGATCGGTTTCATCTGTTATCACCAGGGGGTACCGGTGGTCGATTTTCGCAACCTGACGTCCAGCAACACTGTCAATCTCGACTGGGATGATCCCTGGTATTCGGCTTTTGAAAAGCGTCAGCTCAAGCGTGCGCTGCAGGCCGGTGTTCGCACCTATCTCTATATCGAGCCGTACGAAGTGCGCCACGAGATACTGGTGCGCGTCAAGGACATGATGAGCTGGCTCGACTTCAGCCTCAAGGGGAATGAGTTTATCGAAGAAGAGGAGTTCGACCGGGTTCGGCAGCAGGTCGCAAAGTTTTTCCTGGAGCGGGAAAATGTGCTGATCGACGGCAAGAGGCTCAAGCCGATACTCGACCGGACCGCCTTTGTGGAATCTTCGCCGACCTGGAGCCGTTTTATCGAGATCCCCGAGCGGTTAACGCTCAACACCGCCATGGTTGGTGTGGTCATCACCTACCTTACCGAAGGGATTCCCCAGGAAGTGGTTACCAGCTGGGATCTGTTTTCCGAGCGTGTCAATATGGTGGCTGCAGGCATGACCGATCCGGCGGGCCCCTTTCCATACTCTCTCACGCCGGATGACAATATTCTGAGGTGGAGAAACCACCTGAAGCAATACCGGATACCCACAGTGAATAGCGTTGCTGTGGCCGACAAACACAGAGGTTTCAGGCTGTCTGTAGTAAGCCTGGTCTGCGGTTTGCTGGTCATTGTGCTCTTGATTGTCGCTGTTATCAGATACCGGCAGGAGAAGAGGATCAAATATCACCTTGCTGTGATAGCTCTACTTTTACTCATCGGCGGCATCATGCTGCCCCATTTTCGAATTTCCATCGGCTCCCAGGCGCGGGCGGGCTGGATCGGTTCGGAAGATGCCAGGCTGATAACCCAAAGCCTCTTGAAGAACATCTATCGGGCCTTTGATTTCAGAGACGAGGAGGATGTTTACGACAAGCTGGCAATCAGTGTCAGCGGTGAGATGCTCTCGAAGATCTATCTCGAGAGCAGAAAATCGATGGTGATAGAGCAGGCCGGAGGTGCCCAGGCGAAGATAAAGCAGGTGAAGGTGCTTGCTGCTGAGGTGGTTGAGGCAGTCAGGCAGGAAGGTGAACTTGATGTCAGGACAAGGTGGGCCGCCCTGGGGAAGGTGGGGCACTGGGGACATGTGCACATGAGGCAGAACGTTTATGAGGCGATCCTCACCATCGGTGCGGTGAATGGGTCCTGGAAAATCATTGGCATCGAAGTGCTGGGGGAGGAGCGGGTTGCTCCCGGGTCAACAGGCTATGAAAGACCAACGGATTGAAACGATGATCAGGCTGAACGATGTTGAATTTTTCTATCCCGGCGGAGATTTTCAGCTCTCTGTAGCTGAATTGCGTATTGATCGGGGAGAGAAACTTGCCATCATTGGGCCAAGCGGTTCGGGCAAAACTACGCTGCTGAACCTGGTTGCCGGCATCCTGCTTCCCGGGGCGGGAATGGTCACGGTAAACGGTTTTGAAACGGTTGGTGCTTCGATTTCGACGAGAAGGAATTTCCGTATAACCAATATCGGTTTTATCTTCCAGGATTTTGGACTTATCGACTATCTGAGGGTGATGGACAATATCCTTCACCCCTTTCGGGTGAGCAGTGCGCTCAAGCTGAATGCCGAGGTGCGGCAAAGAGCCCACTGGTATGCGGAGCAGTTGGGAATTGCGACAAGGCTTCATCATCACCCGGCCGATCTCTCCCATGGTGAGCGGCAGCGGGTTGCCATCTGCAGGGCACTGTTGCCGGGCCCTGAGGTAATTCTGGCCGATGAGGCGACGGGAAATCTCGATCCAGAAAATAAAAGACAGATCCTGCAGCTGTTGTTTCAGGCCGTGGACGAGCAGGGTGCCACGGTCCTGGCTGTAACCCATGATCATGAGCTGCTCCAATACTTTGACCGGGTAGTCGATTTTCGGGACTTTTTTGCCGCTAAGGAGGAGGTATGAACAGCTTCTATCTTGCCTGGCAATATCTGAAGTTCAACGCCTCCAAGTCGCTGGTTATCCTGGCTTGCATCACCATCATTGCCGTATTGCCTCTGGCGCTCGAAATTCTTCTCCAGGAGAGCGAGCGGCAGCTGGCTCTGCGCGCTGAAGCGAGCCCCCTGCTGCTCGGCATGAAGGGCAGCGCCCTGGATCTGGTGATGAATTCCCTCTATTTCAGCGATGAAGCCCCTGAGGCGATGAGCATGTCCGCAGTGGAGGAGGTGGCAGACAGCGGCCTGGCCGGCCCCATCCCGATGCATGTGATGTTTGAGGCCCGTGACTTTCCCATTGTCGGTACCTCTGTCGATTACTTTTCCTTCAGGAAGCTTGAGCTCGCCGCAGGGGATATGTTTACCATGCTGGGGCAATGCGTTATCGGCGCCGAGGTGGCCAAAAGCCTGAATCTGGCTGTGGGAGACAGCCTGGTCAGCTCCCCGGAGACCATGTTCGATATCGCCGGTGTCTATCCCCTGAAGATGCAGATCACCGGTGTGCTGGAGCCGGCCCACAGCCCAGATGACCGGGCTGTCTTCGTCGATGTCAAGACCGCCTGGGTGATCCAGGGACTTTCCCACGGCCATAAGGACGTCACCCGTACCGACGACAGCACGGTAATCCTGAAGCGTGAGGAGCAAAACGTCACCGCCAACGCCAAGCTCATCGAGTTTACCGAGATCACGGAGGCAAACATCGGTTCATTTCATCTGCACGGCAAGCCGGACTCCCTGCCTCTCACCGCCGTGCTGGTGGTGCCCAATGACGAAAAATCGGGCACCATCCTCCGCGGCAGGTATCTGGAGCAGGAGACAACACTGCAACTGATACGCCCCAAGGATGTGGTCGATACCCTGCTGGCCACGATCTTCAAGATCCGCAATGTGCTCGATGCGGTTATTCTGCTGGTCGGATTCGCGACCATGCTGGCGCTGCTCCTCGTTTTTTCACTGTCGTTGAGGCTGCGCGAAAAAGAGATCGAGGTCATATCCAAACTTGGCTGCAGCAGGATGACCACCGTGAAGTTGCTGGGCGCCGAGATAGTTTTACTGATTCTGGGCAGTTCTCTGGTCAGTGCAGTTATCCTGGCGGCGATCAGACAGTATGACCGGTTACTGGTAACCAGTATGTTCATTTAATAATAGCTCAAAGAGGAACAACGCCATGGCCAAAGCATGTACTCTGCTCTTGTTTCTGTTTTCCGTGTTGTTGCCTGTTGCAGGTTACGCCGAATCACGACTGCAGGTTTATGTCGTCAACTATCCGCTCGCCTATTTTGCCGAGCGGATCGGCGGCGCCAATGTCGAGGTCGTGTTTCCGGCACCTGCCGGAATCGATCCGGCTTTCTGGCTGCCGGATAAGGCGACAATCAGTGGCTACCAGAATGCCGATCTCATTATTATAAACGGCGCGGGGTATGCGAAGTGGCTTGATAATGTCAGCCTGCCGATGCTGCGCACCATCGACAGTTCCAGGCAATTCCGGGACAAGCTCATCGAGACCGAGTCCACGGTCACTCACAGCCATGGCCCGGGAGGCGAGCATTCCCACACCGGCATAGCGTTTACCACCTGGCTCGATTTCTTCCAGGCGGTGATGCAGGCAGAGTCGGTTTACCAGGCTTTCGTCCGCAAAGATCCGGCGAATACGGCAGAATATGCGGCGAATTTTGGCAGCTTGAAAGAGGATTTGCAGGAGCTGGACCGGCGCATGACCGCCGCCTGTGCGAAAAGCGATGGGGTTCCGTTACTCGGCTCCCATCCGGTCTACCAGTACCTTGCCCGACGCTATGAGCTGAACCTGGAGATGGTGATGTGGGAGCCGGGCGAGGAGCCTGGGGCTGGAGAATGGCAAAAGCTCGAACAGCTGCTTGCGCATCATCCGGCGAAAGCGATGCTCTGGGAAGATACGCCCCTGGCGGAGTCGGGGCAGCGGCTGGCGGAGCTGGGGGTTGAAAGTCTGGTATTTTGCCCCTGTTTTGCCCGACCGGTAGAGGGGGATTTTCTTTCGGTTATGAGCAGCAATGTGGCAAATATCGAATGGTCGTTTGGTGTGGCAGCTGAGTGACTCGTGTTTCTGTCGGTTCACCTTACGAAACTGGCATCAAGCCTTGAGGAAGGAAGCTTGATGCCAGTTACTTGTCGTTGATTATACGCTATTTCTTCACATCAGCGGGATAGGTGAACTCCCGTCCCAGTTTCTTGCTTGCCTCCTGGTAAATCGGCCGCAGTACATCGTCCACGTCCCACACCCCTTCGGCGATAAAAGGGCTGAAGTCCAGACTGTCCACACCCAGCTTTTGGGCCTGCGCTTGCCTGTCTTCAGGTTTTGGTGGTTCGGCCGGGCTGGCCAGGGGCGGTGCCCAGGTATGGTGGTCGACTTCGGCCATACGCACCCGGATCTCATCCTTGGTCACATTCCACACCATGTAGTCTTCGGCCAGGCTTAACGGTCCATCGTAGGTTTTGCGGATGCGCTCGTATACGGCGGCGGTGGTGTCGTAATCCTTGAAGAAGTGGTAGGCGATCGCCATGCGCGGCTTCACCTCGCTCATGATTTTGCCGAAAGCCTCCGGCGCGGTATGTACCTGGGTGCCGACCATCAGCGCCGATTCAGGCGTGAAGAACATCTTGGTTACCAGGTCGGGCACCGCGACGAAGCACTCGTGCACCACCAGGTCGGCATCTTGGGCGTACTCGATAAACCACTTGTTGGGGTAGGTATCGCTGGAAAAGACAAACTTCAATCCGTTCCATTCCAGACTGTAACTGACCGAGCCGTCTATTGCGTGGATGGCAGGGAAAGAACGTATCGTCACCCCGTTATCTTCATAGACCACAGTGTATTCGCCTTTATAATCGAACTCATTCACCTCAAGCTTGTAACCACGAAAATCGATTAATCCGACTCTGCCGGCCAGATCCCAGGTGAGCATTTTCAGCATACTGTCCATGGCATACTGGGTACCCAGTTCGGGTGAGGCACCGTTTGGGCCCCATATTTGCAATGGCACGTTGCGACCCATCAAGGCACCGCCGATGAACAGGTCATGCAGCGCACCGAAATGGTCGGTGTGCAGATGACCTATGAAGACCTTGTCGAGATAGTTGTAGGGGATCTGCAGGGAGCTGATCCGCTCGGCGGAGCCGGAGCCGATATCAAACAGGAACTTGTCGCCGTTGCCCAACTCCACCAGGAAGCAGGCGGCCGCCTGGGCGGCGCGGGTGGTGGGCATACCTGTACCGCAGGCTACGACCCGCATTTCATCAGGGGCCAGATCTTCGCTATTCGGGTAGTACGTGTCCCGCTCCCGGGCCTTGGTCGGTGATACTTCCACCTCATTTCCCTGTGTTTCTTCCGCAAGCGCATGTTGTGGTCCCATGCGGGGGGAAGTTCTGTTGATGCCGTCTGAATGGCCGAACCAATAGCCGATCGAGATGAGAAATAGGGCTATGGTTGGTAGCAGGAACTTTTTCATGGCCTGTTATCTCCCTATTTTTAGTGTAAAAACATTTTCCTGGTCCAGGTCATGTCACCAAGGTGAGAAAGTTGCCAGGCAGCGGTGCCTGACCTCAGGGACTATGAAATACAGATAAAACTGTATGCTTCAGTTTAGCAATGGGAGTGAGAAATGGCAAATGTGGGGAGGGGTGCGGGGAGGTGTATTCATACGACGCATCGACTATGGAGCAATAGCTGATGCCTTGCTTTAAGGAGAGGAATATTTTGAATAATGACAAAACCTGATGGTATATTTGGTTGTCAGGTTGTCAGGTTGTCAGGTTGTCAGGTTGTCAGGTTGTCAGGTTGTTGTGGAGAAAGTGGGTTCGGCAAAACGTGGTGATTGGCGGATGAACTGGTTTGTTCCAACAGATGCCTGTAGAAATAGTGTCACCATTTCAGGATATTCTATCAAATGAGGCTGGAGGAGAGAAATGAAGCGGATTATTTTGGGACTTTTGGCGCCGCTATTGATCTGGTGCGGCAGCACAGCCTCGGTACAGGCAGGCTCCGACCGACGCTCGAACGAATGGCACTACATGTTGGCGCCGATGTTTCTTTGGGGCATAAGTGTCGACGGTACCGCCCAGATCGGGCCGGTGGAGGCACCTCTTGACCAGGCTTTATTTTGCACACCTCATTTTGCTTGTTAATAGCCGGAATCCATTGGCCATCTCCGATAAAGTTCATGGCGGGAGCAATGGCCGGGTGAAAACAAGGGAGTACATCATTCGGTAAGGAGGGGTGTCGTAAAACAGCCCCCTCCAGTCGGTATGTCTGAATCAGCCGCAGCTCAATATTTTCGTTTCGCAAACTCCGGTGAGTTTGTCGGCGAATTGTTCTGCGTCGTCCCTGGTACCCACAAGTGAATCATAATGCATGGGGATAGCCACCTGAGGCTTTATCAACATTGCTGCGGCTACAGCCTCTTCAGCTGTCATCACATATGTGCCGGAGACGGGAAGCAGGGCGATGTCGATATTTTTGAGGTCGGCCATCTCATCAATCAGGTCGGTATCGCCCGCATGATATATTCTGCAGCCCCCGACCGTGATCACAAAACCGAGCCAGTTGTTCTTTTTGGGGTGAAACTTCTTGTTGATGTTGTAGGCGGGGACAGCTTCTATAGTTACTCCGTTCAATTCCAGTGAATCTCCAGGTTGCATTACCCTGATGTCGCCGGAGAGCTTTTTGGCGGATGCCGGCTCCGTGACAATTATCGTGCTATCATCCTGGATTTTGGCGATGTCTTCGGGTGAGCAGTGATCGTAATGGTCATGGGTGATCAGGATGATATCGGCCGGTTCCCCGCCTGATATCTGATAGGGATCTATAACGATGGTTCTGGTGTCATCCCTGATCATGAAGCCATCATGTCCAAGCCAGGTAATGCTCTCCAATATCTTCGAAATCATGGTTCACCTCCAGCGCATTTTTAAATTCTTTCAACCCTACGCTCACTTTATTTGATGGGAGAGGTACAGGTCAAGGACGCTGTGCTGAGAAGCTGGAGTATCTGAAAATGTTTGCCCAAAAGACAGGCCGCGTGAGTTTTAGGGTATAATCCAATCAAGGGTGGAACTGAAAGATGTGGCCTGCTGGTATGAGTAACAATTTGACAAACCGTGTATTAATTATTTTAATTAAATAATTAAATAGAGGTCGCAAAAGGAGAGTACCAGTATTCAGAGGTATTGTTATGGGTACCAGGAAGTTAGCAGGGAAGGAATCTCGGCAGGGGGTTGTGATCGGTGGTTCGGGCCTGGTCGGGGGTACCATTGTCAACTATTTCAAGTCGAAGTGTCCGGAGCCCATCGATGTGCTGGCACCGTCGAGCAAAAAGCTCTCAATACGCGAACCTGCAGATATTCATAACTATCTGCAGGAGAAAAAACCCGATTTTATAATTAATGCGGCAATTGCCAATATCAACTCGGATGAACAGCTCTCGTATGAGGTGAATTATCTTGGTCCGCTCACTCTTGCCAGAGCATCGATTAAGCTGCAGATCCCATATATTCATATCAGTTCTGCGGCGACGCTGGAACTGGGTATGGACATTGGGGAGGACCGCAAGAAGCAGTTCACAACGGGGATGAGCAATTACACCCGCTCCAAGCTGATGGCGGAGAAGACCCTTGAGTATCTTTTCCGACAGGAGGGCTTGGACTATACACTCATCAGGCTGGCAGCGGTTTATGGTAATCACGATCACAAGATCCAGGGCATTCATCGTATGTTGTTTTCTGTGGCCGATGAATCGATGCCCGTTCTTTTTACCAAAAGAGGGGTGCTCCACTCGTATTCAAATTGCCGGAAACTTCCCTATTTCATCCATCATACACTGAATCACCGCCGGGAGTTTGCCGGGGGGGATTATAATTTTGTGGATAAGGACCCGGTGGAGCTGGTTGATCTGATAATGACCATCAAGTCCTACCTGCAACTCAATATACCTAAAGAAATCTGTGTACCATACGTGTTGGCCAGAAGTGGCCAGAAGAGTGTGGGGGTGCTGCTGAAGCTGCTGAGAAAGTTTGGGCTTAAAGCGCAGCTGCCGTCTGAGCTGGTTTTTCTGAAACAGTTTTATGTCAGCCAGACCCTGAACTCTGACCGCCTGCGGAATTCGAGTTTCGCTGATCCGGCCCCCGATGAGACAATCTATAGCCGTTTGCCGGAAATGATTCTGTACTATATCGATCGTTGGAGCCACCAGAATCTGATCTCCACCTATAACGAGGAAATGAAGTTGGATAAGGATTTTATTGAAACTTTTCAACACAATCCCGAAGCGCTTATGGGGGCAGCACATCAGGGTGCTGTTCGAACTGTCGGTGGCGAAGTGGGGTGGCGCAGTGAACAACAGGCTGACAGTGATGCCAGACCAGAGGAAGCCCATGGCTGAACCCTGTAATTTTTATCCCGGCCGAAAAAAAATTACAGGCGGGTGTATGGAACTACGGGTAAGGCTGTAGTTATCATGATCAATATTTTGGAATTATGATTATTCCAGGTCGGTTATCACGTTTGGCCAATTTCGAAGTCTGTTCGCATGATTTCCGCAAAATACTATTCGTATTAATCCATTACGGCAGTTCAAGTGTGTGGCAGGTGCATTGGTGCGGCAGGCAGGTCGGGTTGAAAATGAGTTGTAGCAATTTTTCCTGTCAAACCAATGCCTAATGGAGTTGCTTAGCAGGAAGTTGCCGGACGTCTCCGCAATTCCGTCGATGTTGAGAAAAGACCTGACACGGCAGCTCCCCCGAAATCCCTATTGATTCAAAGTGCAATCTCTTGTAGAAACCCCCACGTTGTACTGTGTTATTTCATTTCTGACGTGAACCCTTCAAGTGCTCGCATCCGGCGGGCCTGTCAAATAGTTCGAGGCAGAATAACAACAGAAACTTTCTGTAATCACCAGATGTTTCTGAAAAACATGAACAGGATATAACTATGGTTGAAAGAGGATCTGATCAAAAACGGATCACAAAAATATTGAATAAAGTAGAGGTGCTTGGTAATCGCCTGCCGGACCCCGCCGTCATATTCCTGCTGGCGCTGATTTCGGTATGGGTTATGTCTGCGCTCCTTTCCAGCGTGGAGTTTGGTGCTCTTGATCCGCGCAGCAATACAGCTATCAGTGTGGAAAATCTGCTGACCGGTGCGGCTCTTGCTGACTTCCTTTCCCGGATGGTCACCATTTTTACTGGATTTGCGCCCCTTGGCGTTGTTCTGGTGGCGATGCTCGGTGTTGGTGTTGCGGAGCATTCCGGCTTTATCAATGCGGGTATCAAGCGCATGCTGGATATTACTCCGGCTAAATTGCTCACCCCTGGTGTGATCCTGGTGGCCATCGTGAGCCATACCGCCACAGATGCCGGTTATGTACTGGTGATTCCGCTGGCCGGTATTGTCTTCTACGGTGTAGGGCGTCATCCGCTGGCCGGTATTGCCGCCGCTTTTGCAGGTGTGAGTGGTGGTTTCAGCGCAAACTTCGTCCCGTCTGCAATTGACCCTCTGCTGCAGGGATTTACCCAGACTTCCGCCCGCTTGCTTGATCCGGCCATTCAGGTTAATCCCCTGAACAACTGGCTGTTTACTTCAGTTTCCAGTGTGTTGATCGTGGCAATCGGCTGGTATCTCACAGACAAGGTGATTGAGCCGAAATTGAAAGATACCTCAGTCGATGGAGATCCGGAGGAGATCCCGCAGATTCATCCACTCAATGACCGCGAGAACAGGGCGCTGAAAATCGCAAGCCTGGTGATGCTGGCAGGTATTGCATTGCTGGTGGCGGTGCTTGTGCCTGGAAGTTCGCCGCTGCGTGCACCTGATGGTGAGTTGGCAAGTTTTGCAGCGCCAATCATGGGTTCAATCGTGCCGCTTATCTTTCTGTTGTTCATCATTCCGGGTACTGTGTACGGGTACATGGCGGGAACCTTCAGCTGCAGCAGGGATGTGATCAATGCCATGAGCAAGGCCATGCAGGGTATGAGCTACTATATCGTCATGGCTTTCTTCTGTGCACTGTTCATTGATGCCTTCTCAAAGTCTAATCTTGGAACCTTGCTGGCTGTTCAGGGTGCGACCTTGCTGAAGGCCATGAACCTGCCAAGCATGGTGACCATCGTTGGCATCATCTTCCTCACCGCCTTCGTCAACCTGTTTGTGGGATCGGCCTCAGCCAAGTGGGCACTGCTCGGGCCAATCTTTGTGCCCATGCTGATGCAGCTCGGCATTTCGCCGGATCTCACCCAGGCTGCTTACAGGGTAGGTGATTCGGGCTCCAACATCATCACGCCGCTGATGCCGTACTTCCCCCTGGTGGTGGTATATTGCCAGCGTTACGTGAAAAACGCGGGAATTGGGACCCTGCTGTCTCTGATGCTTCCGTATTCGATAACTATTCTGATTGCCTGGACGCTGTTTATGCTGGCGTACTGGGGGCTGGGCATTCCGCTTGGTCTGCAGTCCAGTTACGTTTATCCGGCAATGTAGTTGAGACTACGTAACAGGCGAATTTTTACCAGTTCATTCAGGAGGATGCAGCTATCTGTATTCTCCTGAATGATAACTCCTTGAAAAACGAGCTTTACCCGAAAAACTTCCTGGTCATTCTGGCTATCCAGCCATGATTTTCTTCTTTTTCCTCTGCCGGTGCTTCGTCTTCAAGTTTGAAATGGGCGCTGACCGAGGCCACATAGGCTTTATCGTCACGCTGAATATGGTTTATCAACCATCTCCGCAAAAAAGAGTGGAGTTCTTCGGAAATTGCTTCGCCCGCAGCTAACTTCTCTTTGAATGCTGTGACCCGCTGAATCAGCGTCTTGTGAACGTGTTTATGGGGGCCGCTGTAGGGGTAACCGGCCTCTTCCATTAACGCTTCCTCAAAAGCAAAGTGAGATACGGTGTATTCGCTTAATCCCTCAAGGATTTCAGCTGTCTTCCGGTTATCACGGGATGCTGTTTCTTTGCCGAGTTCGTTTAGGAATTCGAGCAATTGTCTGTGTTGGTTGTCTATCTCCTCAATACCGGTATCGTAGGATTTTTTCCACTCGAGTAGTTCCATAATGCTATGCTGTTTTTCCAAAGTTTACATGGTGAATAATAATTAATTTCATATATTTAAGGTGATATTAATAATCAGCAGCTGGAGGAAAAGTCAACATCTATCGGTGCTGCAGTACAGGAAAGTTGGTAAGGGGAGATCGGCTGAAAGGAGCTTTACCGAACACGCGGGCATATGCCGGGGAAAGCGCTGAGGCCCGGCATGGCAGAACATGAAAACGTGCTGATTTTCTGGGCTGGAAGCAGGGTTGCCGCCAGCCCCGGGTGTTATGATTCCTGGTGGGCAGGCAAGGGACCAAAGAACGTATCTGTGAATCGTACATACCAGGCAGCGGACTGGACCTGGATGATATAGGCCAGTGCAATGACCAGTGCCGCATTGGCGCCCGCTTCACCGAAGGCGTTGATTGCTATGGCCAGGGCTATTGAGAGGTTACGCATTACTGTGCCATATACCAGGGCGATGCCGTCCCCTCTTGAAAAGAACGCTTTGCCGATCAGGGTCGAAAGTAGAAAATTAACCAGATAAAGCATTAAAAGAGGCAAAAAGATAAATAATAACGCGCCGGGTGCAGCCACTATGGTTTTGGCTTTGAGAGCCATCGCTACGAACACTATTCCGAGCACGCCAATTGTGGAAAGAGCTGGAAAGCGTGGGGCGATCCGTTTTTTGAATTCCGGCATCGGGAATTTTTTGAGCAGCATCTTCCGGGTGAGATAGCCGAGTCCCATAGGCAGGAAGACGATGAACATTATCTGTCTGATTACTTTGCCGAATTCAACTTCAACTGTGGCACCGAGCAACCAGTTGACATAAAAGGGTGTCGCCAGGGAGCCAATGGTAAGGCCGATCACTGTCATATTGATGGCTGCTCCCATATTGCCTTTAGCGAATCCGGTCCAGGAGATAGTCATGCCGCTGGTGGGGAGCAATGAAGCAAGCAGGAGACCAAGTGCCATGTAAGGTTCGGTTGGGAAAAACGCTTTGCCGAGAGCATAGGCAATGAAAGGGATAATTGCGAAGTTGATCAGAATAGCGCTCCCTTGCAGACGGGGCTCAAGGCCTTTTTTAAGGTTGTCGATGTTCAGGGTGACCATCATCGGGTAGACCATCAGGATAGTGAGCGGGAGGATCAATGCCTTCAGCTGGCTGATGAGGTTTTGATTCATGAGAACACCGACGGCAAGGCCGGCAAGCATCATTGCCGGGATCGCGTACACCAGATTTTTATTCATTCTGACCAGCAGCTTCCACATATTTCCCTCCACAGAAAGATAGACGGTATTGAATGTTTAGTTGTGCATATGCCCAGTTTGCTCATTCGCGGGGCTGATGTCAACATTTTAGTTAAAGAATTTTACTAAAAGCTTTAGTTGTTGAAAATATATGAGGATAGTTTCCTTGTGCCCAGAGCGGCAGGAGTGAAAAAGAGGGGTTTCAGAAAGGTTGTGTTGTGATGGGGTGCTTCTTGACGGGGTAAAGCTATTTCTGAAAGACTATGGTGACCTCTCCAACCTTAAAGCCAAATTTAGTAAGTATCGCCTTGTTGATCAGCAGTTGCTCGCTTACCAGGAACATCCAGTCATCAAAGTGAATTTTCCAGGTGGAGTCATCGACAGTCAGGTTTACAACATATTGCCAGTTCAGCACATTGCCGTATGCTATTCCATCAGCACGGCCGATGACGTCTTCGGCTGTTCCTGAATAGCTGTGCTGATCTGCCCGGGTGAGAATCCAGATCCGCTGGGATTTTTCACCGTCACTCCAGTCAAAGTCTTCTGTCAGGACCAGCTCACCCCGATCGTTAACTTCTCCCGCGATGTCAACTGTGAATTGGCGGGTAAGCTCTCCACTTCTGTTCTGGACGATCCCGTAACCTGTTGTTGGCCCGGTGAAATACTCAAAAAGATCGAGTTGCGGTGTGTTGCTTTCATACTGTTGCAGATCTATTCCGGAACAGCTGGAGAGTACAATGAGTATCAAGAGAGAGTAGAGTGATTTCATAATTCATATCCATCTTTTTTTTAAGTTTGGCTGTCAGGGCAGGTCAGCGTCTGCGACAGGATCAGAATCCTGCAACATGTCGTCGGCCACATTCACCCAGCCGCCTCCCAGTGCTCTGTAAACATCGATCAGGCTGACCAGGGTCGATGTCTGGTTTTGAACGTAATCGAGCTGGCTTGAGAAAAGACTGCGGTTGGCGTCAAGAACCTGGAGATAGCTGGTGGTTCCGGCATCGTACTGATATTTGGCCAGCCGTGAGTAGGTTTCCAGGGTACGGGTGCGACGACCTTGGGCCTCCTGACGCTCACGCCCCTTGGTGGTGGCTATCAGGGCATCCTCCACTTCCCGAAAAGCTGATAGTATCGATTGCCGATAGTTGTAGAGCGCTTCCTGCTGTGCAGCTTCGCTGGTCATGACCTGCCCTTCGATATCGCCAAAGGTGAAAATTGGGCCGAGTATATCGCCACCAATTTGCCAGATGGCAGAATCGCTGTCGAAGAGCCGATCCGAGTCGATACTTGATTGCCCAAAGGCTCCGGTGAGAGAGATGGTCGGGAAATAGAGCGATTTGGCGACACCGATCCGGGCATTGGCTGCAATCAGCTGCTGTTCTGCCTGAATGATATCCGGTCGCTGTTCAAGAAGTTCTGCCGGAAGCCCTGCGGGAATAGCAGGAACGGTGAGCTGGCTGATGGTGTTACCCCTGGAGATCGGGCCTGGATTCTGACCGAGCAGAACAGAGAGCAGATGCTGCTGTTGAATTATCTGTGATTCGATTTCGGGTATGGTTTGCAGGGCGTCTTCGTACTCAGATTCAACCTGACTCACTTCAACCTGTGAAACGGTGCCATAGGTATGGCGATAATTAAAGATACGGAGTGAATCCCGGTAAGTATCAGCAGTCTCAATAGAGATTTCAAGTTGCCGGTCGAGCCCGCGCAAGATGATATAGTTGCTGGCGACATTGGTGACCAGACTGAGCAGTACGCTGCGACGGCCTGCTTCACTCGCCAGCAACTCTGCCCTGGCTGCTTCGTTTGAGCGGCGTATGCGACCCCAGAGATCAAGTTCCCAGCTGGCGCTGATAAGGCCTTGATAGTCACTGTACTCACCACGTGGCGGCGACAGGCCGGTATCTGTGTCATCCTGGCGGAAGGCGCTGCCAGAGTAACCTATCTGCGGAAAGAATTCTGAGCGGGTCGTGCGCAGTTGCCCGAGAAACTGATCGACCCTGGCCATCGCTGCCCTGAGGTCGAGGTTGTTGGTAATTGCGGTCGCTATCAAATCATCCAGTACCGGATCATTGAATTGTCGCCACCAGGCTGTATCTATCAGTGCAGTTGCTGCCTTATAGGAAACTGTCCAGTCGGCAGGAGTATATACCTCGGGGCGTTCATAATCAGGGCCGACCGTGCAGGCAGCGGAAATGGTCAGCAGAAAAGCTGCAATGAGAAGGTTACGCATTGGGGGCACCTCCTTCCGGGCTTGCTGCCGTTGTCGTTGCTGGCTCAGGGTGCTTTTTTTTGCGACTGAACATCCCGGAAACATTTTCGATAATCACGAAAAACATGGGCACAAAGAATGAGGCCACCAACGTTGAGGCGAGCATTCCTCCAATCACGCCGGTGCCTATTGCATGCAGGCTGTTGGCACCGGCCCCGCTGGCAATGGCCATCGGTACGCAACCGAGAATGAAGGCCATGGAAGTCATGACGATTGGGCGAAGCCTCAGCCTGGCAGCTTCCACAGCTGAATCGACCACACTCATACCGGAGTGCAGGTTATCGACCGCAAATTCGATAATGAGAATTGCATTTTTGGCGGAGAGCCCGATCAGAGTTACCAGGCCAACCTGGAAATAGACGTCATTTTCCAGTCCACGTATCATGGTAATCAGCAGTGCGCCGCAGATGGCAAAGGGGACGGCCATCATCACACCGATGGGCAGAGACCATTTTTCATACTGGGCTGCCAGGATGAGAAAAACCATGATCAGGCCGAACCCGAAGGCGGAGGCGGAGGTACCACCGGCCTTTTTCTCTTCAAACGCCTGCCCGGACCATGAGTAGCTGTAACCGTTGGGCAGGACTTCATCTGCAAGCGCCTCCATGGCTGAAATAGCTTGGCCGGTACTGTAACCGGGGGCCTGGCTACCGGTGAGTTTAGCCGCAGGAAAGCCATTGAAGCGCGGCATCAATCCGGGGCCAGGTACGTAGCGAAGTGTTGCCAGAGCAGACAGGGGGATCATATCCCCGGTCTTGTTTGAGCGAACGTAGATCTGGTCGAAATCAGTCGGGTCATCGCGATATTGAGGTTCGGCCTGGATGATGACCTGCCAGATCCTGCCGAATTGCACATACTGGGCGACGTATGAGGAACCGAAGTAGGACTGCAGGGTATCATAGACATCGGAAACGGGCACGCCGAGCAGTTCTGCATGATCGCGATCGAGATCAAAGAAGAGCTGCTGCTGGGAGGCGGAGAACGTTGTGGCCACGCCAGTCAACTCCTTTCGCTCATAGGCCTTGGCAATAAAACCTTTGGTTACCCTTTCGAGATCCTGGGAGCTGCCGCTGCCCATATTCTGGATGTAGAACTCAAAGCCACCAGTGGTACCAAGGCCCGGTATGGACGGTGGGTTCAACGGTACCACAATGCTATCCTTTATCTGAGTGAATTGCATCATCAGCTGGTGAATGACGGTAAATGCACTGAGTTCCTCCGTCTGTCGCTCTTCATAGGGCTTCAGCGACGGAAATATGGCCGAGGCGTTGGTCTTGTTCTGGCTGTCTATCAGGCTGTAGCCGTCGACCTGGAACACCGAATCCACCGCAGGATTGGCGCGGAGAATTTCAGTCGCCCGGTTGGAGACCAGGGTGGTTCGCTCCTGGCTGGCCGCATCGGGCATGATATTGATGGTAAAGAAATAGCCCTGATCCTCTTCCGGCACAAAACTACTGGGCAGAGTTTTGAATAAAAAGACCGTCGCCGCGACAACGCAGCAGAAAAGAGCAATACCTATGAATGTATGGTTAATGAGGAATTTCACCCCATTAATGTACAGATTGGTGATCTTGGTGAAGGTGTCGTTAAACCATTTGGCGAAGCCTTTTTTCTCCTTGTGTTTGTCTTTGAGGATCAGGGTGCAGAGTGTGGGGGACAGGGTAATGGCGACAACCCCTGAGATCACCATGGAGATGGCGATGGTAATGGCGAACTGTTTATAGAGCGTTCCTGTAAGCCCACCCAGAAAGGCGACCGGCAAAAAAACCGAGACCAACACCAGCACGATGGCAACCAGCGCGCCTGTGAGTTCTTTCATAGTCTTGCGGGCTGATTCCTTGGGCGAGAGTTGGTACTCTTCCATGTTATGCTCAACACCTTCCACAACGATGATCGCATCGTCGACCACCAGGCCGATAGCCAGGATCATGCCGAACAGGGTGAGCATATTGGTGGAAAAGCCGAGGGCGTAGATACCTGTGTAGGTGCCGATTATGCAGATCGGTACCGCCAGGATCGGAATGACGGTGGCACGCACGCTCTGCAGAAATAGCAATACCACCAGTACCACCAGGACAACAGCCTCGAAAAAGGTGTGGACTACTTTTTCAATGGAGGCCTCGGTAAAGGTGCTGGTGTCGATAACCAGTTTGTACTCCATGCCATCCGGAAACCCTGGTGCGAGTTCTTTCAGCAGTGTTCGTACTTTTTCGGAAGTGGCGATGGCGTTGGCACCCGGCTGCTGATAAACGATAATGCCTGCGGCCTTCTTCCCTTCGAACTGGGTGACGAGAGAGTAATCCCTCGAACCGAGTTCGGCGTAGCCGACATCTCGCAGGTGGACGATGGCCGATTCCTCTGATTCGGTACGGATGATTATGTTATCAAACTCTTCCGGGGCGGTGAGCATTCCCTGGGTGGTGACAACGAAACTCTGTTGAACACCTTTGGTCGTAGGCGCCTGGGCAATCTGGCCAATGCCGAAGGCCTGGTTCTGGCTCTGGATGGCGTTGCGCACATCCGTGGCCGTGAGCCCCAGCTGGGCCAGACGATCAGGACGCAGCCAGATCCGCATGGCAATATCGGGCAGCGGAAACATACTGGAGAGGTTTGCACCCTGTATGCGTTTGACCTGTTCCAGCACGTAGAGATTTGTGTAGTTGGAGAGATAGGTCTGATCGTAGCGATCATCCTCTGCATAGAAAGCGACCACCATCATGAAGGCAGAGGAGCGTGTCTCGACAATAACGCCTTGTTTGGTTACCACTTCGGGCAGGGTTGGATTTGCCTGGCTCACCCTGTTCTGCACGTCCACCTGGGCCTGGTCCGGGTCGGTTCCCGGCTCGAAGGTGACGGTAAGGGTCATGTTGCCCGAGGATGAGCTGGTGGAAAGCATATAGCTCATGTTGTCGACGCCGTTTATCTGTGACTCCAGCGGTGCCGCGACAGTGTTGGCAATGACCTCGGCGGTGGCGCCGGGATAGGTCGCGGTAACCTGCACCGTGGGTGGCGCTATCTCAGGGTACTGGGCAATAGGTGTGGCACTCATTGAGACCAAACCGCCCAGCACGATGATGATGGAGATGACCATGGCGAAAACCGGCCGGTCAATGAAAAAATTCGCCATAAAGGACCTCTTCTAGTCCGATTTGGTTTTAGGAGCAGGAGCTGCTTCCGGTTTAGAGGCAGGAGGCTCACTGGCTATGACTTTCACCTGCATCCCGGGGGCGAGTCGCATGAAGCCATCGGTTATTACTACTTCACCTTCTGCCAGGCCACTTTCGATGATCCAGTCATCACCGGCCCATGGGCCAACAATTACTGGTCGCACCTCAGCGACTCCCTCCTCATCTACCAGAAAGACCACATGGCCGTTGGAGGTCTGCTGAACTGCGCGCTGGGGAACGACCAGGGCATTGGCACGCTTTGACCCATGCAGTTCCGCTGTAACGAACATGCCCGGGCGCAACAATCTGTCCGGATTTGGCAGTTCCGCCCTGATCAGGAATGTCCCCGTATCCGGATTAAATGTGGGATCAATGAAGTTAAGTGTGCCGGTGTGGGGATATTTGCTGTCGTCACCGAGAAAGAGCTGAATGGTGAACTCATCGTTGGGCGGAGGAATGATTTTACCCGAACCAACATCGGTGTTAAATTTGGCAACCTGATTCTGGGAAATGCTGAAATTAACCCAGATCGGATCAAGCAGGGCGACATAGGTTAAATACCCTCCAGCACCAACACTCAGATAGGCACCTTCTCTCACTTTAGCTTCACCGCTCACCCCGGTCACCGGGGACTTGATCTCGGTATAACTGAGATTGAGATTTGCCTGTAGCAGCTGTGCCTCTGCCTGATGAACATCGGCGCTGGCCGATTTAACAGCGCCCAACGCCTGGTCCAGATCAGATTTGCTTGCTGCATCCAGCTCGACAAGGGGCTGGATGCGTTTCAGGTTGACCTCAGCTGTCCATAACTGAGCCTGATTGTTTTCCAGAGCGCCCTTGGCCGATTCCACCTGGGCGAGGAATGGTTTCTGGTCGATCAGGAACAGGTCCTGACCCTCCTTGACCACTTCACCTTCCTCGTAGAGTATTTTTTCTAAGAATCCGTTGACCCTGGCGACAATATCGACCTGGTGGGCACTCTCGATCTGGGCCACAAAGGAGGCGCTTACCGGCACTGTTTTGGGCTTGAGGGTGATGGCATGCACTTCTGCCGGCGGCGTGGGGGCTGGGGGTTCTTCCTTTTCACAACCCAGCAACCCCAATGAGATTATGGCAGTGAAAAACACGCTGGAGGTTGTCCGGAAAAGCTTGGAGAATTCTCTCTCCGCAATCATGGCATGGCTCCTGGGATGAATCGATTCTTGTGAGATGTTGTGTCAGGCAGGTTGAGGGTGAGATTGCGGGCAATCCTTGTCATCCATTGTTTCACTCCACATCTGCCATATTGTACGCGCCTGATTTGTAATGCCCTGTCATTTTGCTGCATGGTATACGCTCTGATAGATTTCCTGTTCAGGGCCGGGGTAGCGGATTGGCAGTTCTGCATTGATATGGCTGGGTCGTTGCAGCAGGCACTTCAACGACGCATCCACGTTATGCAAAGGCTGCTTAATGTTGATGTTTCAACACAGTCTGAACGGAAAATCATCAATACTTTTGTCTGTTGTACTCAGTGGGGACAGGTCGCTTCCCTGTTAGGTGAAACAGGTGGGAGAGTTTAAAATACAGGAGGTTCTCCCTCTTGAAGTATGCGTTAAAAAGGGGGGTAAATGCAAACGATGGATTGGGGGAGATTTGAGCCGGGCTTTGATTTTCTCCATGAGGCTGGTAAAAGAAGGTGGAACGATTGCAGTGAAGCCGGGGATGTAGATGATACGGGCGGAACTGCAGTGAGTGGCAGCGGAGCGCAGGGTTTGTGCTACGTGTATTCACTGTTCGGTGACCGACCGGCTGGGCAGAGCAATAATTGCATAAACCATGGAACAGGAGGGGTTATGGCACTGCTTTTTGCAACCGAAGAGTATGGCATCCCGATTACACTTGAGGCAGTCAGACTTGGAACAGATATCAATATATCAATACATGGTGGTGATAAGGGGCATATCGGTGCAGTTGCCCTGGCACAACCCCGGCCAAGCCTGGCGGACCCGGAGGTAACGCGTGCTTCAACTTCAGTTATCACCATTTGCGGCCACAAGGAAGACCGCCTTGCCTATGGTGTGGCCGAACAGATTGCTTCAGCGACCAACTGTGTGGTTGCAGTGGCCTGCGGTATTCATGTCGATAATGCAGATGCTGAGCAGATTCGGGCCATAGGCGAGTCGGTACGGAACCTGGTAGGGAAATTGCTGAATAGTCTGGGCGGTGCTGCCAGCTAAAGCGCGGCTGCTGAAGCGTTTTTCAGCAGGATAAGTGTGGTTATTCGCACAGAAACTCCATGTCCTGCCGGGCAATTTTCCCGCCCTGGTCCTCCCCATGGTTCTGTTTTTGTATCCAGTTTTCTATGTCGTCATATACCTGCCGGGCCTGCAGATCTCTGGTAAGCATGTGGTAGCCGTTTTCGTATAGAATAAAATGGTGTTCCGAGCTGCTGTCTGCCGGGAGAGCCCTGAGCATCTCACAGGTTGGGCTTTTCGGCACAATTTCGTCGTTTTTCCCATAGAGTATCAGGGCGGGCACGTCCAGCTGCGCAGAGGCTTCAAGGGCATCGGACATCAACAGGGTCAGGCCGTATATTGCATCCGCCCGCGCCCCTTTGATGACCAGCGGGTCTCTTCCCAGTGCGATCAGCATCTCGATATTGTCGGAAGGCATGATGTCCATCCCTTTATTGGAAAGGTGGAACCAGGGGAGGGTATGGGCGAAAAACCACAGAGGGCAACGCTGATACCAGGGCATGGTGTTATAAGCCCAGATAGCGGGTGCCACCAGGATTATCCCGCGAACCGTACCTTCCTGCCGCAGTGCTTTAGCTGCCACCAGAGTGACAGCTCCACCCATGCTCTCCCCCAGGATGTAGAGAGGAATATCAGGGTATCTGGTGTTGATCAGATGAACCATGTTCAACAGATCCTGTACCATGGAGTCCGTACCATGCCAGTAGCCACGCCCTTCAGTTTCGCCGAATCCTCGTTGGTCATAGGCAATAAGACTGATATTTCTGCTTACGAGGTAATTGCCAATGTCATGAAAGGCGTTTCTGTAGTCATTGAAGCCATGTAGGGCAAGAACGATGGCTGCCGGGGGGGAGCTGCCGCTTTGAACAGCAACAGGCAGCAGGTACCCGTCCGGCATGATAGCTTGACCCATAAGGAATCTGGGCGGGGCCATAGATTCGCTGATATGTTCCTGGTATACGTATGGGCCAAGGCACCCAGAGAGGATCAGGCAACTCAAGGTGGGGAGCAACAGGTTTCTCAACACGCAGGAAATGATTGTGGCCATCATGTCTCCAGACGCTTGCGGGCATACACTTAGAATAGAATCCTGGGGAGGGTTTACAGCTAGAATTATGTCCTAAAAGATACAGGCATTGCAAGGTAATGGCGAATTATGTGAAACGTTAATCCCAGGGAGGGCAGGACTGGCTGGTGAAATCTAATCGGCAATAAAGTGTGGAATGAAGGGGGAAGTATCTTGAGTGATACGGCTCCGCTCAATTTTCCTTCGATGCCTCGATTTGAGTGAAAATCGCAAGAGTCCGACAGGCTCCCAGAATGGGGATACTCGCTACAGCTATTCTTCCACTCCTTTAATGCAGTTGGTAAGTGTTTGCCAGTAAATGGGTTCCCTCTCTTTTTTATTTGCTTTTTCAGCGGCGATGTCTGCCTGTATTACGCAGGATTGAAGCTGTTTTGCCTGTTGGTCGTCAGGGCTGGCTCCAAGTCCTGTAATGGTGGCGATATGGTGGATGGCATCCTGCATCGATTTGTTGGAACGTTGGATGCAGAGTTGATAGTCGTCACTGTTTTTGGTATTTCGCAGGCATCTGACGCTGAGTTGAGTTTGAAAGAGTGTTATGGCCGGTATGGTCAGATCGGGCTTGCTGACTTCATCAACCTCTGCTGCCAGGGTAACAGGGGCTGACAATAGAAGAAAAGCGGTCAGCAGTAAGCGGAAGGAAGACATAGTAATCCCCAATAACTATGGTCATTTTAGACAGCCTGTGTCGTAACTGGAAAAGATGCTGAACTTAGTTCAGCATACTTGAAAATAAAGTTGAACTGAAGCGGGAGAACAGCCGGGCGTGAAGCCGCGGTAGATTGATGATGTTTAAATAGTATGGTCTCCAGGCTTGAAATGGATTGTTATACATGTGCCGTCAAATACCAATAGCTGCCCGCTGTGACAGCGACTGGCAAAAGAAGTATCAACAGAGTGGCAAGACAACCTGATTTCCCGCCAGGGTCATGGTCGGGCGGCCTTTTGTCGCCAAAAAGAAATTCATCCTCTCCGGCAGCATCAGGGATATTGTCCAGAATATCGTCATGTTCAGACTTGGGCAGTTTTTGCTCTGACATGGGAACACTCCTTGAAGTGATGAATTTGGCAGAGGCAATTTAAAAAGCACATCCTGTCACGTTATTATAGCTGTTCGTGGGGACGAATCAACATCCCCATATGGAAAATGTTTGCACCAAGAGATGTCATGGAATCATCTTCGCTGAGATTTGGCTCGCCTCTCTACTGCTATTTGCATAGGCGTTACTAAGAACCGCTGATTCATAGGCATCTAAAGAATCGGGTTGGCGCCGAAGCAGCTTCATTGCCAGCCTTGTCACATCAGGGAAGAAGCGGGTGTCACCGAGTGGCTTGATGGTATCCAGTGCCACCTGATATTGGTTGTTTCTCATAACTAACAGGGAGAGATCGATTCGCAGAACGATGTTTTCCGGATACTCGGTTTTGAATTCCTGTAGCTGTTGAATGGCTTCATCAGTTCTGCCGGTGCGTGGGAGTTGAATCGCACTGTCTATCCTGCTATTGAGGGTATCTGATGCTTCGAGCCGGCAAGACTGGATAATTTGCGACAGACAGCAGATGAAGAACAGAAGGTGGGCTGAACGTTGAAGATATAATCTTCCTGCCTCTGTATTTGTCATGTAATTCTCTTTATCCCGGTTGTGGAAGGATGACCCGAAGCGACAGGTAATAGAGATTGAATAGCGAGCCAAAAACGTATATAACTCAAAAAATATCCTGTATTACCAGTCTGTTCGCTTTTTTGAGAGTTCCATGGCGATGGTGGGGCTGAGAAACCCAGGTTGGAAATGAATGTTATGAGTTGTGCCCTGCAGTACCCGACGTTGTCCGTATAGGAAGAAAAACAGGCGTTTTTTCGAAGCTGGCGGCCAAGTATTGTACAGGTGCGTTATTTGTTAGGTCAGATCGAAATATAGCCATTGTTATGAAACGAATTTCCTCTATCGTCGTTCCTGTTCTCATTCTTTGTCTTTTTGTCATTCCCTTCTCATATGCGAGTGTAATTATCGGCAAGGTCACACATGTGGCTGATGGTGATACCATAACCGTCCGGGATTCGCTGAACCAGAAACACAGAATTCGCCTTTACGGGATTGATTGCCCGGAGAGTGGCCAGGAGTTTGGCCGGGAGGCAACCCGTTATGCCGCCCGACTGACTGCCGGTAAAAAGGCCGAAGTGATCAAGTATGATAAGGATCGGTATGGGCGTGTTGTCGGTGTGGTGATGGTTGACGGGGTGAATGTCAATCAGCGTCTCATAGAACAGGGTTATGCCTGGAAATACGGAAGGTATTGCAAAGAGCCTTTTTGCCGGGATTGGCGCAGGCTGGAAGAAAAAGCCAGAAATGAAAAAATCGGTCTCTGGAACGATGATACCGCGGTCGCGCCCTGGGACTGGCGCAGAAATAAACGGGATGGAAAATCTGGTGTTTCCAAATTTTTCAACCGTGTTGTAAGCAAAGGTGAGGCAAACCGAAGTTATAGCGGCAATGTGAACAGCCGGGTATTTCATGGTTCGGATTGTAAACATTATGACTGCAAGAATTGCCTGGAGAGTTTTACTGATCGTAATCAGGCGAAGAATAAGGGCTACAAACCCTGTAAGATATGCTCGCCCTGACCGGGATGGCACAGGGTTATGGTGTTTAAATAGAGAAAGACTCTGTATTTTTCGGATGTATGCTGAATACGCCGCTCCAGCATGAACCGATGAGAATTTCACCTCACGTGTTTGTAACTGAATCGGCTAGAAATGTTTTTTTGACTTTATATGAGAGGGATTATGTTATCAGCTGTGACCCATGTTCCATCACCCGCCCTGCAGGATTGTGAGCTGACTTTTGTCGAAAGTGAACGTATCGATTATGAACAGGCAGTGCTTCAACACCGCAACTATTGCAAGATGCTTGAGCGCTGTGGGGTTCGCGTAATAATATTAGAGGAAAACAGCGTGCTTCCGGACAGTGTCTTTGTGGAGGATCCGGTTATCGTTTTTGATGAGGTTGCAGTTCTCACTTCCATGGGGGTTGAGTCACGCCGCAAGGAACGGGCCACCCTGAAAGAATTTTTCAGCCGCCATCGACGGGTTGAGGAAATTAATCTGCCCGCCAGGATAGAGGGTGGAGATGTGCTGAAGATCGGTAAACGGGTATTTGTCGGCGAATCGCCCCGAACGAATATCGCAGGTATCCGGGCCCTGGAGCACATTATTGCTGGTTATGGTTATAGCGTGACCCCGGTAAAAGTGTCTGGCTGTCTGCATCTTAAAACTGGTTGCACCGCCCTGGACGAGTCGACAATTATCATCAACCCTGCCTGGGTTGACAGCAGCGCTTTTGCTGAGTTTAAACATATCAATACCTTGCCCGGGGAACCGTTTGGGGCTAACGTGTTGCGTCTGAGTGGTAATGGCTCTGACACACTGTGTATGAATGAGGCCTTTCCGCAAACTATCGATCTGGTTGGCTCTGGCGGGTATAGTCTGGTTACTACGGATATATCTGAGTTTGTAAAGGCCGAGGCGGGGCTTACCTGTATGAGTGTACCGTTTCTTGCAATGTGAGCTGATTTGGCCCCCTGCAGGATGCCCTTAATTCCCGTTTAGCAGCAATGTCAGTAGCAGCGCTCTGTCTATCACGCTTCGCCGTAAAATAAATTCAGATTTCAGACCATTGAACCCACCCATGGGGCCGAGTCCGTCTATTCGGGGGATATCTATGGGGATATTACAGATATCCGCGGAGTTCCAGCGGTGCTCTTCGATGATCGTGCTGTCGATACTTTTAGAAATCCTCGATAAGCGGGAGAGTAGTTCTTTGCTCTGGTCACTGGCGGATAGTGGTTGACGGTTCATTCCACCTTCAAGTTGACTCTGTAAAATCTTTGTGAGCTTCCTTGGTAATGTTGTAATTTTTCGTATACGCTGATCGATTTTTTCGAAGTTCTCGACAGTATTGAACCTGACGCTGATTTTGGCTGAGCCGTATGCGGTTATCTTGAAGATATTGGAATGAAAATTGGCACGGTAAGGGGCAATCACATTCTCTTGTTCACTGTCTCTGAGATCAAGTATTGAACTGATGGTCCCAAAGAACTGTTTAGAAGCTAAAGCAACATTTTCAGAGCAACTTGAATCAATCAGCCTCGAACTGTAGTGGTATGATGCCGATCCAGATCGGCTGGTTATGACGCTGCCATCGGTGCTTCCCCCATGCAGGCCGATGACATGACGTGCTTTCAAGGCTTTCTGGGCAATGAGGTTTTTGGAAAACCTGCCGGACGCGGAAGAGTCTGTAATTACTAAAATACCTATTTTAATTTTCTTTAACGACTTGATAAAGCGGAGAGCCTGCAGCGCCGAGAGACAGGTAACAATACCTCCTTTATTCTCCCAGATGCCGGTGCCATAGAGTCGGTGTTCAGTGGCCCGATAACTTTCATGACGTTCCATTGGCACCGAGTCATCGACAGGCATGAGGAGCAGATAGTCAAGGTCATCCCCCATGGAGTTCGTCAGATACATAAGATTGCCGACTTCAAATTGAGGGTAAATCTCACTGGTGAAATTCAGTTGCGCAAGATGACTTTTCAGAAATTCCGTGCACTTGTTGACGCCTTCGGTGTTCCGTGAATATGTGTTTGTATCTATGAGCTTTTCAAGCATTTCCTCGGTGTTTTGCTGGCGACCCCGCAAGAAGGTGCGCAGGCGGCTTGCCAGGGGTGATTTTCTGGTTTTCTCATTGGGCAGGGAAGAAAGAAGCGGGGCGGAGAAGTAGCGCACAGTTGCGACGTCGAGCATTTTATTCACCAGTGAACAATAGTCGTAACCAGCAACTTTCGCGGCTGCCACATATGAGCCGCCTTGGCCGAGACTCGCCATTGAGTTGATCTCAAGCAGATAGATGTTGCCGCTGGCATCTACACGGATATCCACCCGTGCAAAGTCTCTCAATTCAAGGGCGTGAAAGGCGCGACAGCTGAAGTCGGTAAGCTTGTCGGCGAATTCCTGCGGGATCTCTGCCGGGCAGATTTTGCGCCGCGGCTTTCTCTTTTTGTCATCTTCAGTCTGGATCGCGTCCGGGTCTCCCTCAAGGTCAAACTCCAGAACAGGGAATGCCTCGGCGGGTGAATTTCCCAGCAAGCCAACAGCAAACTCCCTGCCAGGTATAAACTGCTCCACGAGGGCCTGTTGCTGGTATTCGGTGACAATAAAATGTATGGATTCCCGTAATGCGTTTTCATCATAGACGACTTTCAGGCCGAATGAGACGCTCTCCATTTTGGGTTTTACAATTACTGGATATCTGACGTCGGATAGAACTTCGCTGGATGAACTAAAAACCCAGAAATCGGGTGTGGGGAGTCCTTTGTTTTGCCAAACCACCTTGGTTATTACTTTGTCAAGCGCGAGCGCATGGCCTGATGGAGTCGATCCGACATATGGTATTCCAAGCATTTCAAGCATTGAAGGGAGATGGGTGTATCGGCTTTCGCCCTGAATGCCGTAGGCCATATTGAAGACCATCCCTATCTGTTCGCCATTAATGGTGCGTGGCATAAAGTTCTGCAGTCGCTCTATAACGTACATATTGCCGTCTATGATCGCCGTATCATGACCGGCAAGTTCAAGACAGTGAGCTACGTTTTTAACATTTTTCTGGGAATAGAATTCCTTGTTCTGCATGCCAAATTTATTCAGCACGCCGGTAAGGTCCATATTGTATATAATTGCTACTTTCATTTGCTCTTCTCCAACGCCAGGGTTATGCAGGCACCCCGCACATCTTAAGAAAATTCCTCACCATGCGGAGGCCAGGTACTCCTGAAACTTCCGGGTGAGATTGGAAACCGTAAATGGGTTTTTCCTTATGCCGAATTATTTCGTTGGGAGTCGTGTCTGACTCAGCCAGGGCGATAAAATCCGGGGAGATCTCAGAGACGTGATAGGAGTGTCTTTTGATCAGACTGATCTCTGTTGTGCCCAATCCTTCGAATATCGGGTCGTCGTGGATGATTCGGATGGTCTCCTTTTTCTGGAGGTATTTTTCCAGCTTTTTTATTCGCCCCCGGTATGCCGCCGCGATTATCTCATGGCCCAGGCAAAAGCCGATTGTTGGTACGTCAAAGTTCATAAGGGCCACAAAATTGGTGGTGAGGTTCAGGGGTTCGTATGGATTGCCTTTGCCACCTGAGAGAATGATCCCATCGATCTCGGTTTTCGCAGAAAGCGTTATGGGTTGATTATGATCAAAAAACACATAGTCAAAGTCTTGTTCAGAGAGATATTGTCGTTTGAATTTCTTAATGAAGCTTGATTGGTTGTCGATTATGAGGATCATTTCATTTCCCTTCATTGCTGATGTCTGACTGTCGGATGCAAATGCTTAAGAGCAGTTCTCCGGCCTGATGCAAGGAGGTTTGCAGCGACTAATCAAGGAGCAGAAATACCAACGGGAACGGGTTGTATCGATAACAGGGGATAGAGTGAGTGCTCAATCTTTGATTGACGTATCAGCCACTTTATCAACCCTGAGAACACCTATGCGACCTTTCCCGGGGCACAACTGACTGTTGCTGTTTCATGATACTATTTTATCGCAAGGAGTCGGGTTAGGTGGAGCAGTTTTACGGTAAAGGCAAAATTAGCAAATGGTAGACTTGAAGGGGTATTATCAGAATTATTTTTGGAGTTTCACACTATCGTCTGTTACCGGGAATGGTTTTGTATTCAGATCAATTGATTACCCTTGACTCTGAACCTCAAACCTGAACAGCAGGTTGTATCGGTGTAGACGATGGTGATTTCAATACACATGATATTGATGCCGGCTCATTACGTTCAGGGACAATGTTGATCCTGGGGCCGGATTAGTTTGCCATGGGAGGTGGGGCTATGAAGTTTCCAGAAGATTTCCTCTGGGGAGGGGCTATCGCTGCCAATCAGGTGGAAGGTGCGGTCAATGCCGGCGGCAAGGGGCTATCCACATCGGACCTCCTGCCCCGTGGGATATTGCAGCCACATGAGAAGCCTGATCAGAAAGGGCCGAACATTAAAGATGTGGCCATTGATTTCTATCATCGCTTTCCTGAAGATATTGCTCTGTTGGCCGGAATGGGATTTACCTGTCTGAGAATGTCCATAGCCTGGAGCAGGATATTCCCACAGGGAGATGAGAGCGAGCCCTGCGAGGCGGGGTTGGCATTCTATGATCGGGTCTTTGCCGAGCTGGAGAAATACGGTATACAGCCGTTTGTTACACTGTCGCATTACGAGATGCCATATGGTCTGGTGGAGAAATATGGTGGCTGGGCTAATCGCAGGTTGATAGGCTTTTTTGAACGCTATGCAGAAGTGGTTTTTCAGCGCTATTCCCGGCAGGTAAAGCTTTGGCTCACATTTAACGAAATCAACATGTCGCTGCACGCACCTTTCACCGGGGTTGGTTTGGCTGAAGAGGCAACTGAACAACAGATTTATCAGGCAATTCACCATCAATTGCTGGCAAGTGCCAGGGTGGTGCGGCTTTGCCATGCAACCATCACCGGGGCGAAAATAGGCAACATGCTGCTCGGTGCCATTGCCTACCCGCTGAGTTGTCATCCTGATGATGTTATTGCCACCATGCTCGAAAACAATAAATGGCTTTTCTTCGGGGACGTGCAGGTACGTGGCCGTTATCCTGGGTATATGTGCAGGTATTTCAGGGAAAACAACATCGACCTGGAAATGGAGGTGGGTGATCTGGCTGAATTGGCAGACGCGAGCGTGGATTTCATTTCTTTCAGTTATTACGCAAGCCTCTGTGCAAGCGCTGATAGCAGCAGGAAAGAAGTCGGCAATATCGTTGCCGGGGTGCCAAATCCGCATCTGGCAAAGAGTGAGTGGGGGTGGCAGATCGACCCCAAAGGAATACGGTACTTGTTGAATGTATTGTATGATCGCTATCAGAAACCCTTGTTTGTGGTTGAAAATGGGTTGGGTGCCAGTGATGTTATTGATGATAACGGCCAAATCAAAGATGATTATCGCATTGCTTATCTAAACGATCACCTTCTGCAGGTTGCGGAGGCTCTTGCCGACGGTGTTGAAATTATTGGTTACACAAGCTGGGGGCCGATAGACCTGGTAAGTAACTCAACTGCTGAGATGAGCAAGCGTTATGGGTTCATTTATGTCGATCGTAATGATGACGGCAGCGGCACCATGCGTCGAATTAAAAAGAAAAGCTACTATTGGTACAAAGAGGTGATTGGTAGTCGGGGTGGGGCGTTACGTAACCTGAGTTGATAAGAACTCTGTGCCGGGCCGGACGAGAGCGGGCTACGTAGAGGGATGTACAAAAGAGACCTTGCCCATTTTCGCTTGTGCTGGGATGACCTGCACGGGAGAGAAGGGTCATCATCACCAGTTTTTTGGGAGCCTTTTCATCAATGTTGTCTGTCTCAGCCATTGTCACTATTGGCGAGTATTTCCAGGATCCTGCGATTGAGCTCTTCAAGTGAGTTTTCTTGCACAACTTCGGCAAGAGCAGTTCCGATACTAATGATTCCTAGTGAAAGGCTGCCCTAACAACAATGGGCCTCTAACCTTATGGTTGAAGATTTATGCAAGGGTAATCAGCAAAATTGCATGGGAAATTCTGGAATTGCTATTGTGGTAAAGCGCAGAGTGATGGCGTTTAGGCCGGGGCCAATCAGTCACAGGGAACTGTTTTCGAAGACAGAAATAGTGATGATCAATAGTAGTGTGGTGAGCGCGGAATAGCCGGGGTAATAGTTTCCAATGGCAGCGCCGCGGCTCCAGCAAGTCTGAAAGAAGGTGTACACACCGCAATGATCGCCACAACTGATCTCCATGGCAGGAGTTGAGTGGAGAACATCACCTTTAAAGTACGCGATCAACGTCCACCTGCGATTTTTCAGACAGAGCCCTTTAACTCATTGATGCAGGAAATGTGAAGAAGCTCACAATCTCCCCCGGTGCCACTGTCCGCGCTGTCTTCAAGTGCTTATGTACCACGGGTGCCATTTTCTCCTGAAACGGTGATATATACGGTTTAAAATGGGTTGTAACTATATCTTTTTCGGTGAAAATCGACCTGTCCTGACAAAAAATAACATCGTAATATTTTTCAGGACGGGTATTATGGTACTCGGAATCGGGCATGGGTGAGTCGAATTTGCGGTTCTTGTGGAAAAAGGTGTAGATTAACAAGATTGTACTTTTTTCCCGCAATCAACTGTACGTGGAGTTTAGCAGGGCAGTGTAGGGGACGGTAATCCTGCAAAATGCTATGCGGGAAAGCGGAAGACCAGGTGAGGTTCGCCTGGTCTTCCGTCTTTTAAAGGCTGCCTCACATCTTATTGCTGTTCATTCCAGATCACTTTCTCATTTTTTCAAATAGAATCAATTTCAAATCCCTAAAACCTGACAGGCGTACGGCATCTGCCCGATCTCGTTTCGCCTATTGTAGCACCAACCACGCCCACCACCAGATAGGCATTTTGATATAACTTTACGGCTCGCCGACAGTTGACGAAAAGGGTGCTAAGGTAAGTTGAACGGCAATTGGTTCACCTTTTTCAAAAGATGCGCGGTCGGCAGGAATGATCAGGTAGCAACACGGTGGCATAAGTTTGCTGGCTTCTTTCACTTCGCATCTGCCGTTATTGAAAGAGAGTATGCCACCTTTCAATTGCATTACTCCGGGCCGTTTAACAGCAAAGTCATGGGTGAGGTGGGCCTGGATCGTAATGGGATAATGCTTTACAATACCCTGCATTTGCAAGAGCGCCGGACCGACGATACAATTCATCAGGGCCCGAACGGCGGTCGGTGGTCCAGGCAGGCCGAAGAAGAGAGTGCGTGCCAGGGTGCCGCAGAGGGTGGCTTTGCCGGGGCGGAGGTCCAGCCCGTTATAGAGTACATCGCCACCGGTATTTATAAACGCCTGTTCTATAAGGTCATACTTTCCGGGACCCATGCCGCCGGTGCTGATCACCAGATCATAGCGATCGTAGGAGAGTTTGTCGATGATGGCCGCAAGTTTATCCGCCGAATCATGCACTGTGCCAAGATAGGCAGGAACAGCGCCAAACTGACGGATAAGGCCATCAAGCAGGTAACGATTTGAAGAGACCTTAAGCCCGGGATGCAGCTCCTGAGGGGTGTCGACCAGTTCACTGCCGGTGCAGAGATAGCCGACCCTGGGCCGGTTGTATACTTCAATATCCTCACAACCCACAGCTGCCAATGTACTGATATGATCAGGCAAGAGTACGGTCCCCGCCTGGACGACTTCAGCCCCGGCTGCAATCTCCGAACCCTGCTCCTGAATGAAGGTGTTGCGGCGTTTGAGCGCGGCAAGAGGGACTTCGATCCCTCTTGAAGTCTCGACACAGTCTTCCTGAGGCAGTACCCGTGTTCCACCTTTGGGCACCATGCCGCCGGTCATGATTCGTGAGGCTTTCTCAGGTTCCAGCGAGGGCGGTGCAATTCTTCCTGCGGGGATCATACCTGAAACCGGGAAAAAAACAGTCTCGCCAACGTGTTGTCCATAATCACCGATAACGTAGCCATCCCGAAGTGATTGCCTGAACTCCGGTTGTGGAACAATGGCCTTGTGCAAAGAGGCGGTAACCCGTGCCAGAGCGGCCTCAAGAGAGACACGTTCACTGCCGAGCGTGTTAATTTTACAGGCTATTAGCTGCTGACACGACTGGAAATCCATAGTAGGCTGCTCCACTGACTTCGGCTACTTTTTTATCGAGGTTGTATATCGATAGCCTGAAATGGCTAACAGATTTTTGTGCATCATACCCAGATTGGCAGTGGTACGAAACAGCCATTATCTGCCGGCCACTCGAAAAGAGAGCGAAGTTCTTCTTCCAGTAAAGGATATGACCGAGGCCGTTCGTTCGTTTATCGGCGAAAGCTACAACGATATCAATTGCTATGAGCTGCTGGTCAAGGGACTGCGGCAAATGGATATTCAGTATGGCTGGAATCGTCGGTAGTGACCCTGGGTAGACTCGAGCCCTCGCGTATCGTTGCTCAATGTGACCCTGCTGCGCGAAGCTTTTCGAACAACCCGTTCAAAGGCGGGGGCTGATTGAGCCAGGCGCGAAACTATCCTGTCCAATACATTGATTATTCAGGAAAAAAACTACTAAAGAATCTAAGTGGGTTGAGAGGCCTGGGGCGGTGTTGTAACAATTTGTAAAGATTGTAATAATCGTAATTCAAGTGTGTTGGTCAGACCCTTACCGGTGCTTCCTGTTCCTCGAATTATATTGCAAAAACCATACGTTATCGTATAAAAGGAATCTTGGCATTTAAGGATTTTATATACCAGGTACGCGAGCTGTCACTGGTTCTCGTCAGGTGAAGATTTCCAGTTGTGATGAAGGAAAAACGGAGAGAAATCATGTCCCTCAGAAAGTTTGGAAAGATCAAGAGTATTTTCAGCGCACTTGCTCTGTCATTATTGGTGACCGGAGCTCAGGCAGCTGAGACCATCAAGATAGGTATCAACCTGCCGCTCAGCGGGGGGATGAAGAATCTTGGAAGCAACAGCCTTGAAGGTGCGAAAATTGCGAAAGATGAAGTTAATGCGCAGGGGGGACTGCTCATAGGTGACAAGCGTTATCTGGTTGAATTTGTGGAGGGGGACAACCAGTCGAATGTGGAGGTGGCAGTACGTGAAGCGCTTTCCCAGATAAGCGGTGAGAATGTATTGGGTATCGTCGGTCCCATTATCAGTTCCATAGCTATCCCTGTCGGCGGTATCAGCGAATCGTTCAAAATTTCCATGATTTCTCCTACTTCCACAAATCCGAGAACCACCCAGAAGAGACCGTTTGTTTTTCGCGCCTGCTTCCTTGACGATTTTCAGGGTGAAGTGATGGCACGGTTTGCGACCAGGGACCTGAAGGCTGAGAAAGCCGCGGTACTTTTTGACTTTGATAACGCATACCCCAAAGGGTTAGCAGAGTTTTTCAAGCTTTCTTTTGAGAAGGAAAAAGGTGAAGGTTCGGTTGTTTTTGAAAGTTGGGAAAGCGATGCGAGCGACCTCTCCAAGCAGATAGCCCGGATAGTTGAATCTGATGCGGATGTGCTTTTTGTTCCGCAATACTCCAGTGAGTTGCCCAACATCTTTAAACAGCTCGAGGCAGGTGGTTGGAGTAAGCCTGTGCTGGGCGGTGACGCCTGGGAAGCATCTGATCTTCTAGAGATATGTGGAGAATCCTGTAAAGGGCAATACTTCAGCTCTCACTTTGCAGCACTTGGTGCCAAAGGAATTGCCGGGGACTTCGTCAAGAAATTTAATGAGGTGAATGGCTCAACGCCTACCGCGTTCGGCGGCCTGGGCTACGATTCCGCCAAACTGTTAATGGAGGCGATCTCAAGAATAGATGGTTTCAGCGGTAATCTTTTTATCGATCGCGCCAAGATCAAGGAGCAGATGGCGGCTATAAAAGATTTCCAAGGGGTCTCGGGTGTGATCAATATGAACCCAAGTGGTGACCCGCTGAAAGGTGCCGTTATTATCCGCATCACCGATACCGGTGAGTTTGAGTCCTACACCACTGTGAATCCGTAACGCACAAAAACAACAGGGGTCAGATCTTTCAGATGGACTCGATAAAACTAAGTGTTGACAAGTTGCCGGCTTTCTATAATTCTTAGGTCACTGATTTTTAAACCAGCAAATAAAACAGGTAACAGACTTTGATTATGCATACTATTTCTTCTTCCAATAACTGGTGTATCTGGCGCAATTGGCGTAACTGGCGCGGATACGTCGACGGAAGTTGGTAGTGGCATAGTCTCTTTAGTATGCATTGATATAAGGGCCCTTGTGAACCGACTTCAGGTTTGCAAGGGCCTTTTTTTTCTCCCTTACCATGCTTTTAAGGGAGAAAACGAGGTCGGGCAGATCCTGAAGAAAAGACGGAATCAGGTCGCTTTTCGGGCGCATGAAAATCATCTATCAGGAGAGCAAAATGAAAACCATTCTCGAACGCCTTACCTCCGGTTCGACCCCGTTCTGTATAATCCAGAAGCAGGATAGTGAAGAGATTCTTATCGTCACCGGTGAGACCGCCAGCTACCGTAACATCAAGGATATTCCCCGACAACATGGTGCAACAGGGAACGGCAGGGTGTACGACACCATCAGTGTGGTGCCGTTTTGCCAGATCCGGGAGCGTGGCTATGTGGTCCGTGATGGTGGTGAGGAGATCCTGACCATCAAGATTCACGAGCAGTATGAGGTTGATGCCGAGGAGTTCATTGGCCAGCTGCCCGTGGAGGAGATCCATCTCGACGGGGAGATAACGTACGAAACCAGTGAGGAAGAGTACGGCAGGATAATCAGAAAAATTGTCGAGGATGAGATTGGTAACGGCGAGGGGGCCAATTTTGTTGTGCCAAGAAATGCCAAGGGGCAAATTAATGACTTTTCGGTGGCTTGCGGTCTGACAATTTTCAAATCACTGCTCGAAAACGATTACGGAACCTACTGGAAATATATCTTCTATAACGGTGAGCGATTCTTCATCGGCTCCACCCCTGAGCGACATCTGCTGGTGGAAGGGGGAAGGGTGAAAATGAACCCGATCAGTGGCACCTTCAGAAAGGGTGGCGATTGGGCGAACAGAAAAGAGTTCAAAAAGGATCTGCTCACTTTTCTGACCGATCAGAAAGAGATCAACGAGTTGTTCATGGTAGTGGATGAAGAGCTGAAGATGATGGCCAAGATGTGTGATCGTGGTGGTGCCATTGTCGGCCCTCTGCTCAAAGAGATGTCACAGCTGATCCACTCTGAATATCTGCTGGCGGGGGAGAGTGACAAAGATATCTTTGAGCTGTTTACCGATTCGATGTTTGCCGCCACTGTAGTTGGCAGCCCGGTGGAGAGTGCCTGTAAAATCATCGCCAAATACTCTGATTCATCCAGAAGGTACTACGGTAGCGCAATGATGCTGGTTGGCCGGGACCAGGATGGTGAGGACTTTCTCGATTCTCCAATCACCATACGTACAGCGGAGATAAGCGTTGATGGCAGTATGCATTTAAGTGCCGGGGCGACCCTGGTCAAAGATTCCGTGGCCGAATCTGAGGTACTGGAAACCAAGGCCAAGGGTGCAGCTATTCTCTCCTCAATTGTCAATCCCGGCAAAAAAGAGCAAACCCAGCCGCTGTTGATGCGCCTTTACAATGATGACGAGATCGTGGAAACCATGGTCCAGCGCAACCAGAATCTTTCAAATTTCTGGTTCTTCAAACAGGAGACCGGTGACATCGCCGGCAGTAATGGTGAGCGGGTGAAGATAACTATCATCCACAACGAGGATGATTTTGTCTATATGCTACGTCATATGTTCAGCTGCATGGGGATCACGACCCATGTAGTGCGCTATGATGAATATGATTTTACCAAAGATGAGAGCGATATAACCTTACTCGGGCCTGGTCCGGGTAACCCCAACGATACGGGTTCCCCAAAAATCGCCAGGAATCTCGAGATTGCCGGCCAATTAATCAGCTCCGGGAAAAAATCGCTATTTATCTGCCTTGGCCATCAGATTCTCAGCCGCAGTCTGGGGCTTGAGGTGGCGCGCAAGGAAAACCCCCTGCAGGGCTCCCAGGTCAGAATTAATTTGTTCGGCCGTGAGGAGCTGGTTGGTTTTTACAATACTTTTGCTCCTAAAGTGCCCTTGCAGTTACCCGAGCAACTGCAGGGGCAGGAGATAGCCACCATGCCTGAACTTGGAGAAATTGTCGGTATTAAGGCAGAGAATTTTATAGGTTACCAATTTCATCCTGAATCTCTGCTAAGCAAGAACGGCTTCTCAATTCTCCACACCAGCGTGAACCACCTGCTTTCGAAAAAGTAAATCAGCAAAAGCTGTTGTTCAGCTGCTTCGATAAACTCACCTTACGACATCAGCACCGGTGACGATAGAGTCATCGGTACTGATGTTCAGCCAAGTAATTCAAAATATTCGCTGGCTGATCATTTTTGACGCCTAACTTCTTGATTCGGTAGCGTCAGATTGCTTCTAAGCCAATAATCTTACCGCAAACCGGCTGTAATCTGTCAATTCCCGTCGTGCGTTTGGTCTTTGTCTCTGTTCGTGGAGGTGAGCGGGAATGTGGTGCATCGATGCCAATACGGATACGATGACCCTGAAGTAAATGAATATTGTGGAAAGGGCGGAAAACTACTGCATGACGTAGATGTAGAATCGGATCTTGAAGTGAAAATCCGAACCATCATAGGCAGGCAAAGAGGTAAAGGTTTCAGGGATAAAAGAGTGGCGAGTACAAAGCTTCCGGATTTGGGATCAACTTCACTCAATCAGAAAGGGCTCCAGGTGAAGGTGGATGAATGTACTGGTTCGTTCCCTGGCTGAATATTATACTTGCAGCTGTAAAAGCAGCCCGATTCTTCAATAGGGTAGAAACATGTCTTTTGAAATCGATGATGCCGAAGCGGCCGGGCTATTTGCGGCGCAGAGGCAACTTGTGCGGTTATGCTGGTAGATGCGTTTGATCCTGCTATAAAAGAGTGGACACTCAGATAAGCCAATATTAAAGAGATTGGCAGGAGGAAGATATGAGTGTTCAAAGAAGAAGATACGATCCAGATTTCAAGCGCAATGCAGTTCAGCTGACCGATGATCCCGGCAGGTCAGTGCAAGATGTAGCCGACAGTCTCGGTATCTCTAAAGACCTTCTCTACAAGTGGAGGCGTGAGTTTCGAGCCAAAGAAGAACTAGCTTTCCCTGGGAACGGTCGTGAGGCTCTGACTGAGCAGGAAAAGAAAATCAGGGACCTTGAGAAAAAGCTCAAGGATGCCGAGATGGAACGAGATATCCTAAAAAAAGCTGTGGCCATCTTCAGCAGAGCACCGAAATGAAATATAGATTCATTGAAAAGAACCGCTCAGCATTTCCGGTGAAGAAGATGTGCCAGGCTTTAGAAGTTACCCCGAGTGGTTTCTATCGTTGGGAGAAAGCCCCTATCTCCACGCGAAAACGAGAAAATATACGGATTAAAGAGCGCGTGAAGGAAATCTTTAGCGCTCATAAAGGCATGGTCGGCAGCCCGCTTGTTACCGCTGACTTGCGAGATGAGCGTGAATTTTCCAGCGTTAGTCGGCCTCGCGTTGCGCGATTAATGAAAGAAATGGGGTTGAGGTGCAAAACAACAAAGAAATTCGTAGTAACAACCGATTCAAAACATAAGCAACCTGTAGCGTCGAATCTGCTCGATCGTAAATTCTCAGTTTCAGCTCCAAACACCGCCTGGGTGAGCGATATCACCTACATCAAGGTCGGTGCAAAATGGCATTATCTCACAGTGTTTATTGATCTATTCTCTCGCGCGATTGTTGGCTGGGATCTGAGCGATTCCCTGGAGAGTAAATCTGCAATATATGCACTTAAAAAAGCAATAATGAGGCGCAGGCCTGCACCAGGTTTGATGATCCATAGTGATCGTGGCATTCAGTATGCAAGTTCCAGTTTCAGGGCTGTACTAACACAGAATGGATATATTCAAAGCATGAGTCGCAAGGGAAATTGTTGGGATACTCAGTTATAGTGGTATTGAATGTCAGGCTAGCCTGACCCGTGCTGGGATTGGCTCTATTGCCTTTGCGTTGACCTGTCGGCTGGCCCTGGCGTTCCCCATGCATCACTGGGCCGATTGCTTGTGACCTAATAGGAGCTTTGTCCTGCATCTTGAGTGTCCTGTCCTGTAATCCGGGCTGGTGATACCTACTAAACTTTTAGGAGGTAGTCGATGAGCAGCCAACTGACACGTGAGGTAATCCTTGGTGTTGATACCCACTTGGACCAGCACATTGGAGTCGTCATTGATAGCGTAGGCAAACTTTTAGGTCATTTATCAGTTACAGCTAATTCAAAAGGATATAAACAATTAGCTAAATGGGCTCGATCTTTTGGAGACCTGCAAAGAGCGGGGATTGAAGGTACTGGAACTTATGGTGCGGGCCTGGCCAGGTATCTTGCTGCGGAGGATGTTTTAGTTCTGGAAATTAATCGACCAGATCGTTCAATGCGCCGATTTCGTGGAAAATCTGATCCAACAGATGCTGAGAGTGCAGCCCGCACCGTTTTATCAGGTACCGACTGTGCAGTTCCAAAATCACAGTCAGGTGCAGCAGAAGCAATGCGTATTATTTCAGTTGCTCGACGTAGCACGGTTAAATCCAGGACACAGACAATCAACCAGCTAAGAGGCTTGTTAATTTCTGCGCCAGATGAAATAAGATCAAGATTATGGAAATCAAATGCTGCCGAGTGTGCGAAATGCTGTGCACGCCTTCGTTCTTTGGGTGAAACAAACTGGTCGAAAACCTTGGCAACAACACTTCGCCTCCTTGCTAAGCGCTGGTTATACTTGACAGAAGAACTGAAGTTATTAGACAAAGATCTGGAACAATTGACTGCAAAAGCAGCTACGCGGGTGCGTAAGCAGTTTGGTGTCGGGCCTCAAACAGCTGCCATATTGCTATCTGTAGCCGGCGATAATCCTGAACGTTTACGAAGTGAATCAGCACTTGCATCGTTGTGCGGTGTTAACCCTTTGGAAGCATCTTCTGGGAAAACAGTCCGTCACCGCCTGAATAGAGGTGGTAACCGAGCTGCAAACAATGCTCTCTGGACGATCGCCATGGTACGCATGAGGAGTGATCCACGCACCCAGGTTTATGTCGCTCGTAGAACTGCAGAAGGAAAATCCGTGAAAGAGATACATCGTTGTTTGAAACGTTATATTGTCAGAGAATTGTACCCATTAATTTTGGCTGATTTGGAAGATGCCGCCTTGACCTCTTGACATAGGAGCGTCAATGCAGTCGCTGAATCCTTCTTTGCCTCTTTGAAGACACAGCTGACTCATCACGTGAAATTTCGCGACAAATTGGAAGCCGAGCATTCACTGTTCAACTATATAGAGGTCTATTTTAATCGTCAGAGGAAGCACTCGACGAACGGTTACAAAGCACCAGCTCTTTTTGAGCAGGAGTGGTGGGATAGGGACAAAACGGCTTAACTAGGGTTCCACTTTATTGTTGCAAGATCAGTTCATCGATAGGTCAGCGTGATTCAGATAAGTTAATCGCCGCTACCATAGCATTGCTGAGTTATGGGGAGGATACGCGTCTGTAACCCGGCCTATGGCGCTGTCCCGGGTTACGTGCAGTAATTTGTCGCAAAAGATTGCCCGGCCGTCCGGTTAAGGACGTTCCCCCGAAGTCTCGTCAAGCCACTCCAGAAATCTCTCCTTTACCCGCTTGGAGAGAATCCGATCAAACTTTTCCCGGTCATGGAGAAAGAGACTGTGGCGAATTGAGGTATATGGGCTAAAGGTCTTGTCGGGATTTTCCTGGAGAAACTTTTCCCGGTATTCTCTCACTGTTTTCAGGTTTTCGATGAGACATTTATGCAATTCAGATTTCTGAAACTCTTCATCCAGGCGCAGAATATCGTGTACGAAGCCATCCACCTTATAGTCAACGAATTCGAAATCACGGAAGAAATGCCCGGCAATCCTAAGGAAATTAAAGGCATTCAAGCTTTTTGCATGGGATGATATTCCGGCTTCGTCAAGAGCCTGCCTGGCGTCATCGATCAGGTCTGTAACCGGTTGCACAGTCTCCTGTTGGATCAGGGCTGTGGTGGCATTCCGGATCTCTTTGAATTCACGATCGGCAAGTTCAAAAAGTGCGGCAAGAATATTGATCCTTCTCTTAAGGTCGCTGGGGATTGATTTTTTGTACTTTATCTTGTGGTCAAGCACGCTCCAGGCATCCTGGATAAGGGATCGGATCTGTACTTCAAATGAGAAACCTGCATATTGGTGATACTTAGGCAGCCCGGCCATTTCGTCATTGAGGGCAAGATCAAGATGAAGCCCTTTGTAGCCAAAGGAATGTTCAGTGCTCTCCATTGAAGAAATCTTATCAGTCACATCAAGTACTTTGAAGTGCTCCTCCAGCAGCCGATACACCTGGTCGATCTGATCTTCATAGAGGCAGACAATGCGAATGCCGATGAGGTCTGAGATGAAGTCTTGTATTTCATACGGATGCTCGGCCGCTTCTACCTGCCGCAGGTATTTACGATGGAATTTTTTAATACATTCTTCCCTGCTCTTGATTCGTCCTTCAACCTTTGGAATTTCACCAACATTGACGTTGTCGAATCGTTTGATCTGGGCATTGATAATGTTGATATAGCTGTTCATCGCTTCCACGAGCAGACGGCGATTGCTGTCGTAGAACTGCCTGAAGTTAACTTTTTCCGTTTCGAAGTCTAGTGATGCCATGGTGTTCTATTATATGAAAATCTTCTTTAGCGGCCAATCTGTTGAGTAGCTGTATAGAGAATAATATATGAATTGTTTTAGACCCAACGCAAAATAGTTCGTCTTTGAGGAAATTACTACCTGCAACTCCAGTCGCTCAAGTTTGGTTTGCGGGACAGTTGACAAATATTAAAAGCGGGTCAGTGTTAGGATATCAGTTTTGGGGTCGAAAAAGAGCACACAGTTCGTTGCTTAATGTACTCATTACCTGCAGAAAAGAAGTATCAGCCCAGATCGTCTTATCCAACCGCCGGGGCTGTGACTTCCGGCTGATGCTGGGGAATGATCCCTTTGGTACTCAGCTCGGCTTCCAGCTCTGCCTGTTTCTGGCGACGTTGCTGGGAGGCGAGCATCCACTGTTCGTTCGTGGCGAGAACTTTGTAAACCCTAATTGTCGCGTTGTAATGTTTCGACTTCAGGATCTTGGGGTGGGCAAAAACAAATTTTTGTCTGGTATATTTGTAGGTCGATGCAGAAACACATATCTGATCGCCGGGGCAGGCTGATTCGAGTCGTGATGCCAGGTTTACGCCGGTGCCGAGGACTGTGTAATCAAAAAAATCTTCTGAGCCAATTGTACCGGCAACCACTTCGTCAGTGTTTATGCCTATACCAAGCTTAATATCGACATTGAGCTTGGTCTTATAGGCTTTCTTGAGTTCCTGCATGGCTTTCTGCATCTCAAGCGCGGCATTAAGAGCTTTCTCTGGGTGATTATCAACGGGCTCGGGATTGCCCCAGACAACCATCATTGAGTCACCGATCAATTTATCGACAGTGCCTCCATGGGTCTTGACGATAGTGATCAGCTTACTGAAGCAAACTCTCAGCATGCCGATCACTTCCTCTGCGGGGATAACTTCACACAGTTTGGTGAAGCCGCGAAGGTCGGCGAACATGATGGTCACTTCTTTTCTCTCACCGCCTTGCTGACAAATATTGGGATTTTTGATCAGCATGTCAGCTACGGACGGTTCGACATAGCTGTCCAGAGTTCTTCGTATGCCCTCTTTTTCTTCAATGAGAAATGCTTCTTCCCAGCCAAGCACACGAATTATAGAAATGATGCAGCCCATCAGCGGGGCGATGATCGGTACATAAACGGTACTGTCCGATGCGTAGGAATAGGCGAGCAGGATATAAAAGAACCAGATGATAGTTGTATAGAGGATGCCTTTGTTTGCTCCTTCTTCAGTAATAATAAAACCCGGCATGAAGGTGTGAAACATAATGATGAATATCATTATAGGAGCAGGCAGAGCAACGAGATCGCCGGGATTCACCCTGGTGATCAGCAACGCGTCGAAAGTGGCAAACTTATCGATGTACTGCAGGGCGCAGAGGGTTGCTCCTATTAGCAGGGAGACCCAAAGAAACATTTTCAGTCTGGAATATTCGTTTTTCAGGTGTAAGTCCATACGCACCGATATGGTTTAGTTTCATGCAAACATTGATATTAGCGAGATTCGGGCAGGACACCTGTCCATATCCGAAAATAGCTCTATGTCATACAACTTACTGAATTTCTCAAATATTCCCCTGCATCAAGTTAACGGAAGGTGAAGCTTACTTCAACTGGAAAAACAATATGAAGTAATTATTTTAGCTATTTAAGCGATGTGCGAGGTCAGGGTGTAGCCCTTTCAAGATGTGAGACATATCTTTTAACATTATGATATAACGACGTATGTTAGAAGAGGGGATCGGTGAGCCCTGGCAGGAGGATAACCAGCAGCCAATGGGATAAAGATTTGATTAGGAGAAACGGGAACTAACGTTTCTGGTGTAATTTGTTGTAAAATTTGATTTCAGGCAACAACTACAGGCGGGAGGATTGAGCGGCCCGGTAGCAAATTCGGCACGTGCAGGTTCTGGATTGAGGCGTGTGAGAAAATCAGGCCGGGAATTCGTGATTACCGAATAATGAGGTGCGTTGTGGTTAAGGAGAAGGGCTTGAGTGAAAATGTGTCATTGGGAAATGAGGAACTGGAGTCTCTGGCCACCGAGTTCAGGTCGATATTTGATATTCAGCACAGAAAATATGGCTTTCCTGCCAGGACCTACCGGAATTGTTTTGTCGGTGAAGAAGCGGTTGCCCGCCTTCTCGAAACCGGCATGGCCATAGATGAAGGGGATGCCTTGCGTCTTGGCAATCTTCTAATGGCGCATGGGGTGTTCCACCACGTGCAGCGAGCGCATTCGTTTAAAAATGAATATCTCTTTTATCGGTTTGCTGTCGATGAGGATCATGGCGGGGTGGCTGCTGAAGCGAGTCAGGAATCCTGGGTCAAATGGGCCGATTTTTTGAGTAGCGGAGGGGCCGGCAGGAGAGGTGAGAAGGTATTGCAACCGACTCTCCCTGAGCCGGATGTCAATCTCGCCAGTATGGATCAGGTTTGCCTCGAAGAAGTGGGGATCTCGCCACTCGATGAATATAATGCACAACTTCTTGATAATGTCCATCCCAGAGCCTGGCGTGATCCTGAACCGAAGCCGAAATATAACCTGGTGGTGATAGGTGCCGGAGCCGGTGGATTGATTACAGCGGCGGGCGCAGCGGGCGTTGGTGGCAGGGTGGCGTTGGTGGAGTCACATCTTCTCGGAGGAGACTGCCTGAATGTGGGCTGTGTACCTTCCAAGGCGCTTCTTGCCTGTGCAAAGGCGGCGGCCCATACCCGTGAGGCCCATCACTATGGAGTGCGGATCGAAGGGGAGGTCCGTGTCGATTTTGGTTTTGTCATGGAGCGGATGAGGCGGCTGCGAGCACAGATCTCGCCGGTGGATTCAGCTGCACGGTATGCGAACCAGCTCGGTGTCGATGTCTTCCAGGGCAGGGCAAGATTTATTGGTAAAGACCGGGTGGAGGTTAACGGCAAAGAACTGAACTTTGCAAAAGCTGTGATTGCGACCGGAGGGACTGCGGCTTTGCCGAATATCCCGGGGTTAAAAGAGTCACGGTATCTGACCAACAGCTCAATATTCAATCTTACAGAGCTGCCGGAACGTCTCGGAGTTATAGGTGTTGGCCCGATCGGAATGGAGCTGGCCCAGGCATTTCAGCGTTTTGGCTCCAGGGTTACGGCCTTTTCCAGATCTGGCAGGATATTGCCCAAAGAGGACAGGGAAGCAGCAGAGCTCGTCAGGGAATCTATTGAAAGAGATGGTGTGAAGATAGTCTTTCATGCACAGTACCAGAGGATTGAGGGCAAAGATAGTGAAGCTCCAATCCGGTTGGTTCTTGCAAAGGACGGTGGAGAAGAGGTGCACGAATTTGATGCGCTTCTGGTCGCGGCGGGTCGAAAACCAGCGGTTGCTGATCTTGGTCTTGAAAAGGCGGGGGTGGATTTTGACAGTCGCAAGGGCGTGCTGGTCAACGATCAACTGCAGACCTCAAATCCGGATATCTTTGCTGTGGGGGATGTTGCCGGGCGCTATCAGTTTACTCATATGGCCGATTTCATGGCACGGCAGGTGATAAAGAATGCACTGTTTTTCGGCAAGGATAAAGTATCTGAGCTGATAGTCCCATGGGCCACCTATACCGATCCGGAGGTCGCGCATGTGGGGCTGTACCAAAGGGATCTCAAAGAACGAAATATCGCCTATACTACCTATAGCCGCGAGTTCAGACATCTGGACCGGGCCATAGTTGATGGTCGGGAACAGGGGTTTGTAAAGATTCATGTTGCCAGAGGGAAAGGGAATATTCTCGGTGCCACCATTGTGGGTAGTGGGGCTGGAGATATGATCAGCGAGATAACGCTGGCGATGCAATCGGGGACAACTTTAGGGAGCCTTGCCGCTGTCATACACCCATATCCCACAATGGCGGAGGCGATTCGCCAGTGCGGGGACGCGTACAATCGCGATCGGCTGACTCCGACCATAAAGAGTATTTTTCACAAACTGATGGCCTTGAGACGGTGAGCAATTGCCGGATTTTTATATTCTCAGGTAATAGTTAAGCATAACAATGGAAAGACGAATATGAAAAACACATTTGGTCTGGCCGGCCTGGCGGTAATGGGCGAAAACCTGGTGCTGAATATCGAATCACGAGGGTTTTCCGTTTCTGTTTATAACCGCACGTATGCGAAGACGGAAAAGTTTATGGCGGGCAGGGCCCGGGGGAAAAATATAACGGGCTTCGAGAGTGTGAAATCATTTGTTGAGAGTCTTGAATCACCTAGAAGAATCATGATGATGCTGAAGGCTGGTGATCCGGTGGATCAGTTTATTGACCAGCTCATTCCTTATCTTGAAGAAGGTGATATCATCATCGACGGGGGTAATTCCAATTTTCACGATACCATACGCCGACTGGAGTATGTCGAGCAGAAAGGATTTCGCTTTATCGGTAGCGGCGTTTCCGGCGGGGAGGAGGGAGCGCTGAAAGGCCCCTCGATTATGCCCGGTGGTTCGGTAGCTGCCTGGCCCTATCTTGAACCTGTATTTATGGCAGCGGCTGCTAAAGTTGATGACGGTACTCCCTGCTGCGCCTGGATGGGGCCGGGAGGCTCAGGCCACTTCGTGAAAATGGTGCATAACGGCATAGAGTATGGCGATATGCAATTGATCTGCGAGGCCTACCATTTCATGAAAGAAATCATGGGCATGGATAATAATGAGATCCACTCAACATTTGCCCGTTGGAATAAAGGGGAGCTGAGCTCCTACCTGATAGAAATTACCGCAGAGATAATGGCGTTTCGCGATCAGGACGGCTTTGCCGTTGTCGACAGAGTTCTCGATGCCGCAGGCCAAAAGGGCACAGGCAAGTGGACTGTTGATGCCTCACTTGATTACGGGATCCCGCTCTCGCTGATTTCAGAGTCGGTATTCGCTCGCTGCTTGTCGAGTTTTAAGGAGTTGAGAACGGAGGCGTCGAAAGTTCTTTCAGGGGATGTGGCGAAATTCGCAGGCGACAGACCCGCTCTCCTGGAAGATCTGGGCAAAGCACTCTATTGTGCCAAGATTATCTCATATACCCAGGGATTCGGGTTGTTGCAGGCAGCGTCAGAGGAGTATGGCTGGCAGCTGAATTATGCCGATATTGCCAGGATATGGCGTGGCGGGTGTATAATTCGTTCGGCATTTCTCGACCGCATAGCCGAGGCGTATACTGAAAATCCGAAGTTGGCAAACGTGCTGCTGGCGCCATACTTCAAAGAACAACTTGTCGGTTCGCAGATGAGCCTGCGGCGGGTGGTTGCCACAGCGTTGATGGCAGGCATTCCCATGCCCTGTCACAGTGCAGCCATCAACTATTTTGACGGATTACGGACCCAAAGGCTACCTGCCAATCTGCTCCAGGCCCAGCGCGATTATTTTGGCGCGCATACCTACGAGCGTGTTGATAAACCGCGTGGTGAGTGGTTTCACACAAACTGGACCGGCAGGGGCGGGACGACTACTTCAACAAGCTATTCGAAATAGTGTCCGCCGAACAGGCGGAAACGCTCAGCGACGGTGTTGATTGCGCTTATCCATCACAATGGGAACGGCGGGTCAGATAAGGCCAGCCGTTTTCCAGAAAGGCTTGATGTTCAGAGCTTCTGTTAAATACTCTTCCCAGTGTTCCTCCGAATTGTCATTGCCGAATTGTCGCCGGTACTCTAGCCTGATCATATGCCGCACCTTGTGGCTGGTTCGGCGCCACTCTATTGCCAGATCGTAACGTTGCTCCGGTGTCATCACTCTTCTCCCCCCGATGTTTTAAAGATATGGAACAAATTACCGGGGCAGTCTTACTATTACCTTAAAGTCCCTGCTTATACAGGATAAAATATCTTGGTTATCACCAATCCTCAGCTTTAAAAGGTGAGGAGAGAACGTCAGGCGTTGGGCGTGAGGCGTTGGGCGTTGTGGATTGTAAAGTGGTTATCTCCTATAATAATCAATTATGTCGGATTGTTGAGGAGTCCTGTTTGGTTTTTAGTTGTACTCCCAGGCCACTTGTTCCTGCTCCTCCTCACAAATCTTATGTCGGGAAGGTAGGAGCCAGCACCCCACCCGGCACGTCAGGCAAATTTGCTGATTATCAGATGTGCAATGAAAAGAGTCGAATACGATTATGATAGTTGGGTGATTTCATTTAATAGATGATCCTCTTGTTGGTTTTTCGTCGGCCAGATGTGATTGGCAACCCCATTGTATTTTGAGGTAGAATTAAACACGAAGCGTTGCAAATTCAGGTAGACCCGCCTGATTGAAGCGGGGCGCGTTAACGGAACAGGTTGCAGGGATTGAAATAATATGGAAAAATCAATTGCTTGTGGGCTGTTCCCTGTGGTGGAGTTTTGACCGGTAGATATTCGTTGTTCAAATACTCAAACCTGGGTGGGCTATGGATACTGATCATCCCGTCGGGAAAGCGACAGACTTTGAGTTGGAGAAGTTATTCAACTCTATTACGGATATAATATCAGTTCATGACAGGAACTTCAGGATCGTCCGGGCGAACAAGTCGTTTTACAGTTTCATTGGTAAATCGCAGGAGGATTTGCTGGGCAAGCACTGTTATGAGGTGTTTCACGGGAAAAGTGAGCCATGGCCAAACTGCCCGTACAAAAAGAGCCTGGAATTTAACAGTACAGTCAGCGAGGTAATTGAAGACGACAATTTGCCTGTGCCTTTGCTGGTAAGCTGTTGCCCCATCTATGATGAAACAGACCAGATTGTTGCTGTTGTCCACATCGCCCGCAATATCTCCCGGGAGAGGCATCGCGAACGAAAGCGGGAAGAGCTCATAAGAGAATTGAGTGAAGCCCTTACCGAACTGAAGGTGCTTAACGGAATTTTGACAATCTGCGTGTCATGTAAAAACATTAAGGAAGGTGATGGCGCCTGGGTACGTATTGAGAAATTCATAGCTGAAAATACCAAGGCGACGTTCAGTCATGGAATCTGCCCGGATTGCGCTCAAAAGCTCTATCCTGATCTCGATGATGAGTAACGCTGGTCTTTGAGCGTTAAAGATGTCTCTGACCTAATCGACTGTTCACAAAAACACTTTCAAACAATTCTCATGACCTTCAACCTGCGCGAATTTCTGCTGCCGAGAACACTTCAGCAGCGCAATATGTATTATATAATCTTGCCCACGATGATCATTTTGCTGGTTGTCGGGGTGGTCTGCTTGCGCCTTGCCCGCGATGTTTTGCTGGAGCAGTGGGAACAGACGGCAGTCGCCCGTATGCAGCAGGCCGCTCACCATGTTGATATGCTGCTGATGCAGCCAAAAGAACTGCTGTTTATGTATCAGGAGAATCTGGAGCAGAACCAAAACAGACGGGTGGCAAGCTATCTGCTTGATGAGATTCGACAGCAGGAGGGAGTGATTACAGCTCAGGTCATCTGGTATAATAATGAGAGCAGATCCGGTGAGAGGGGGCATGTAATGGAGGGAATGCGTGTCAGGCGCAAGCAGCCTCTTGAGCTTACGATCCCGGAATATGATGCCGAGTTGAAAGGTCCCACGACATCGCTGGTAAGTGAGTTTTATAACAATGATGGCCAGCGCGTGGGAAGAGTGGAGGTGAAAATCCTTTTTTACAGCCTTATCAAGGACATTGTCGATTCTGAGGTCTGGCAGGAAAATTTGGCCTTCATCGTCGATAACCAGGGTAACGTCCTGACCCGAAAAAACATTCTCGAGTTTGATGATCAGTACCGGGTAAACGAGAAATTCGGGGAAAGTGGAAGGCTGGAAAAAATTACCATGGAAGAGATCAATAAAAAGCATCACGGCATTGTCTATGGTGCCGGAATGCCGCCGGAACGGGTGAGTGCTTTTTATCGATTGCAGGAGGCACCCTGGGCATTGGTTGTGGTCGCACCGGGAGAGAGGATTCTTAAGGATATTATCACTTTTCGCCGCTATTTTTTCTGGGTGGCGGGTATCGGTATGCTTACTGTGCTGATTTTTATCAAGCTTGCGACCAGCGCTCCAGCAAAATTGATCAGAAACGTCTCGGAGTCGGCCCATAACCTGGCAAATGGTCAATTTGGGCCGGAGTTGGAAGAGAGAGGGCGGGACGAAGTAAGCCAGCTGGTGAGAAATTTTAACGTCATGACCCGGCAGCTCAAGGAGCGGATGGAGTTGCAGGAAGCAATGACCGTTGCCAGGGAAGTGCAACAGAACCTGCTGCCAAAATCAAGCTATAAAGAAGATGGCATAGATATCTTCGGGCTGAGTCAATACCACGATGAAACGGGTGGTGATTATTATGATATACTGCCTGATCCGAAGAATTGTCAGCGGGTTGGGGTTGTCGTGGGCGATGTGGTTGGGCACGGCATCGGCGCAGCGTTGCTGATGGCATCTGTGCGGGCGCTGGTCCGTTGTCGAAGTGAACAACCGGGAACCTTGGTGGAGGTCGTCCGGGATGTCAATGAGCTGCTATACAAGGATACTGAAAAGACAGGCAATTTTGTGACTCTGTTTTTTCTGGTTGTTGAGCGGGACAAAAATATTCTTCGCTGGGTTCGTTGTGGTCACGAGCCTGCCATACTGTATGACCCGGCTGCCAGAGAATTTGTCGAGGTGAGGGGGGACGGCCTGGTTCTCGGCTTTGATAAGGATTGGCAATTTCAGGAAAACAGTATTGAGATAAAAGATCGCGAACTTCTGCTGATGATCGGCAGTGATGGTATATGGGAGGCACAAAACACCTCGGGAGAGTGTTTTGGCAGGGCGCGGGTCGAAGCGCTTATGCTTGCCAACTCAGCCTGCACAAGTGAAGAATTGTGCAGAATTATCACAGACGCGGTAATTCATTTTTGCGGTGAAAAATCGCTGGGAGATGACGTTACCCTGGTTATGGTCAAAATTAATAGCAATGGGCAGGCTGTGACCTGAAAAAGGCAAGACACATGTCACCCGTAAATTTCGTGTTAAGGCCGAAGATGATTATTCTGGAAATTTTTAAAGGTAGCTCTGCAATAGCACCCCTGCGAGTTGACAGCGAGGTCAAGGAGCCTGTGAATGGCTGAAAAGAAGGCGACAGAGCTGACCCGCAGATCGATTTTTTACTGGGTGCTGCATGGAAATCTCAAGCTCCAGCTGCTCCTGTTATTCATAATTCTCCTCGTGGTTGTGGCCAGGGTTTTGCCGCTTGAGATGCAGAAGAGGATCATCAATGACTCGATCGCTCTCCGAAAATTCGACAATCTCATTCTTTATTCCTGCATTTACCTGGCAGCCGTCGCGGCGGCAAGCGGGCTGAAGCTGGCTATCAACTATATACAGACCATCATCGGCGAAAAGGCCATGGTGGAGATGCGCAGGGAACTCTACAGGCATATCGTAACCCTGCCTCTTTCCTTTTTCAGAAAAACCCAGCCGGGAATGGTTGTCTCTTCCCTGGTAACTGAACTGAGCACGGCAGGAGCATTTGCAGGTATGGCGCTCTCGGTGCCGGTCACTAATATTTTAACCCTGCTGGCCCTTGGCGTTTATTTGCTATGGTTGAACCCTAAGCTCGCAATGGCGACACTGGGAATATATCCTTTCATAGTATTTGTACTTCCGCGCATGCAGAAAAAAGCCAACATTGCCAATGCCGAGCGGGTGGATCTTTCCAGAAAATTCTCAAGCCAGATAGCCGAGTCGATCACGGGAATTCAGGAAGTCCAGGTTCATGGTGCCTATACCAGGGAGAATGTAAAATTCGGGTTGTTGGCGGAGGCGCTCAGAAAGGTCCGAATTCGCTGGACGTTACTGCGGCAGGGTATAAAGACGACCAACAACTTCTTTGTCAGTCTGGGCCCGTTCATCGTCTTTATTTTCGGTGGTATTCTTATCCTGCGTGGTGAACTTGAGTTGGGTGCCATGGTGGCTTTTCTGTCTGCCCAGGAGAAGCTCTATGACCCCTGGAAGGAGCTTGTTGATTATTACCAGGTGTATCAGGATGCGCAGGTAAGGTATTCGCGCACTATGCATCAATACTCGGCCATGCCCGATTTTGACCCGACCATCACCAGGGACGAGCAATTGACCCTGCAGGGGGAGATCGAGATTAAAAATCTCGTCTATCAAACGCCGGAAGGCGCCCGGTTGCTCGATGGCGTGAGCATGAAACTTGCACCCGGGCAGCATCTGGCTGTGGTTGGTTTTTCAGGAAGTGGCAAGTCAACACTTGTTCAGTGTATTGCCAGAATGCACAAGTACCGATCGGGCACCATCACCCTGGATGGTCATGACCTGCTTGATTTCACCAAACAGGATATAATTAAAAATATAGGCTACATCTCCCAGAGCCCATTCGTCTTTACAGGAACCATCAGGGAGAATCTGCTTTATGCAGAACGGGCTGTAAGCGAGATTGCGGCTACACCGGAGAACCTGCCGCAACTTGAAGCACCTCCGCTCGACAGAATGATTCTTTGCCTGCAGCAGGCTGGTTTGTTTGTTGATGTATTGAGATTTGGGCTCAAATCACTGCTCGACAATTCCGATACGGCAATGATGGAGAAAATAGTGCGCATGCGCGCAAATTTCCGGAAGAATTTCGGCGAGCAACTGGCAGATTATGTGGAGTTTTATCAGGTCGATGTGTTTCTCTATCAGGCGACGCTGGCAGAGAATATCCTGTTTGGTATGTACCATGACAGAAGCTGGAATATCGACCGGCTCATCGGCCATGATGACTTTAAAGCGTTCATCAGGCATGCAGGTCTTGAAGAATTGCTGATAGACCTCGGTATTGAGATCGCCCATCAGACCGAAGATATACTCTCTGGTTTTGGCTCGGTGGAGATGTTCTTCAGGTTTAGCCCTGTTGAACCTGAACGTATGCAGGACTACCGGTTATTGCTGGATAGAATCCGGCCTGCGGAAAATTACCGTATGGCTGATGCTGACAAGCAATCCCTGATTCACCTGGCCCTTAATTACAGCCCTGGACGCCACAAGGTCGCAACCTTTACCGACGAGATTGAAAGGGAGATTCTTAATGCGAGAAAAGCCTGGGTAAGCTGGAGTACTGAGAAATATCCTAAAAGATTCAGTCATTACGATGAGAAAGAGTATATTGTTGATGAGCCCATTCTCAACAATATTTTCTTTGGCAGAGTTGTGACAGATCTGCCCCACGCCCAGGAAAAAATAAATATAGCCATGATCCAGTTACTCATTGAAGAAGATCTTCTTGAGCAGGTCGCGAGCATTGGCATGGATTTCGGGGTCGGTAGTATGGGAGACAAGCTTTCCGGCGGGCAGCGGCAGAAACTGGCAATTGCCCGTGTTCTGCTGAAAGAGCCGAGAGTGATTATTATGGATGAGGCGACATCTGCCCTGGATAATAAGTCTCAGGCCCGTATTCAGCAGTTGATGGATACCCGCTGGAAAGGGAAATCGACGGTTATCTCTGTGGTTCACCGACTCGATTCAATTGCCAATTTTGATTTTGTGGCGGTGATGAAGGCGGGAAAAATTATCGAGTTCGGCAATTATAAGGAATTGATGAAAAAGAAGGGGGTGCTCCATGAGCTCGTCTCTGGAAGACGGTAAAAAGCATGTTTCAGAACTGCAGCGTAATCTGGAAATAGTCAGAGAAATCGAGTTTTTTGAAGGTTTTCCCCCAGAGGTGGTGAAGCTGATCGCATATCTCTTTGAGCAGGGGAGATATCGGGCCGGTGACGTTTTGATAGAGAGAGGCGATGATCCGGGAATGGCATTTTATATAATTTCAGGGGCTTTGGGGGTCTATCTGGAGGTGGACAAAAAAGAGAGACTCCTGAGAAGTTATGGCGAAAAAGAATTCATCGGGGCCTTTTCTCTGGTGGGCAGCATGCCGTCCCTGTTCACCCTGAAAGTGGAGGAACCTTCGACACTGCTCATTCTCAACCGGGATCAATTTTTGACTATTCGTGAAAAACACCCGCAGCTTGCGCCTCTGTTGAGGAAAACGATGTTGAAGCAGTTGCGGCTCTGGGAGCAGAGGAACCTGGAAAACCTGGATCTTTGTTGTCTACAAAAAGTGGGCGTGACCCTATTATAAAGAATGAACGTTACTTTTCAACTGACAGACGCCACCCTGGATCAACTGGATACGCTCAGTAATGCGATAGAGAATCTTCAGGAGTCAATCCAGTGCTCAGACAAGCAGATGTTTGAAATTCTGCTGGTCATAGAGGAGTTGTGCGCTAATGTTGTAAGGCATGGGAAAGGTAAAAACATAGAAATATCCCTTGTTAAGGACTGGGATCAGCTGATCATTACCATGGTCGATGACGGCGCGCCTTTCGATATAACCAAGCAGCCATTGCCTGACACCTGTGAAGCTTTGGCGCAGCGTGTACCGGGAGGGCTGGGGGTGCATCTGGTACATTGTTATACTGACAGTATTGAGTACCAGCGCCGGGACAAAAAGAATGTAACTGTGGTTCGTAAAACTATAGATTAGCAGAAGACAGGGAACTATCGTAGAACTGGAGCCATCTGCAAATCGTCACAGACAGCGGGCGGTTGCCCGGTGTGAATATTTTCATGAGGCTTTAAATATGGAATTTACCATTGCAAAGGAAGCAAACACAATCATTGTAAAACCGGTCGGTCGGCTGGATTCGCTCACATCACCCGATTTTGAAAGAGAGATGGAAGAGTATGTGCGCACACCGAAAAACAATTTGCTGCTGGATTTTAACGATCTGGATTATATATCGAGCGCCGGACTCCGGGTGGTGCTGAATGTGGCGAAGGTGTATCGGGGGATTGACTGGCAGTTTGCAGCATGTAATATGCAGGATCATATCCGCGAGGTTTTTGAAATTTCGGGATTTGACAGTTTTATCAAGATCCATAATTCCATTGGTGATTTTATTCTTGCCCAAGGAGATTGATAAACGCATTTGTTGCCATGGAGGTACGCATGATCACCACGTATCCATTTTATTTTCAATATCAGGTTCGACCGACGGGTGAAAACGATGGATATTCAGACCTGAGCGGTGCGATAGCGACAGTGATGGTTTTTGCCGAGGATATTGAACTTGCCAAGGCGAGGGCTGGACGGCATGTGGCAAGGAACCACTGGGAAATTATAGAGGTCAAACGGACCATGATGGTGCGCAGACATCATGTGGAAAACATGGAAGGCATGCTGAAGTCGGTTTATAAAAAGGCGGAGCAGGCTGGCGTGGCAGCTGTTTTCGATGGGTGGTACAGCTCTGGTACAAGGGTGCAGGCCTGAAAGAGATTCTACAGCAAAAGAAGAATCTTATCGGGTCGCGATTCCTGCAAAGATTTGGCCTGGCAGAAATTACAGGCAATTAACAGGTAAGGACGAAAGGCGTGAAGGATACTATTGGAGAGAAGCTGGTAGAAGCAGTGAAAGAACCGCAGAAATCACAGAGCCATGAAAGTTTCGTGAAGGCAATGGAGCTGAGTAAGGCGTATGCCAGTTCAGGCTCAGTTACCCACTACAGTGCCGTGGCCAGAACTTTTTATGAACTGTTTGAAATGTTTGAAACAGGTAAGGATCCCAGACAGAAATAGCATGTTCGGAGCATAGAGACAAGGTCGCCGGGGCTGGCATGGGGTCACCTGTTTTGTGGATGACGCCGCTTGAGGTAGTGACCCAGCAAGGCGGGATTTTTCTCGCTTTTGGGGACTATCATTTTCAGGTACTGGATATTCTTTTCGATATAATCGAGATAGAGATTTTTATCTATGCCCCACCACTCCCTGAAATGGGTCTGCATTGCAAGGCATCTGTTTTTGAACTGAACGGCTAGTCTGTTTTCAATAACTTCATAGTAGAAGGTTGCCGTTCCCCGCATCAGGTCCATCGAGGAGTCGAACTCTTCAATGCCGGCATCTTTTTGTTCCATATACAACAGTGGAAGGCTCTCCAGGTAATACCTGTCCCCCATTTGGGCGAGAATATCAGCAGTGCCGAGCACGTGGCCGGTCAGTTCGATCTCTTCCGATTCAAAAGGCAGGGTTTCCGGCTTTATATCCAGATTTGTACAGTTGATAATTGGTTCACAGTTGTCAACGTAGGCGTCGGGCAAGCCAAGCTCAGAGATATATTCCCTGGCGAAGTTTATTGAGCGTTTCTCGTGGCATTTGAGATACGCGGAGCCGTTTGATTCTGAATCATGAATTGTGAGAAGCATGCCGGTATCGTGGAAATACGCGCATAATATGCCAAGTTTTATCACATCGTCCGGCAAATGATGGCCGTCGCATTTCAGGCCATGAAAGAGCCGCATCGTGGCCAGAACAACACTTCTGGTATGGCGGAGGTCATGATATTTGATGTTACTTTTTCGAAAACCTTGCTTTTTGCCATCAAATATTGCGTCAATATCATTATGCAACCGGATGATAAAACCATCTTCCGTGGCTGGAAGCAGATCATTGGAAATTCGGATCAGTTCCGGGAGCGGATCTGTATCGGTACCACTCTCGAAGACATTTCTCAATTCGATATCAGAGAAATTGCGTGGAGTGGACTCAGGAAGCTCGTCGTGCTGTTTCAGGGCTTCCTCGGTTTTATCAGCCTGCCAATTCGTCATACGGTAATCCTATCTATTCAATTGATCCAAAGCAATTGAAAGATAAATTTATTAATGATTTCGGTGTTAACGGCTGATATTGCCCTATTCGGAGAGAAATTGCAAAAGACTTTTTCCATACTGGATTTTAATCATTTCAATATGCTACTATTGGTGATTGTAAATCCGTAATTGTCAATATTTGGAACCAAATCCAAAAGGTTGCGAAATATACAGCATGGAAAAACCTAAGGATAGTGCCAAAATACTCGTCGTGGATGACGATAGCCCTGTGCGTTTGGCGCTGAAGGCTATGGTCACTTCGCTTGGTTACGATTGCCTGGTTGCCGAGGGGGGCGAGCAGGCGCTGGCGATTATGGCGGAAAACGATATCGACATGGTGTTGTCAGATATTGTCATGCCCGGCATGGATGGTATGGAGCTCCTTGGAAAAATCAAGAAAACACATAAAGATACCGATGTGATAATTGCTACGGGCTTTAGCGGCAGGGTCAATTATGCCGATGTAATCAGCGCGGGCGCCATGGATTTTATCAAGAAGCCGATAGAGCTTGCAGAGTTGGAAGCAAAGCTTGCCAGAGGCTTCAGGGAGAGGGCTCTGGTACGGCGTCTGGAGCAATTGTCGCTCAGCGATGGTTTGACCGGGCTTTTGAACAGGCGTGCCTTCGACCAACGATTCACCCGAGAGGTTGAGCGTGCGAATCGTCAGGGCTATCAGCTTTTCCTGGCAATCATTGACGTGGACAGATTCAAGGAATTCAACGATACCTACGGTCACCAGGAGGGTGATCAGGTGTTGGTGGCTCTGGCCAGGGTAGTCGTCGATTGTACCCGGACTAATGTGGATATGTGCTTCCGCCTCGGTGGAGATGAATTTGCAATCCTGCTGCCGCAGACGAATTCAAGGCAGGCTCAGGGGATAATGAAAAGGGTGCTGAATGGCTTTAATGCGTATCAATTTGGTACAACTACTCTTTCCATAGGCCTGGCAACATGCAGGAGAAATATTGATGTGCCGGTAGCTGAAGATGAAGAGATGATGAAGGCCAGAGCAGATCAGGCAATGTATGACGCGAAAAACAGCGGCAGAAATCGTATCGTCTGTCGCGGCTGAGTCGGACTTTCTATAAGCCGCTACTCTCTGGAATCATTGTGCAATCTACTGGTAGGGAAGAGTGTTGTAGCTTTACCTTGTTACTCCTGTCACCGTTCTCCTCACGCCGAACTCCTTGCAGCGAAGCTCCAGCAGTAATCAGATAAAAAAAGCCGTAACTCCTATAGAGAGTTACGGCTTTTTCTTTTCAGATTATCCTGTAGTTGCCTTCGAGCTGAGCAGAATCCTAGTCCAGGGCTTCTTTCTTGAACATTTTATCAGGCTCGACCGGATAAACTCCGTTGAAACAGGCAAGGCAGAAGGCATTTTTATCCATGCCGGTCGCTTCCACGAGGCCTTCGAGGCTCAGGTAGTGCAGGGAATCGAGGCCGAGGTATTTGGCGATTTCGTCAATGGTCTTCTGATTGGCAATCAACTGCGATTCGGAAGGGAAATCGATACCATAATAGCAGGCGTTGCGAGTCGGAGGACAGCTGACCACCATATGCACCTCTTTGGCGCCTGCCTCACGCAGGGCACGGACACGGCTCTTGCCGGTCGTTCCGCGAATGATGGAATCCTCAACGATAATTACTCTTTTATCTTTCAGGAAACCCCGAACCGGATTGAGCTTCACGCGGACATTAAAGTCGCGCATGGACTGTGTTGGTTCAATAAAGGTGCGTCCGACATAATGGTTTCGGATAACGCCCATCTCCAGCGGAATGCCGGATGCCTGGGAGTAACCGAGAGCGGCGTAGTTGCCAGAGTCGGGAAACGGCATTACAAAGTCGGCATCGATCTTGGCTTCTTTGGCCAGGATTTCTCCCATCCTTTTGCGGGCCATGTACACACTGGTGCCGAAAATATCAGAGTCGGGGCGGGCAAAGTAGACCTGTTCGAAGATACAGAAGTTCGTCTCCTGTCTTGGCCAGGGGTAGAGTGAGCGCATGCCCTCCTTATCGAGAATCAGCATCTCACCCGGAGCGATATCGCGAACGTACTCGGCGTCAACGAGGTCGAGAGCGCAGGTTTCAGAGGCGACAATATAACCACCATTGGTCAATTTACCGAGACACAAGGGGCGGAAACCGTCTGGGTCGCGCACTGCCACCAGGGTATCGGGGGTCATAACCAGCATGGAGTAGGCACCCTTCATGGCCCTGAAGGTTTCTTTTAACGCATCTTCGAGCCCCTTCTTGGCGGCGCGTACCATCAGGTGAAGAACAACCTCGCTGTCCATTGTGGTCTGGAAAATTGAACCGCGATCTTCCAAAACACGACGTAATTGCATGGAGTTGGTCAGGTTGCCATTGTGGGCGACAGCAAGTGTCGTCCCCTGGTGGCTGACCATCAGTGGTTGAGTATTTACAATGTTGGAGGCACCGGTGGTGGAGTAGCGCACATGGCCGATGGAGATGTTGCCCTTGAGCCGCTGAAGGACATCTTCAGAGAATACCTCGGGAACCAGCCCCATATCCTTGTGCATGCAGACCTTCTTGCCGTCGGAGGTGACGATACCGGCACTCTCCTGACCACGGTGCTGCAGGGCGTAAAGGCCGAAGTAGGCGAGTTTTGAGGAATCATCGTGCCCGTAAATACCGCAAACTCCGCATTCATGGGTTGGTTTCAGTGAGTTGTGGTGAATGGTGTTGTCTGACATAAACCCGTCCGTTGAAGTACATTCTGCAAGAGGAATACGTGTCGTTTCCATAAGCTGGAATTCCGATCGGCTCTACGCAGAGGCTTGAAATTAAAGGAAAACTAAATAAACTAGGCTATTGGGCTTAGCTTGGTGCAAAGCCCATCTTGTACCATGTGATGCTATAATTCAACAAGAAAGAACGTCCTGGAGATACTTTATAAACGAAAATACCATGCTTTAGCTTTCGTTATAGAGTGCATAACCGTCGTTAGATGTTCTTATCTATACTGATAATGCCGATTTCCTCATCAGGCTGCTGATTCAAACAATGAACAGCTTAATTGCCGGAGGCAATTCCATAAACAAGTTCTGTAACCCGCACCAGATGGTTCAGATCCAGTTGCTCGTCGGTGGTGTGTACTTTTTCCATACCGGTGGCGACAATGGCAGTGGGGATGCCGAAGCCATTGAGTATATTGGCATCGCTTCCTCCACCGGCAATCACGAACTGCAACTCTCTTCCCATTTGTTCTCCAACCTTTTGGATGCGTTGAATAACGGGTGATTCGATTTCGAGCAGCATCGCCGGATAATCTGTGGTGGTCTGGATGGAAAGTGCAGGCTTGAGAGTGTTTTCAGGGGATGGATTCTGCCAATCCTCTATCACCTGCTGAAAGGTGTCCGCGATCAGCCTGGTTTGTTGCTCAAGCTTCTCGATTTTATGGCTACGGACCTCTCCTTCGATGATCACTGTTTCCGGAACGATATTGGTTGCCGAGCCACCGCTGATAACGCCGAAATTGGCAGTAGTTTCGTTATCAATTCGTCCTAACTGGATACTGTTGATTGCTTTAGCCGCAACCTGGATGGCGCTGATGCCTGCTTCCGGGTTGAGCCCGGCATGGGCGGCAGCACCGGTCACTTCAATGCGAAACTTGTTGGCGGCCGGAGCGCCTATCACCACACTGTCGATGCCGCTGGAGTCCAGGGCGTAGCCATATTTTGCAGTGATGTTGGAATGCTCGAGGTGCTTGGCCCCGAGCAGGCCGACCTCCTCGCAGGTTGTCAGCACCACTTCGATGAGTCCATGCTCAATTTTCTGTTCTTTGAGAATAGTGAGGGTCTCGATAATAGCGGCAATGCCGGATTTGTCATCCCCGCCAAGTATGGTCTCGCCCTTGCTGGTGAAGATGTCGCCGGTGCGTACAACTTCGACACCAGTGCCGGGTTGTACGGTATCCATGTGAGCAGAGAAGAAAACGCCTTCAGTATCGTCTTTGGTCGCATTGAAGCGGATGATCAGGTTGCCGCACTCACTGCCGGTTCCTGTGGCTGAATTATCTTCGATGATTTGATCTGCACCGAGGGAAGCGAACACCTCTTTCAGATGATCCGCAACCGACTTTTCACTTCGCGACGGGCTGTCAATCTCGCACAGTGTGGTGAAGGTTTTGGCTATACGTTCTCTATCGATATATTGAGTCATGCTGTCTCCTGCTGACTAGTTGGCTGAAGTGAGTAAAACAACGGCGTGGCAGCTAATGCCTTCGCCCCGGCCGGTATATCCCATCTTCTCTGTGGTGGTGGCCTTGAGGTTGATGGCATCTTCGGGTGCCTGGCAGCTTTTCGCCAGCACCTCTTTCATCCTGGGGATATGGGGGGCAAGTTTTGGTTTCTGGCACACCACAGTGATATCGGCGTTACCGATCCTGTAGCCTTTTTTCCTGGCAAGCTCAATGGTTCGATCAAGTAGCTTGATAGAATATATATCCTTGAAAGCACCGTCACTGTCGGGGAAATGGCTGCCGATATCGCCGGCACCCAACGCGCCGAGAATCGCATCACACAGGGCGTGGGTAAGCACGTCGGCATCGGAGTGGCCGGCGAGGCCCAACTCGTAGTCGATCTCAATGCCGCCCAGCACAAGTTTTCTCCCCTCGACAAGCCGGTGGGCATCAAAGCCGTGGCCTATCCTGCAGGCGGCCGCCCCCTCGGGTGCGTCGGGCGACGGGTTGTCGTTTTGTAGTGATCTCTGCATAATGATCTCAGCCAGTGCCAGATCTTCGGGTCTGGTGATTTTGAGATTAGTCTCCTCGCCCATGACCAGAGTCACAGGGATTCCGGCGTGCTCAAGCAGCATCGACTCGTCGGTGACATCTTGACCGGCAGCGGCCTGATACCCTTTTCTCAACAGGGCGAGGGTGGCGGCCTGGGGGGTCTGGGCCTGCCAGAGACCTTCACGGTCTACGGTATCTGTAACCAGGTTGCCGTCTCCACCACGCTTCAGGGTATCCTTAACGGGAACTGCGGCAATTGCAGCGCCATGCTGCTCCACCGCCTGACAACAACGGTCGATCAGCTCAGAGGAGAGCAGGGGTCTTGCCCCATCGTGGACCAGCACGATTTCAATGTCATCGTCCAGCGCCTCAAGTCCGTTGAAAACCGAGTCCTGTCTTCTACGGCCACCGGCGGTGACAATAAGCGACGGGCAGTTAAGGCCGTGTTCGGCCAAAAGGTGCTCGGTCTTTTCCAGCCACTCGGCAGGGACCGCAACGACGGTCTGATCAATGGCCGGATGGCGGACAAAAGCCCGGACGGTATGGACCAGAATCGGAGCATCTCCGAGGGAGTGATACTGTTTGGGATGATTGGATTTCATCCGGGTGCCGGAACCGGCCGCAGGGATGATGGCGGCAACTTTCGATGTCATTACGTCAATAGTTGAAAATAGAAGAAGGCTGCCCCGATCTGTCAACAAAAGTGTCAGCAGCAGAACAGCCTCAAAAAAATTGGAGTGGGCTATAAGCCGAATTCTGTCTCCCCTTGCGGGGCCATGATCATTTAACTGGGATGCTGATTGCTCAGCACCTCTTGCAACCTACCCGGAGATTTCGAGCGGGCAACTCTCAAGCATCTCTCTATTTGGTCTTGCTCTGGATGGGGTTTACCGTGCCTCTCTTGTCGCCAAGAGAGCGGTGAGCTCTTACCTCGCCGTTTCACCCTTACCTGAAAAATCAGGCGGTTTAATTTCTGTGGCACTTTCCCCCGGTCACCCGGAGTTCGTGTTACGAACCATCCTGCCCTGTAGAGTTCGGACTTTCCTCTCCGGCACCAGGGCCGGAGCGATCATGCGCCCACTCCAAAACTTACAATAATGAGAAAGCTGAAAAGATGAAAGTGTAAAGATCAGCCTCCGCACATACCCTGCATGCCTGGGCAGGCAGCAGGTCAACTTCTATGTTGTTCTGCTCTAAAGCAAAACCCGTATCGCGATCATGCGCACCTTACGATACGGGATATGCAGCTTCAGTCCGCAGAACAGGCACAGCCGGAGTTTATTCGGCGGTGACAGGCTCCTGGTGATAGACGATACGCTGGCACGACGGGCAGTCGAGCATGGTGTCGCCTTTCAGCAGCATGTTGTATTTCTGGGGCGGGATTGACATAAAGCAACCCTGGCAGACGCCCTGGAGTACATTGGCAACCGCCAGACCGTTACGGTGTGAACGGAGGGTGTCGTACTTTTTCAGAAGGCGGGCCTCGATAACCTGGGCCTGATTGGCGCGCTGGTTATCTTTGGATTTCTTGCCCTTGTTGATGGCCTCGATGGCGTCACGAACTTTGGCTTTTTCTTCTTCGACCAGCTTCTTCTCGCCTTTGAGCAGGTTTTTCTCCTCATCGATCTGAGTGGACAACGCTTCAGACTGTTCCATGAGAGCGACGATTTTGTCTTCGTTCTCCTTGACGCTTTTCTTGCCGTCTTCGATCTCTTTTAAGAGAGCGGTCTGCTCACGTCCGGTCTGGACCTGCATCATCTTGGACTGACGATCCTTGACGTGATCGAGCTTGTCACTTGCTTCAGTCTCAAGGACACGCTTTTCTTTTTCAATTTCAGCGATTTGCTCGGTGAGGTCGGCGATATTCTGCTCGCGCTGGGCAAGGGCGGTAATACGCTCATCAAGGGCATTCTGTTCAGACTTGATCTGGTTGTCGATTTGGTCAATTTCCAGGTCAATGCCCTGGAGGAGGATGAGCTGAGCTATGTGATCGTTCAAGGTACTTCTCCTGTCTGGGGTTATGCTTTGGTAAAGCTGTCTTGTTGCAGGCAGACAAAAGGGTGCTTCTCTTGTCTTGACTGCATTATTTTTATTTTCCAGCCATTGGCTGAGGCAAGCCGTTCGAGCTTGGTTGCCAGCAGTTGTACCGCAGGCTGTTCTGTTCCGTAATGGGTGCCTTCAATAAGGCAGAAGTCACGTTCTTCCGCCCAGCGGGCGATATTGTGTTTGATCTCACCGGTGAGGTAGATATCCGCACCTGCTGCATATGCCGCTGGGGCAAAATCTGAGCCACTGCCACCGCAAACCGCTACCCTGCTGACAAATTCAGGCATAGGGCCTGCAACCTGCAGTGTAGGTAAGTCAAGAACGTCGATGGCTTTGGCGATAAAGTCGGTTATGGGCAGTGGTTGCTGAAAACTGCCTATGCGTCCTGTTCCAACACCTGGTTCGGCAGAGCCGGCTGCGGGAAGCAGTGGTGTAAGTTCTGTAAGGCCAAGAGAGGAAGCGAGAATGTCGCTGACGCCTTCTTTGGCGCTATCGAGATTGGTGTGGCAGGCGATGATCGAGATTTTTTGAGAGAGGGCTTTTTCGAGAATCTTTCCCTCGGGGGAGGCGGTGTTGATGTTGGGCAGGGGGCGGAAGATAACTGGATGATGGGTGAGGACTGTGTCGGCGCCCAGGGATGTTGCCTCGTCCATCAAGGCGTTTGTTGCATCCAGGCCAATTAATACTGAGCGTATCTCCTGGTCTGGATTGCCGACAAGCAGGCCGACGTTATCCCAATCTTCCGCAAGATCGAAGGGAGCCTCCCGATCTAGCGCGGCGAGAATGTCAGAAATTGTTACTTTCATAAGAAATATTCTGTAATTTCAATGCCACAATAAAAAAAGGTACAATCCTCTGGATTGTACCTTCAACTTCGTACCGTCTTGGACGGGACTGTAGACCCGAAACGACGCTGGTAGAAAAGGGTTGGTTTAATACCTCCCCTGTATATATATGTCGTTTTTGTTGTACTCAAGGAACCCCAGGCCTATGGTAAATCACTTTGTTATGGTGGGCGCAGTAGGACTCGAACCTACGACCGACCGGTTATGAGCCGGTGGCTCTAGCCAACTGAGCTATGCGCCCTTCGATAATGCAACACAGTATATAAAGTGTAACAGCTAAAAAAGTCAATGCAAAAATGAGGGCGCATTTAAAAAACAGCTTTACACCCGAACAAAATAGTACCGAAATTTGCTTTGACCAGTCTCCCTGGCAAAAAAACGCAGGAGAACTACAATGTCATGGAAACAGTATGCGATGTGAATTATCTTTAACACTCCTGTATTTTTGTAAAAATATGACATTGGTGGGCCTGGTTAGAACATCTTGCAACCCGGTTTAAAGTATTACTCAAATGTTTACAGTGCTCCCGTTGTGCTCAATGAGGCTTGATTTTGATCTATAATAACCTGCTGCTCTTTCTGGTTGCCATATTCCTCTTCGCCATGGATACCGTGCCTGAGGCCCCGATGCTCTCGCCCTGGTATGGGTTGGGTATCTTTGTTGTTTCACTCTATGGCTACGAGAGGATCTGTATTTATATCTATTCCCGCCCATGGGCCCGGCGCTCTGCGGGCTACTTCGCCGCAGAAAAGCGTTTGTCCCTGATGGCATTGATCATCTTCGGGGCAGGGGCGCTCTATCTCAGCGATGCCAAATATTACCTGTCGGCATTTTCGCTGGGTGACAGGGTCCCGGCGCTGGTGAATATTGCCGGCCTTTTCCTGTTTATGCTGTATCTTGCCGTTATGTGGCGGGTTGCCAGGCCGCGCTATGAAAAAATATTTGGTCGTGAGTACACCCCGGCCGAATTTGTCGCCCTGAATATAAGAGCCAACCTGCCAATCGTACTGCCCTGGATCATTCTTTCAGTCTGTTATGACCTGCTGGTACTGCTGCCCTATCATGGCATGCAGAAGTTGCTCGCGTCAAGCTGGGGGGACCTGGCCTTCTTCGTCCTGTTCCTGCTCTTTGTGGTGTTGTTTTTCCCGCCGCTGGTGCGAAGATTATGGGGCTGTAAGCCGTTGCCCGATTCAGAGCTGAAAAGTGAGCTGACCCGCTTTTGCCAGAGCCAGAATTTTCGGGCAAGGCTCTACGAGTGGCCGCTCTATGAAGGCAAGGTGCTTACAGCCGGGGTAATGGGTATAGTGCCGGGCCTTCGCTATGTGCTGCTTACGCCCGCGATAATGCAATCAATGAGCAGGGAAGAGCTCGAGTCGGTGATGGCCCACGAGATCGGCCATGTTAAACGCCATCATCTGCTGCTGTACATTTTTCTGATCGCAGGTTTCAGCCTGTTGGCCACTCTCTTGATAGAGCCGTTCGCTTCATTTCTGATATCGCATCACCTGTTTGTAGATGCAGTGATCACCACCGGCATGGATGTGGAAACGCTGGTCTCTGTAATCAGCGCGGTGCCGCTGCTTATTTTTCTTGTTATCTACTTTCGGTTCATCTTCGGGTACTTCATCCGCAATTTTGAACGACAGGCAGACTTGCATGTCATTGGCGCAGTAGGGCATGGCCGGGCTCTTGTTTCTGCTTTTGAGAGAATCTCCTGGCTCAGCGGCGGTATTCGGGAAGAAAAGAACTGGCATCACTTCGGTATCGGTGAACGGATCGATTGTCTGCAGGATGCGGAACGTGACCCGTCCACAATTTCCCGTCACGACAGAAAAGTACGCAACAGCCTGCTGGTTTATGGCCTGGTACTGGTCATAGCCGCAGTTGCTGCATGGCAAATTCCCGACAGACAATCATCCGTCACCGGCCAGGAGAGGGTGATACTGCACATGGCGCAGAAGGAGCCGGACAAGGCCCTGTGGCAGTTGCTGGTTGGCAACCTGATGATGAGCAGGAAGATGGAGGCCCAGGCTCTGGCGGCGTATGAAAAGGCCTTCAGCCTCGAGCCGATCAACCCGGAGGTGATGAACAACCTGGCCTGGCTGTTGCTGACCGCAGAGGACAAGAGCCTGCGCGAGCCCTTTGAGGCACTCACCCTGGCTAAAGCTGCTGCGACTCTCGCCCCGAGAGGTCATATTCTCGATACCCTCGCCCATGCGTACTGGGCAAACGGCATGAAGGAAGAAGCAGTTCAGGCCGCCAACCAGGCCGCGCTTGCCGACCCGGAACGCAGACGCTTCTACCAGGGCCGCGCTCAGCAGTTTGAGCAGGAAGTGTATGAATGATCGAAGTGAGGAAATTGAAGTGAGGAGTGAGGTGTAAGGGGATAGGAGGAAAACTTTATTGGCCACCTCACTCCTCACCCCTTTCTCCTCACAGTGAAGTTGTGAAACACTGAACCAGCAATAACCATAAATTAAGATAGATAGAACGAGGTATAAATGCCGTTATTCGGAGCACATGAGTCAGTAGCAGGTGGTTTGCATCTGGCCTTTAAACGTATAGAGAGTGTCGGCGGTGATTCACTGCAGATTTTTACCCGCAACCAGCGCCAGTGGAAGCCGAAACCGCTGAGCGAGAAAGAAGTGAAAGACTTTTTAACGACTCGTGAGCAATATGCGGGAATGCCGGTGGCATCTCATGCTTCGTATCTGATCAACCTGGCGACGGCCAAGGAGGAGCTGCTGGCAAAATCGGTGGATGCGCTGGCGATGGAATTTACGCGCTGCCATCAACTGGCTGTCCCTTACGTGGTCATTCATCCGGGTTCCCACGGTGGAGACGGTGTGGAAGCAGGGCTTGAGCGTTTTGTTGCCGGCATGGATAACGCCCTGGAGTCGGGATATGATGATGTAATGCTCCTGATCGAAACCACGGCCGGGCAAGGTACAGGGCTGGGGAGCCGTTTTGAGGAGATTGGCTATATTCGGGCCAATTCGAAATTTCCTGAGCGTATCGGGGTGTGTGTGGATACCTGCCATATTTTCGCGGCGGGCTACGATCTGCGCACCGCGGAGGCGTATGAGGCGACCATGCAGGCGCTTGATGAGCATGTCGGCGTGGAGCATGTGAAGTTCATTCACCTGAATGACTCGAAAAAAGATCTCGGTTGCCGTGTCGACAGGCATGAGCATATCGGTGATGGCATGATTGGCCTGGAGGGTTTCCGCCTGCTGGTGAACGACCCTCGCTTTGCAGAAATGCCCATGACGCTTGAGACACCAAAAGGCGAAGACCTTGCGGAAGACCGGGAGAATATCGCCAAGCTGAAGAATCTGCTCAACTAGCCCGGATATTTCACGATTCTGGCGGATTCATGTGCAAGGCATCAAGGGTGAAGCTGTAGCAATTTACCGCAAGCACTTGATAACGCTGCACATGAGTCTGTCAGAAACGCCCGAAGGGTGAAACGTCAGACTCTGATCACGGGTGCAAACTGTACCGTGAAAAATAGAGGTATTGTTAGACCCAAGTGACCGATACAATTTGGTAAAATATCATTCACTCAAGCATTTCATGAAATATTCGGGCTAGAGCCCGGTCTTCAGGCGGTTGTCCCGTGGTAATTCCCTGAAGACACTTGCATTCGTGCCGGGAGTAGTGAACTATACATTTTCTTTACATGGCAGGTGTGTGAATGAAGATAAAGCGGGAATTCTTTTTAAAAAATCGAGGCGTGCGGGAATTTTCACCGCAGACATATGGAGATATGTGTCGAAGATGAAATTCGGAGTGCACCGAAAAGTTGAAAGAAAAGAGCCGTTTTAGAGGGGTGGGGAGAAGAGAGCAACAAGAGATATTAGGTGGAAGATGAAATTTTTGAACAGTGATGCGCTTCTCGACATGCTGGTCCGGCATGGTGTGATGAACATCAAGCAGCGTCAGTTTATTACCCTTGAGAAGGGCAAGCAGCGTCAGAAGCTGATAAAGCAGGCCCAGAAGGCCAGGGTTGCCGAGAAAGCCAACCCCGACCTGGTTGACATAATTGTCTCATTCCAGATGCAGGTTCCCGGAACCAAAGGGGAGATTCTGGATGAAGAGACCATTATGCGGGTGGTGAGCAAGGAGTATGACCTGCCGTTTAAAAAGCTCGATCCGCTTGATCTTGACATGGATATTGTCACCAAGACAATCCCCAGGAACTTTGCCATTAAACAGCTTATCCTGCCGGTGGGCATGCAGGACGGAGTGCTTGAAGTGGCAATGTACCACCCGGACCGTCAAGCAGTATTGACGGATATCGAGCAGGCCAACCAGGTGAAAGTCCGGCCCTGTATCTCCACCAAAAGTGATATCAAACGAATTGTCAGTGAGTTCTTCGGGTTTCAGAAGTCGATCAGCGCGGCTGAAGATCATATCGGTGTAATCAGTCAGGGCAGTGCCTCCGTCGATATCGGCAATCTTGAGCGCTATGTGAAAATCTCTTCGGCCAAAGAGATTACTTCATCAGACCAGCATATCAAGACCGCGGTCAACCATATCTTCAACTATGCCCTGGAGCAGCGGGCCAGTGATATCCACATAGAGCCCAAGCGCGAAGTGACCATGATTCGCTTTCGCATAGATGGCGCGCTGCACACAATTTATAAGCTGCCCAAAGCGGTACACTCTGCCATTACCTCCCGCGTCAAGTTCCTGGCCCGGCTCGATATCGCCGAGAAGAGAAGGCCGCAGGACGGTCGCATCAAGATCGGTGTAAAGGGCGAAAAAGATGTGGAAATTCGTGTCTCAACCGTGCCGGTCTCCTTTGGCGAGAAGACCGTTATGCGTATCCTGGACCCGGATGTGATCTTTCAGGATGTGAACCAGCTCGGTTTTTCCAGGCGCGATCTGTCGGTGTATAACTCCTTTATCAACTCACCCCACGGCATCGTGCTGGTTACCGGTCCCACGGGTAGCGGTAAATCGACCACCCTCTATTCAACCCTGAAGAAGATCGCCACGCCCGAGAAGAATATTGTCACCGTCGAAGATCCGGTGGAGATGGTCTATGAAGAATTCAACCAGATCTCGGTGCAGCCGCTGATCGACGTAACCTTTTCAACGATTCTCAGAAATATCTTACGGCAAGACCCGGATATCATCATGATTGGTGAGATCCGCGATAAAGACACGGCGGCACAGGCGGTACAGGCGGCCATGACCGGCCATCTGGTCTTTTCGACCTTGCACACCAATGACGCGGTCTCCTCCATCATCCGCCTGCAGGATCTCGGGCTGCAACCCTTCATGATCGCCTCGACCCTGCTCGGCTGCATGGCCCAGCGGCTGGTGAAGACCATCTGCCCGGAATGCAAAACCACCGTCGAAGCAGACAGCCAGGAGCTGGCGAGAATAGGCTTCCCCAGCGCGGGCAGTGGTACTGTGATCTTGAGTAAAGGCGAAGGCTGCAGGCATTGTCGCGGCACCGGTTATCGGGGGCGCTGCGGTATCTTTGAGATTTTCCCCACGTCTTCCGCGATCAAGCGCATGACTGTGGAGGGCGAGTCCGGCGAGGTTATGCGACAGGTTGCAATCCGTGAAGGAATGACTACACTACGCGAGGACGCCTGGGCCAAGGTGAAGGCGGGTATCACCACCATTGAAGAGGCAATCCGGGTCACCGGCGAATAAAACCGGCTGATAGTGGCGCAGGGTTGCATTGATTTCGTGCAATCGCCGGGATTATGGTGTAAGTTGTGCTGCTGCGCTTCAGGCCGATTGGCTTAAAGCCGAGTTAATGATCAATAGTAGCAGGAGATGTGAGCCGATATGGGCATCAAGATAGTCTGTCAGAACAAAAAAGCGTTTCACGATTACCATATCGACGCGAAATTCGAAGCCGGCATGGTGCTGAGCGGGCCCGAGGTGAAATCCCTGCGTGCCGGCAAGGCCAATCTGCGTGACGGCTATGTGCAGATCGACAGTCGCGGTGAGCTGCAGATGTTCAACGTGCACATCTCGCAATACAGCTATGCCACGCATAACCCAAATGAGCCTATGCGGGCCAGAAAGTTGTTGATGCACAAGCGCGAGATCAAGAAATTGATCGGAAAGCTGCAGGAGAAAGGCCTTGCCCTGATCCCATTAAAGATTTACTTTAATGAGAAAGGTAAGGCCAAGGTAGAACTCGGGCTTGCCCGGGGTAAGAAGCAATACGACAAGCGGGACACCATCAAACAACGTGATAGTGACCGCGAACTCCAGCGCGCCATGCGCAGGAACAGTTACTCATAGAATATATGGGGGCGAAACGGATTCGACGGGGATGTGTAAGCTCGTCGTGGCATGCCGAGCTTTCTGTTTGCTCGTTAAACCGACAGTAAAAAACTTATAATCGCCGACGATTATAACTACGCAGTAGCAGCTTAATAACCTGTAGTACTGCCGTCCATCCAGTCTTCGCCCGTAAGGCTGGAATTGGGCGCCGACCTAACGGGCTGGCCTTCGCTGATGGTGTCTGTACTTCAGCTGGCGAGAACTTCATAGACTAGTATCAGGCCGCTACGTTTCCGCGGCAAGCCTGATGCGAAACTTAAGCCGGAGACTAAGCATGTAGATACGAGAGGGGAGCATTTGCGGACGCGGGTTCGACTCCCGCCGCCTCCACCAGTTAATCTCATCGGGGAATTCTGCCTCGGAGACTGAAAGGCCGGGTTGTTAGTTGTTTAACTAGCAACCCGGCCTTTTTTGTTTTCACATGACGTTATGCAGATTATGAGGGCTATTCAACGGTTCAGAGTCACCTCACAGTTTCGATATGTTTCTCAAATTCATTGAGGATGTTCTTCAGCGTTGAAATGCTACGCTGGTGTCCCGTCAGTGCTTGTGTATGAATAACTCCGCACATATCCGAAAAATCTTCTGTTTATGAAGAAAGATTGTTGCCCCTGACACCTTCTCGTAGATCCGGGAAAGGATGTTGTCTCGATCGCGCATGATTCCGATGAGCCTTCTGCAATCCGTGTGAGTGTTAAACGTGTGAACTCTTAATCTCGATTTGCCTTCGTTTTCGATTCCGGGTGAACTGATTTCGAACAGTTGAAATCTGCAGCAAGGCAAACTTCAGAAATACCGTCCCGAAAAAATACTGCATGGAATCTGCGTGAGGTTGGGCCGTTGTGTTATGTGAAACCATTACCACTCTCATTGCTGCACTCTCCTCTTGCTGACAGTTCCGTATGTACGAGCAGTACTAATCAAGAGTTACCTTAAGGCATTTGCGCACCATCGTAAGTTGTATCCTGTCCGGTAGTCCGATTATGCAACAACTCCCCTGGCGTTGAGGAAGGGGGTGAAGCACATATTGTTCTGAAAGTTTTCGATTACGAACGTTAATTGTTCCCTGTGAGTGTTGTTTGGGGTTGTTTTGTTATGTCGTTGTTATCGCATTGTATGTAGGTGGTGGATTATGGGTTTTTGTATTCGTTTTGTTCATAATTGAATGTGGTATTCAATAAATCTTGGCGATAAATGTTCATTTCGTGTACTATAATGAAAAATACGAAACATGAAAAAGAAAATTATTCTTCGGTATATTTTGGCGATAATGGCTATGTGCACAAGGTACTGACGAAGTTATGGTTGTGAAAGTGAAGTGCAAAATGTTCACTTTCATATTTGGCCAAGGATGGAAACTGGTAAATCCTGGGATATTGTTTCAGCGGCTACACACAACTAATCATCGATTACTTACAACCCATCATGAATAAAACCAATGAATACGATGTTATAATTATCGGAGGAGGGGCCACCGGTGCAGGTACAGCACGGGATTGCGCGATGCGCGGCCTGAAGGTGTTGCTTGTGGAGCGCCATGATTTGGCGACCGGGGCGACCGGAAGAAATCACGGGTTGATGCATAGTGGTGCGCGGTATGCAGTCACTGATCATGAGTCGGCTTCCGAATGTATAAAAGAGAATATGATCTTGCGTCGGATAGCAAGTCATTGTGTGGAAGAAAACGATGGACTCTTTATTACACTGCCTGATGATGAACTTTCCTTTCAGTCCCTTTTTGTACAATCGTGCCAGAAGGCCGGAATCAAAGCTGAGATTATCGACCCCGATTTTGCTCGAAGAATAGAACCTTCTGTCAATCCTGATCTTATTGGTGCTGTCAGAGTTCCTGATGGATCTATCGATCCTTTTCGGCTTACTCTTTCTAACGTTCTTGATGCCAAGATACATAACGCCGATCTCCTGACCCATCATGAAGTCACAGGAATAATCCGTCAAGGCGACAGGGTTACAGGCGTTGAGTTGATGAATCATCAGGCTAATGAAAAAGTCAGCTATTACGGGAAGGTCATCGTGAACGCCTCTGGTATTTGGGGGCAGCACGTCGCAGGGCTCGCCGGTGTTACGGTAAATATGTTCCCGGCAAAAGGTTCTCTGCTCATTTTCGGGCACCGGGTCAATAAAATGATTCTTAACAGATGTCGAAAGCCTGCCAATGCTGACATCCTTGTACCGGGTGATACCATCTGTCTGATTGGTACAACTTCAGAACGCATCCCCTATGATGAGATCGATAATATGTACATATCTACTGCAGATGTCGACGAGCTCATCCGTGAGGGGGAAAAGCTGGCACCATCATTGGCGACAACCCGTATCCTGCGTGCGTATGCCGGTGTTCGTCCTCTGGTCGCAGCTGATAATGACCCGAGTGGTCGTTCTATAAGCCGCGGAATTGTATTGCTCGATCATAAAGAGCGTGATGGTCTATCGGGCTTCATCACTATCACCGGCGGGAAACTGATGACCTATCGTCTGATGGCAGAGTGGGCAACCGACCTGGTGTGCAGGAAGTTAGCTGTAGATACGCCGTGTGAAACTGCTGAAAAACCATTGCCTGGGTCTGATAAGGATGATTTCTCGGTCAAGTCAGCCACTCGGAAAATCTATTCCGGCTTACGTGTTGTACATAGGTCAGCGCAAGACCGTCACGGTTCTCTGGCGCCGAATATTGCATCCAGGGACGAAGTTGATGACGCCATGGTCTGTGAATGTGAAGGGGTTTCTATTGGTGAGGTAAAGTATGCGATTAAAGACCTGCATGTTCATAACCTCAAAGACCTGCGTCGACGTACTCGTGTTGGCATGGGAACCTGTCAGGGAGAGCTTTGTGCATGTCGGGCAGCTGGCTTGCTCGGTGAAGCCTTGGAAGACGCGGGCAGGGCAAAAGATGATTTGGCCAACTTCCTCCAGGAGCGCTGGAAAGGGATGCATCCTATTGCCTGGGGAGAAGCGATCAATGAGGCTCAGTTCACCTCGTGGATCTATGAAGGCATTTATGGGTTAAAAGCAGAGAATAACTAATCTGGGACTATTATGAAATTTGATACAGTTATAATTGGAGGTGGGCTCAGTGGCCTCACATGCGGAATCCAATTAGCGGAGCAGGGCATCACGTGTGCTATCGTTTCATCGGGTCAGAGTGCAATCCATTTCTTTTCAGGGTCGTTTGATCTTCTTGGCAAAGTGGAAGGGCGCGAAGTGACGAATCCGCTGGAGAGCATTAAAATGTTACCTCCTTCGCATCCCTATCAGCGTGTAGGTCATCACAATGTCGAGAGACTTGCCGGTGAGGTGCCTCGATTATTAGCCAGGGCCGGGTTGCACTTCTCCGGTATGGCTGAAAAGAATCATTTTGTGCTCACGCCAATGGGTACCATGAAACCGACATGGTTGACGCTGGAGGATTTTACCTGTTTTGAACAGAATGGGGAGCTCCCCTGGAAGCGTGCAACTGTTCTTAATTTTAAAGGATTCCTGGATTTTCACACCCTCTTCATTAAGGATGGCCTGACCCGATACGGGGTTGAGGTGCAAACCAGGGATATTGCGATGAAGCAGTTTGAGGCAATTCGTCGTAATCCTAGTGAGATGCGTTCATCCAACATTGCCAAAGTCTTTGATGCAGGTGATGCCCTCAATCAATTTGCAGAGAAAGTCAACGAGTTGACGGAAGATGCTGATGTTGTGATATTGCCGGCCGTATTTGGGCTGTTTAATACAACTGTTACAGCAGATCTTAAAGCCAGGGTGAAAAAGCCTGTAGTCCTTCTGCCAGCCTTGCCTCCATCTACCCCGGGAATAAGAAGCCAGATTCTGCTTCGTCAACGTTTTCAGGAATTAGGCGGTACCTATTTACTTGGGGACATAGTGCAGGAAGGGGAATTTAAAGAGGGCAGGCTACAGAATATTACCACCGCAAACCATGGCGATATCAAGCTGGAAGCAGATCACTTTGTTCTCGCCAGTGGCAGCTTTTACAGCAAAGGGATTGTGGCAGGGCCGGACAAGCTGTACGACCCCATCTTTGGCCTGGATATCGATGGCGAAAGTGATCGCTCACAATGGTTTGATAAGCAGCTGTTCAATGACCAGCCATTTATGCACTACGGGGTCAAGGCCGATGAGCATTTCCGGGCGTTGTTGAACGGTCAGCCAATAGAAAATCTCTATGTGGCAGGGTCGGTACTGGGTGGGGCGAACCCTCTCAAAGAGGGGAGTGGTGCAGGAATCTGTATGGTCACTGCGCTGCATGTAGCTGAGCAAATTTTGCAATAACAGAACAATGAAAAAACAACAAAATAAACCATTTAATATAAGTGACAACAACTTCGAACAGTGTGTCAAGTGTACGGTTTGCACTGTGTATTGTCCTGTGGTGCAGGTGAATCCAGACTACCCCGGACCCAAGCAGGCAGGGCCTGATGGAGAACGGTTGCGCCTTAAAGATCCGAACTTTTTTGATGAAGAGGCTTTAAAACTCTGTCTTAACTGCAAACGATGCGAGGTAGCCTGCCCATCGGGTGTGAAAATAGGCGATGTAATACAGGCAGCCAGGATCAAGTACAGCAGGAAGCGACCGAAATTGCGCGATTCTATCATGGCAAATACCGATCTGGTTGGTACCGTGGCGAGCGCTTTTGCACCTATCGTAAACACAACTGTCGCTTTAAAGCCTGTCCGTCAGATCATGGACAAGGTCCTCAAAATTGATCATCACCGTATATTTCCGAAATACTCCGGTGAGAAGTTCGAAACCTGGTACCGGAAGCATGCAGCAGCTCAACAGCAGGGTTTCAGTAAGTATGTAAGCTACTTTCATGGTTGCTATGTAAATTACAATTTTCCTCAGCTTGGTAAGGATCTGGTGAAGATCATGAACGCAGCGGGATATGGCGTCGATCTTCTGGAAAAAGAAAAGTGCTGCGGTGTTGCGTTGATCTCTAATGGTCTCATTAAGCAGGCAACGAAACAGGCGCGCCAGAATGTGCGGGCTTTGCGGAAGTCTATTCTGCAAAATGGTGCACCGGTGGTCTCTACATCCTCAACATGTACCTTCACCATTCGGGATGAATATCCTCATTTGCTGGGGGTGAAGAATGACGATGTTCGTGATCAGACTGAGTTGGCCACCAGGTTCCTTTTTCGTTTAATAGATTCGGGTGAGTTGAAGCTTGTTTTCAAGAAGGACTACACAACCCGGGTTGCCTACCATACGCCATGCCACATGGAGAAGCTGGGATGGTCTATCTACTCAACCTCTTTGTTACGCATGATACCCGGGCTTAAATTGGTGCAGCTTGAGTCGCAGTGTTGCGGTATTGCCGGCACCTATGGGTTCAAGAAAGAGAACTATGAGACGGCCCAGGGAGTAGGACAGCCCCTTTTTACACAGATTGAGAATACAGACGTCGATTATATCGTTACGGATTGTGAAACGTGTAAATGGCAGATTGAGATGTCTACCTCCGGAAAAGTCAAAAATCCAATATCTATCCTTGCCGAGGCGTTAGACGTCGAAGCAACACAAAAACTCTGGCAGAAGTAGTGGCGTTGAGTCATTCACCCGGCTTTTGAGAACACTCAGGCTGTCATTCGGCAGCCTGAGTGTTAAAGTGTGCATCCTGTCATCCCGGTTGATAGCGCTGCTTTCCACCATCCCGCATTCGCATCTTCACAGTCCTCCGAAAAGACTCCTTTCCAGATTTTTCGCCTATCAACTCAACTCCCCTGAATTGTATTTCAAAATATCGGTTGAATGGGTTTGGCAGGGCGCATCGAATATCCCACTGTCGTACGAATATAATCAAGCCCGAAGGGGTGATCTCCTTATAAGCGGGAGACTGGGAGATCTATGCGGCCAGCAAAAAAAACCGAAGCAGCTTTGCGGGCACGCTTCGGTTTTCTGTCTGGGGTGACTATTTGGTAGCTGAGACGAATTCTTTCAGGGAATAGCCGAGATTACGCTTCTGGCCAGATGCATGGATGTTAGCATTATTTGTGTATGTCGCAGGAAGACTGCTGCAGTTTGATGATCGAGGGTTCGAACTCTGCAGGTGCCTCAAGGCCTAACAGAGTCAATGCCGTTGAGGCCACATTGACAAGGCCTGGCGAGTTGACATCAGAGAGGCCAAATTGCTTATTCCCACTAAAATCAGCAACAAAGAATGGAACGGGGTTAAGGGTGTGGGCGACCATTGGTGCCCGTTTTCCATCTTTTTCTTTCCACATGCAGTCAGCGTTGCCGTGGTCTGCGGTGATCAGGGCGACACCTTTTGCTTTTTGTGTTGCTTTCAGCAACCGCCCAAGGCAGAGATCAACGACCTCTACTGCAATTCTGGTTGCTTCCGGGTTTCCGGTATGGCCAACCATATCGCTGTTAGGGTAATTGAGTCTGATGAACTTGGCATGGCCTTGTTCTATTTTCTCAAGAACCTTGTCTGTAATCTCGGCCGCTTTCATCCATGGTCTTTCCTCAAAGGGAACCGTATCAGAGGGGATCTCTTCGTATGTTTCAAGAGATTCATCTATGTATTCCGATTTGTTTCCGTTCCAGAAGTAGGTGACATGGCCGAATTTCTGTGTTTCTGAAATGGCGTACGATGGAATATTTGCCTTGCAAAGGTATTCACTCAGAGTCCGTTGGATTTTTGGAGGTGAAACGAGATAGTTCCTGGGGATATCTGCATCGCCGTCGTATTGCATGATGCCGGCATAAAAGACATCAGGAGCTCTTTGTCGATCAAACTCTGAAAAATCAGGCTCCTCAAAAGCCCGGGAAATTTCGATAGCTCTATCACCGCGAAAATTAAACAGGATAACACCGTCCCCATCTTCTATCGTGCCTATCGGCGCATCATTTTCCGTTATGACGAAGCTTTCCATGTACTGATCGGTGCAGCCGGGGTTTTCCTGGTAGTAGGTGTTCACCGCTTCCGAAGCTGATGGGAAAGGTCTGCCTTGACCAAGCACATGAGCATTCCAGCCGTTTTCAACAACCGACCAATTCGCCTTGTACCGATCCATAGTAGTGACCATTCTGCCGCCGCCAGAGGCTATGCGGTAATCTCTGCCTTCTGATGACAAACTGGCCAGCCTGGCTTCGAGAGGTACCACGTACTTCAACGCACTTGTGGCGCCAACATCACGACCGTCCAGCAGGGCGTGAACCCTCACTCGCTCAATGTTTTCCTGTGCACATCGATCCAGCATGGCATAAAGATGCTCGATATGACTATGCACATTGCCGTCAGAAACAAGGCCGATGAAGTGAAGGGTCCCTCCGTTTTCGGCGCGTTGTCTGAGTGTGGACCAGGCAGTGCCCTGAAATATCTCGCCGCTCGCAAGTGACTCGTTCACGAGTCGGGCTCCTTGTGCAAAAACTCGGCCTGCGCCTAACGCGTTATGACCAACTTCTGAGTTGCCCATGTCAGAATCTGAAGGCAACCCTACTGACGTTCCATGGGCACGGAGCTCTGCGTACACTGCATTTTTGCGAAGAGTGTCGAGTACAGGGGTATGGGCCACCTGTACTGCATCGCTTTCATCGCTGGCACCTATGCCCACGCCATCCATGATGATCATGACGACAGGGCCGGAAAAAGGGGTGTAGTCTGCTATTGTGTTCAATGTTAATGACACTGTTCATTCTCCATTCAACTTCTATTGTGACAATGGTAATTGGAATTGCGTTAAAAAATAATCTGTTGGTGGGTTTGCCTCTGTCCCCGGCGTTGGGTTAAAGGTCGTAATCATCTGAATATCTCATGAAAAGCGGCAATGATTTGCAAGTATATATAATCAGTAGCTCAGGAAGATGACCGCTCTGTATTGGCGAGGTTGCACTCTGGCCCTTGCTTTTTGGTCATGGTTGCCGCGCTTCGGTGGCGTTTGCCGGTATCGTGCTCTTTGTTGTCACGTAAGACAGTGGGGTGCTGTTGCGGCACCCTTAGTGGTTCGATTGTGAAATCAGCAGAGATGCAGAGTGCTCAGATGAGAGGTGATCGACTCCTTTATGTCAGGTGATGGGGCGAGTGGTACACGGAGCGGCAATATAGGCCGCCGCTCCGTGTATTCAGTATGACGTTTCACTACAAGCTTGCAGAAAAAAGAGAACTGAAGTGTGAGGCTGGCAAAGCGGGTTGCTATTGAAAGTTCACAATTCTGCCGAAAGATTCTGCCTTCAGTGCTGCTCCTCCAACCAGGGCCCCGTCGATATCGTTTTGTGCCATGAGGGCGTCGACATTATCGGGTTTGACTGAGCCGCCGTATAGGATTCGAATAGATTCAGCAGCTGAGGTGTCAAACATTTCAGAGAGGCTGCTTCGTATGAATGCATGTGTTTCCTGGGCTTGCTCTGTTGATGCGGTTTTCCCCGTACCAATTGCCCAAACCGGTTCATAAGCGATGACAATACCTGCCGCTTGCTCCTTGTTGATCCCGGCAAGGCCGTTTTTGAGTTGGCTCTCGAGTACGCTGAAGGTGTTACCTGCTTCACGCTCCTCAATTGTTTCGCCAATACAAAAAACGGGAATCAGGTCGTTTTTGAGAGCTGCTGTTACTCGCTTGTTGATAAGCGCATCGCTTTCATTAAACAGCTGGCGTCGCTCTGAGTGCCCGATGATAGGCATGGTTACGCCTATGTCTTTGAGCATGAGAGGTGATATCTCGCCAGTGAATGCCCCTTCGGTTTCATAGGCCACATTCTGTGAACCGACGTGTACATTTGACTCTTTGAGGGTCTTGGCTACTGCATCGAGCGCAGTATAGGCTGGGGCGATCATAACTTCCCGATCGTCTAACTGCTCACTTGCTGTAGCAACCAAGCGGGCCAGTTCTACAGATTCCGCAATTGTCAGGTGCATTTTCCAATTGCCGGCAATGAGTGGTTTTCTGCTCATGGTTCTCTCCTGATCATCTCTAAATTATTGCTCCATGTTCGTTTCTGATAGCTCAAATCCGAAATGTGATTTACTTCGTGGTAAGTGCTGTTACCCCAGGTAGTGACTTGCCTTCCATTAGCTTCAAAAAGGCTCCGCCTCCTGTTGACATATAAGAAATATTGCCAGCTTCGCCGGATTTTTTAACAGCAGCATTAGAATCACCACCACCGGTTATCGACAGGGCGGAAGAACTTCCTACAGCTTTCGCGATCGACAAGGTTCCATGGGCAAACTGGTCTATCTCGAAGGCGCCCAGCGGGCCGTTCCAGACAATAGTCCTGGCTTCTGCAAGTACACTTTGGAAAAGGCTGACGGTAGCTGGTCCTATGTCGAGGGCAAGGTGACCTGCAGGGATGTCCTGTACTTCAACAACCCTGGCGCTGCTGTCTGCAGAGAGTTCTTTTGCAACAACCACATCGACTGGCAGATGGATTTTTACATTTTTTTCACTCGCATACGTGAGTAACCGTTGAGCAGTTTCCAGCAGATCGTTTTCAACGAGGGAGTTACCGACGCTATATCCCTGACTTTTCAGAAAGGTATTTGCCATAGCGCCACCGATGACCATAGCGTCCACCCGATCGAGCATATTCTCAAGCACCTGCAATTTGCCTGAAACTTTGGCGCCACCAATGATCGCCACAAGTGGCGGTGCTGGTTGCTCAACGGATCTACGAAAATAATCGAGTTCCTTTTCCAGGAGCAGGCCAGCGGCTTTTTCCTTAATGTACCCGGTTACGCCGACAACAGAAGCATGGGCGCGATGGGATACGGCGAACGCGTTATTGATATAGACGTCTGCCAGCGAGGCGAGTTGGCGTGAGAATTCCGGGTCATTCTTCTGTTCTTCCTCATGAAATCGGAGGTTTTCCAGCATGACCAGATAGTCATCGTCATCCATTCCCTCTACCAGTTTGCTGGTTTCTTCACCAACGCAGTCAGGCGCAAGTTGTACTTCCCGATTTATGAGGCTGGACAGGTATGCGGCAACAGGGCCCAGAGAGAATTCCTGTTTTCGCTCTCCGTTTGGGCGTCCAAGGTGGGAACAAAGTATTACTTTTGCGTTGTGCTCTAACAGGTATTCAATTGTGGGTAATGCGGTTTGAATCCTGAAATCATCATTAATGAAACCGGCCGGGCTCATTGGTACATTGAAATCAACCCGTACCAGGACTCGTTTTCCTGCAAGATCAGTATCTTTAAGCGACTTCACACTCAGCCTCCATATTGCGCGGCGAGACCGAGGTGTTCCTCAATCCACATGAGTCTGTTGTACTTGCAGATACGATCGGTTCTGCTCAGCGAGCCGGTCTTTATCTGTCCGGTATTCATGGCAACGGCGATATCGGCGATGGTGGTATCTTCGGTCTCGCCTGAGCGATGACTTACCACAGCTGTCCAGCCGGCATTTTTGGCCATTTCAATGGCATTGAGTGTTTCGGTGAGGGTGCCGATCTGATTGACCTTGATGAGGATTGAATTGCCGCTCTTTTCCTTGATGGCGCGTGAAAGATATTCGACATTGGTAACCAGCAGGTCGTCACCAACGATTTGAATCTTATCCCCGATCATTTTGGTCAGTAAGGACCATCCGTTCCAGTCATTTTCATCCATTCCGTCCTCAATGGAATCGATGGGGTAGCGCTCGACAAGTTCGGAGAGGTAGTGAGCCATTTCTTCAGAGGTTTTGACAACACCTTTCCCCTCTTTCTTGAAGTCGTATTTTCCGTCCACGTAGAATTCACTGGATGCAACATCAAGGGCAATCGATACTTCACCACCGTCCTCGAGTTTTCCGGGCTTGTAGCCAGCGGCAGTGATTGCTTCTATAATAACGTCCAACGCATCTTCAACGCCGTCGAGGTTGGGGGCAAATCCGCCTTCATCGCCAACAGCTGTACTCAGTCCACGCTTCTTCAGTATTGATTTGAGGGAGTGGAATATTTCTGCTCCCATGCGGATAGCCTCACGCACTGAAGATGCGCCAACTGGTCTGATCATGAACTCCTGGAAGTCGATCGGGGCATCCGAGTGGGCACCGCCATTGATGATATTCATCATCGGGATCGGCAGAACCTTGGCGTTGGTGCCGCCAATGTAACGGTAGAGTGGCACCAGCAGGTGATTTGCAGCGGCGTGGGCAACGGCCATGGAAACACCCAGCATAGCATTTGCGCCCAGCTTGCTTTTGTTTGTCGTTCCGTCAAGATTGATCATGGTGGTATCTATACCTACCTGATCCAGAGCATCCATTCCGATAACCTTTTCACGGATTGCCTCATTGACATTGGCAACCGCTTTGAGCACACCTTTACCAAGGTAACGATCCGCGTCACCGTCGCGTAACTCCAGTGCTTCTTTCTGGCCGGTGGATGCACCTGATGGAACCATCGCGGATCCTATCGTGCCATCTTCCAATACAACTTCAACTGCAAGGGTGGGATTGCCACGGGAGTCGAGGATCTCGCGGGCATGGATATCAGCTATAGCAGACACGTTTTTGCTCCAATTATAGTTGTGTTAAGGGGAGGGGATTGCTCAAAAAATATGTGGACGGTACTGTTGGAAGCTACCGTCCTGGATCTTTCATCTCGTCGGAAATAATCTTCGTATGTCCTGATATCCGGCGAAATGTGATGTTCTGGGATGAAAACTAGATAAGTTTTTGACCATCCATATGCAGGATCAGGTCAAGCATACGGTTGGAGTATCCCCACTCATTGTCATACCAGCTCATGACTTTTACTGTCTTGCCGATGACCTTTGTTGATTGAGCATCGACAATTGAAGAGCGACTGTCTCCCTTGAAGTCTATGGAAACCAGAGGGAGTTCGGTGTATCCAAGGTAGCGGCTTGAGGCATCATTGAGTGCCTGGTTAACCTGCTCTACTGTTGCTTCCTGCTCCATTTCAATTACAGCGTCGACCAGGGAAACGTTAGGAGTAGGAACACGTACTGCCAGGCCGTCAAATTTACCTTTGAGTTCGGGGATGACCAGGGCAACGGCAGAGGCTGCTCCTGTCTTGGTCGGGATCATGGAGAGTCCCGCTGCTCTGGCTCTGCGTGGATCCGAGTGTGGTGCGTCAAGTAAACGCTGGTCACCGGTATAGGCATGAACAGTTGTCATCAGGCCGGATTTGATACCGAAATTGTCGAGAATGACTTTGGCAATTGGCGCCAGGCAGTTGGTGGTGCAGGAAGCATTGGAGACAACGTGGTGCTCGGTGTGGTCATATTCCTGCTCGTTTACGCCCATGACGAATGTCTTGACACCTGCCTTGGCAGGGGCGGAAATGACGACTTTCTGTGCGCCACCGTCGATATGTGCCAGGGTTGATTCTAAATCTCTGAACAAGCCTGTGCATTCAGCCACATACTCGACCTCAAGAGAAGCCCATGGGATTTCTGCCGGATTTCTGTGACTGGTTACCGCGATTTTGCGTCCATTTACGACAATGTAATCTGCCTCTGCGGTCACTTCTGCATCAAGGGTTCCCATTACTGAGTCATACTTGAGCAGGTGCGCCAGAGTCTGGGTGTCAGTCAGGTCGTTAATTGCTACGATTTCTATATCTTTGAATGTTGCGTCCTGAAGGCAGGCTCTGAAAACGCTTCTCCCTATACGGCCAAAGCCGTTGATACCTACTTTAATAGCCATGATATTCTCCTTAATAGTATTACTGTTTCTGAAGGTCAATAAGTTCAATTCGGGTATTTCTGTCCGGATATTTTTCAGAAGGTCCTTCTGTAAGAACGGCCCAGTTGCCTTTCAGGCCGTGTTGTTTCAACTGCTCATGAATCCAGCTTCGCCAATGCGTCGGATGGTCTGACTCGTGTACAGGAATAACTCCGTAGGAAAATACGAGGTCCTGACACGTCTTTTTCTGTGAGCTGACTCCCAGAACCCAGACAGGTAAGCGATAACGGGTGATATTTCGTGTTGTCGCTCCGCTGCGGGTGGGAACAATGACCGCTGCGGGCTTGAGCTGTTTTACGGATGTTTCAACACTTGAGGCGATGATTTCGGTAGTCTTGGCGGTCGCTTCGATACCAGCCGTCAAATCAGGGCGGCATGCACGGATATTTTCAGCTTCTATGGCGATAGAGCTGAGTGTTGCAACGGCCGCAGCGGGGTGCATGCCAACTGCTGATTCGCCGGAAAGCATAACGCAGTCAGTGCCATCAAGGATTGCGTTTGCAACATCAGTCGCTTCTGCGCGGGTGGGAATGATATTGGTGATCATTGATTCAAGCATGTGTGTTGCCGTGATCACGGGTTTTCCCGCTGCATTCGCTTTTTGGACAATTTGTTTCTGGACACCGGGGATTTTGCAAATGGGAATTTCAACACCGAGATCCCCTCTGGCAACCATAATGCCGTCTGCAGCCGCAAGAATGCTGTCGAGATTGTGGATAGCCTGGGAACGCTCAATTTTGGCAATAAGGAAAGGGGAATAGCCACGAGCGGCTGCAAAGTCCCGTAATTCGATGATGTCCTCACCATTCTCAACAAACGAAAGGCTGATGGCATCGACACCGTTTTCCAGGGCAAAGCTTGTGATATCCTTATCTTTGGAGGTGAACACATCAATTCCCAGAGCTGCTTCCGGCACATTCAGGCCTTTCCGTGATCTGAGGCTGCCGCCGACTTCTACCCGGCAAAGTATGTCTTTGCCAACGACGTCTTCAATTTCCAGTTTGATAAATCCGTCGTTAAGGAAGATCTTCTTTCCTGGTTGAACGGTTTCATGGAGGTTCGGCAGGTTAACTGAGATTCTTTCCAGGGTACCCAGAGTTGGTTCGGTTGTTAAAGTTATCTTTTGATCCTTAACAAGTACAATTTCCTCTTCAGCAAGATCGCCGATCCGAATCTTGGGGCCTGGCAGATCTGCCATGATCGCGACAGGTCTGTTGAGTTTTTTCGCGACCTCTCGAATGGTATTTATGTCGTGTTTGTGTTGGTCGAACTCGCCATGGGAAAAGTTGAGTCTGGCAATGTTCATACCGGCATTCATGAGCTCTTCGAGTGTTTCGGCAGATCGTGAGGCCGGGCCGATAGTGCAGACAATTTTGGTTTTATTTCTTGCCAACATAGTATGTATTATTGTGGTGTCTCTGGGTGGATAGGATGCATTTTTTTCAACGGGAATGTGCTTATTCAGCGTTGATGAAGTGAACTCCGCAGGTGCATTGTGTGGGTCAATGCAGCCCCGGCCAGCCTTGCACTGGCCAGGGCTACAGGGTAAAGCAAATGCAATATCAGGAGGCGGTATTATTTGAATGCCATTGCAGCTTTAACGGCTTTCTGCCAACCGGCATAAAGCTTCTCCGATTTTTCTGCATCCATTTTTGGTTTGAATTCCCGATCTACACCAAAGTTTTTGGTGATATCAGTTTTGTCATTCCAGAAGCCGACCGCAAGACCCGCAAGATAGGCTGCTCCAAGTGCTGTAGTCTCGATGCAGAGAGGACGCTCGACAGGAACGCCAAGCAGATCAGACTGTACCTGCAGTATGAGGTCGTTGGCGACAGCGCCACCGTCTACCCGCAGTTTTTCGAGCTTAATGCCAGAGTCTGATTCCATCGCTGAGAGTACATCTTTGGTCTGGTAACAAAGGGAGTCGAGGGTGGCGCGGATGAATTGCTCCTTGCTGGTACCGCGGGTGAGGCCGAAAACAGCCCCCCGGACCTCAGAATCCCAGTAAGGTGCTCCAAGGCCGACAAATGCGGGTACTACGTAAACTCCATCAGAATCCTGAACTCGGGTTGCATACAGTTCAGAGTCCTTGGCGTCGCGGAACATTCTCATGCCGTCACGCAGCCATTGGATGGCAGAGCCAGCAACAAATATGGATCCTTCGAGGGCGTACTCGACCTTTCCGTCAACACCCCAGGCTATTGTGGTTAACAGCCCATTTTGAGAAGTAACGGCTTTTTCTCCGGTATTCATGAGCATGAAGCAGCCGGTTCCGTAGGTGTTTTTGGCCATCCCGCTCTCAAAACAGGACTGACCGAAGAGTGCCGCCTGCTGATCACCGGCCATGCCGGCAATAGGGAGTTCAATACCCTGGAATGAGTCGTGATCAGTGTAACCGTAAATTTCAGAGGAAGGTCTGACTTCCGGAAGCATTGATTTTGGTACAGTCAGGTGTTCCAGCAGTTCGTCATCCCATTTAAGGTCATGAATGTTGTACATGAGGGTACGGGATGCGTTTGTGTAATCGGTTACATGTACTTTCCTGCCTGTAAGCTTCCATACCAGCCAGGTGTCAATGGTTCCGAAAAGCAGATCACCTTTCTCTGCTTTTTCACGAGCACCTTCTACGTTGTCGAGGATCCACTTAACCTTGGTGCCTGAGAAATATGCATCGATTAGCAGACCGGTTTTTTCACGGACTACAGGGTCAAGTCCTTTGCTTTTGAGATCGTCACAGACGCCAGTGGTTTGACGTGACTGCCAGACTATTGCATTGTAAATTGGCCTGCCAGTGTTCTTGTCCCAGACAACTGCTGTTTCACGCTGATTGGTGATGCCGATTGCTGCAATTTCGGCCACATTGATATCAGGGCTTGCAAGAGCCTCGGCTACAACGGATTGAACTGATGACCAGATCTCCATTGCGTTGTGCTCAACCCAGCCTGGTTTTGGGAAAATCTGCTCGAATTCTTTCTGGGTGACATTGACGATATCACCTTTCTTGTTAAAGATTATTGCCCGAGAGCTTGTCGTACCTTGGTCGATTGACAAAACATATTTTTTTTCCATCTTACTCCTCCAGCTAGATAGTATAGGTAAGTCTGCCTTTTTTTAAAAAAACAAGTCACAGCAAAGCGATTATCAGGTGTTAGCCAAGTAAAGTCTTATACAGTAATGCTCCGGTAACGCCTCCGCAAATAGGTGCAACAACGGGGATCCAGGCGTAGCCCCAGTTGCTTGATCCTTTTCCTGGTATTGGCAGGATTAAATGAGCAATACGAGGTCCAAGGTCACGGGCAGGGTTGATGGCGTAACCGGTAGGTCCGCCGAGAGAGAGACCAATAGCCACGATGAAAAAGCCAACGATGAGCGGATTGAGTCCCTTGCTGAATTCATTTGCGCCAATACCCAGCAGGACAAAGAGCAGGATCGCGGTACCGATGAATTCACAAATAAAGTTAGCAAGTGTATGAGGTACTGCCGGTCCGGTGGAAAATACTGCAAGCTTGAGGTCTGAGTCTTTTGTGGGTTCCCAGTGCGCGGCATAAACGAGATAAACGAGTGTTGCACCAATCAATGCTCCTGACATCTGGCCGGCAATATAGATTGGTACATCGGCCCATGGAAATGCGCCAATAGTCGCCAGGGCGATGGTAACTGCAGGGTTGATATGGGCACCAGAATACTGTCCGGCTACGTAGACAGCGAATGCAACCGCAAATCCCCAACCCATTGTGATAACAATCCACCCACCGTTCTGACCTTTGGATTTTTCTAAAAGAACATTGGCAACAACACCGCAACCAAACAGTGTTAAAATCATTGTTCCAATGAGTTCACTTAAAAACAGGTCCATACGTACTACCTCCAAAAAAAAAGAATTAGGAACACAATCGATTCAACATGAATCGCAAAACCGGTTGCAACTGCCACATCCGTTGAGGAGGTGACTGTTGCCTCTCCTATTGCGTCTGCTGCAGCTAAACAGCGACCTTTTGTAAAGGTGTCTTGTTTAGGCGCAGAGACCTCCTGATTTTCATCCATGCCGCCTGCTCAATGATCGCAGTTTGCAGTTTGATGAAATTTGCTACCTGCTCGCTGATCAATTCCTTCCCTTTGCCAAGATCTATTGCGGTTATCTCAGCGGCCATGAGCGGTGCCTTGAGGATGGCGTTCGCATAGCGACCAGGGGAGTGTTGTTTTACAGAGTACGTTTTTGACGGTTATGGCCCTTCATTTTGAAGATCCAGGTACCTATGCTTCTGCTTTTTCGATACAATATCCTATGGTGACCGAAACTATTTTTGCCTCATCTTCGAAAATTATGAGATTACATTCTTTCGATTTGTCTTTCGTTTTAGAGATATAATGAGGATGTCGCATACTTCCTTCATCCGCAGCACTGTGATAAAAACGTAAATTAAATATATCTCCAACGAGGTGCTGTAACTGATAACTGTTTGTTATTGTATGGTAAGTGTTGTCAGTATCAATCTGCGGTGTGTCTTTTTGCTGTAAAATCGCACAAGCCTGATTGTAGTTTCCTCGTTCACAATGGTCTTTCAAGTGAACCAATATTTGCATACATTTGAAAAAAGGACAACAGTATATTTTCGAAAATGAAAATAAATTTAATAAGTGCCGAAATATTAATGAGTTAATTTCGCTTGTAAAACTTGGGAAATGAAAGTGTAGTGTTTTTGGTAAGTTGGCAATTTTATGAGATATGTGGCGCTTGTGGATGCCTGATTGAGTGGTGGGTGTGTCGCAAGGTGAGCAGGGGAGGTTGCGAATGTGATTTGCGATAGGTGAACATTTTATGTTGTTTTAGATTGGATGATTGTGTTAATTGAACATTCTGGGAAAGAGAGAAAAGCATGAAAGTGAAGGTTGTGAATTTGGTATATTGTTTTGCCGGATGTCTTTTTCGTTCCTTTCCCAAAGGTTGAAGGAGTAACTATTGTTGCGGGGAAGTTTGTCTGACGGCCAGAAGTGTTGGCTGGTGCCTCGCTTCTAAAGCATGGATATGGTGTGGAAAAACGTTGGTGCAGTGTCTTGGGGCAAGGCGGGGATAAGTGGTAAGTAACGTGGTGAAGATTGTCTGAGATCGTCCGCATGGCAACCACTTACTCAAAGGATGCAGCTTGAGTATTCCTAAATGTAATGGAACGGGCGTTTCATTTTATGGTTCATAACTCGTAAAATGAAAGCTGATGTGAATATGGGCTTTCCTGTAATCGACATGAGCTGCAACTGATGCCGGGACTTGCCTGGTAGTGCTTGTCGTTCTGATGCCTGGAGAAGGGTGAATACTTTTCTGTTCATCACGTGAGACGTATCCGTTCAGAATTAATGAGGGTGCGAGCAGAAATGAGAAGTGGCGGGCCGGAAGGGTTGTGGTTACGTTGCGGCGAAGATCATGCAGGAACATCCTGTTTGTATCCAGATAAAAACTATGATCTGGGTACAGTGTTTCTCCCTACGATCGTGTTAAAACACTATTGGTCAATTCAGTAGGTATGCATTCGGGCAGTAAATGCAACAATGCACAGGTGATGATGCAAAAGGCAGCTGCAGATATCTGGGGAGGTTATTTATGGTCTTCAGCAACATAGAGAGAAACCTCTTTTCGTTGCAGGAGGTCCCTGTAAACCTTTGGAGGCTTTGTGTCTGTAAAGACGGCATCAATGGTGGAGATGTCGGCAAGCCTTATCATGGCGCTTCTGGTAAACTTCGTGTGGTCGGTAACGAGGAAGACTTTCCGAGAGTTTTTAATTATCTCTTGAGCAACCTGGACTTCCTGGTAATCGTAGTCCAGAAGTGTACCGTCCTCATCAATCCCGGAGACTCCGATAATCCCGAAATCGACTCTGAACTGGCGAACAAACTCAACCGTTAACATTCCTGTGATTCCTGAATCTTTATTACGAACTATACCTCCGGCAATGATCACTTCACAATCATTGTTACCGCTCATTGTGGCTGCAACATTGAGGTTGTTGGTGATAACCCGTAGTTTCCGGTGATTGGCTAATGCTTTGGATACTTCTTCTGTTGTCGTACCTATGTTGATAAAGAGAGAGGCATGATCTGGAATATGTTCCGCAACCATTTCGGCAATACGTTTTTTTTCCAGGTTCAGGATCTGTTTTCGTTTGTCATAATCGACATTTTCAGTTCTGGAGTATTTGCTTGCTCCGCCATGATAGCGCTGGACAAGTTTATCATTACAAAGCTTGTTGATATCACGGCGTATGGTCTGTGGCGTCATCTGAAAACGACTTGCAAGGGCGTCGATTGTAGCAAATCCTTGCTCATTTATCATGTTCAGAATCGACAGTTGTCTTTTTGATAAAGAGGCAATGGCCTCTTTAGGAGGTAGGAGAAGCTGCTCTTCTGTTAAATGATCCACAGGTATACCTTTTCATGCATTTCGTATTGGAAAACAGAGTGGTAAAGCAACAGGAAATCGTGATCATATCCTGCCTGGCAATGTTTTCTTAATTTGATAGGTTGAGTTGGAGTTCCGGCATGCGCACGCCTGGAAATAAGGCTCTAACTATGTTTGATCTTCTGGAAGAGGGCTGTAAGGTTTTGTTCATTGATGAGCGCAACGAAACCATACGTTACTACATTTGATAAAGCCTTTTCCTTTTAAATAGTTTTTCGCGATTATGGAAAAAAAACTCAGCAAAATTGTGCCAACCTGTAACCTGTATCAGATATTTTCTAAATATTCAAGCACGACTGCATTTCGGTCAATTCGGTAGAATGGTTGCCTTTACCGTTTGCGAAGTTCCTTTAGCTTCAGCAACTTCTCATGTCTGCCTGCGAGTAATGGCCCAGCAGAGGCAGAATGTTACTCATTGCTTTAGCGAAGCGGCTAATTCTCTGTGCAAGAAAGACCTTGAGACGGGTTGGCGGTACTGATGTCAGCGGTTTACAGCAAGCGGCACCCGGCTCACATGTACTTCTAAAGAAGAAGGATTATCTTTTAAAGGAGAAATGCTGAGGCAGATATGTGTTGTTGAAGGGCTAAAGCCATGTCTTCTCAGGATAAATAGATAGTGTGGTTTGAATGTACAGGGGAAGTCCCTGTGGTGTAGTGATAATTGATGTTTTCCTCTTTGTGTGTTTTTGCTCTTACTCGCAGAGATACCCAAAGAGGACCGTATTAGGAAGAGGAAACGCTTCTAATATTTATATGCTTTTCTTTGCGTATCTGTTGATACCGAATTGTGTTGGTGTTCCCAACCTTTATACTCGACCGCGATCACAACTGATCTGGTTGCCAGTCTGAAGCATTTCATATCAGAGAAGTTTATGTACGTTGTGCTGCTGTGTACAGTCACCGGATACATGCCTGTTCTACAACCCTGAAGAAATTAATAGTGGAGAATAGAGAATGATTGAGCAGAACCCAACCCAACGTCTGCCTATCCTGAGGGACCTTGAGCCAGAACTGGTTGAACACCTGGATCCTTTGGTGCGAATAGTTGATCTTGAGCCTGAGCAGGTCCTGTTTGTTGAAGAAGATGATGCAGACTTTATGTTTGCTGTCGTATCAGGCAGGCTGAATGTTTTTCGGCGATCAGAAGGGAAAGATGTGTATGTGCGTGACCTTACTTTCGGCGAGGCAGGTGGTATCACAAGCTTATTCCTTACCCAACCCCGTTCTGCGACTGTAGTCGCAGCAGAGCCGTCACAGGTAGCGGTACTGAACAAGGAAGATCTTGATAAGGCCATGGAGCGTGAGCCAGCCCTTACCCGTGCTCTCTTACGGATTTTGAGTAAACAGGTAAGGTCTGGTGGGAAAAGCATGGCGCATCTCCTGAAGGGGCGTCAGGACGATCGGGTACAGGTCGCGGTGTTTGATGCGAAATCGTATGATCAGGTCGCACTGAGTGAGGTTGCACCTGAAGAATGGAATATGCATTATATCGACCCGCGGTTGAACAGAGAGACTGCAACGCTTGCGGCGGGGTGTAAGATTGTCTGTATTTTCGTCAATGATGTTGCCGATCGCGAGACTTTGGAGATTCTGGCTGATGTAGGCGTTGAACTTATCGCGCTGCGTTGTTCAGGTTTTAATAACGTTGATCTCGATGCTGCTGAAAGACTGGGTATTTCTGTTGTTCGCGTTCCGGGTTATTCCCCGTATGCGGTTGCTGAGCATGCCATCGCTTTACTGCTTGCACTCAACAGAAAAGTTCACCGTGCGTATCAGCGTGTTCGTGAGGGGAATTTCACCCTTGCAGGTCTGGAAGGCTTCGATCTGCATGGACGAACCGCAGCTGTAATCGGAGTGGGAGGTATCGGCAAGGTGCTTGTCAGAAACCTGCAGGGTTTTGGCATGAAGGTTGTTGGTTGGGATGCGTATCCAAGTAAGGAATTTTCTGAAGAAACCGGTATGGAATATGTGTCCTTTGAAGAGGCCATTAAACAGGCGGATGTCATCAGCCTGCATGCGCCGCTGGTGAAGGAGACCTATCATCTGATTAACGAGGTGTCAATTAACTCCATGAAAGATGGTGCGATTCTCATTAATACCAGCCGGGGAGGATTGATTGATCACGATGCTTTGATCAAGGCACTGAAGTCAGGTAAGATCAGTGCTGCCGGTCTGGACGTTTATGAAGAGGAAGCAGGAATTTTCTTTGAAGATCTTTCCGCCAAAGTGATTACTGATGATGTCCTTGCACGCCTTCTGTCGTTGACGAATGTCATTATTACCAGCCACCAGGCCTATCTTACAACTGACGCTCTGAATAATATAGCTACCGCAACTGTCTCGAATATTAAGGAATTTCTGGATGGGAAGCGAAAGGACCAGTTGACTAATCGTGTGGTTTAGCCACGCGATTTCGTGAGCATTGTGTATTGCCTGTTATCCTGTCATTCTCTCTGAATTACGGGTGGCTGAATGAGAAATTCAATTTTGAATCAGGCAAATAATGGTTACTTCAAGCCAACAGTGCAACAGGGGAGATATTGCAGATATCAAGCCGAGTCTCCCCTATCCCCTCCATCCTGTTAAACAGAGCGGTTGCCCACTCACTGGGGCGGCAAATACAAATGGCCGCCTCAGTGATTTTCTGTATGGATAACCTTGCATAAGAAGAGTGATTTCCCTCTTGAGAAAGTGTTGATTAAAATCCTGTCACACCGGTAAAAACTGTGTGCGTTATTGTGAGCAGGTCTGTATGTTGAGCAACATGCTGTATCTACAAGGGAACAGGGTAAGAATGCGCAATTACATGACTACGGCTATATCGTAGGATAGAAAGGCATTGGGCTTGACTCTCGTCACGCAGTCTCATTAAGTTGTCGAAAATAATAGGGTTATACGTGTTTTTTTGCTGATTCCGTTCCCTGTCAGTTCCTGCTTGCCATTGTCCATTCTTGCTTGAGATGAAACTTCTTTCAATATTTAGAGAAGATGAGCTTCGACATAAAGACGGTTTTTTTCTGTAACATACTTATCGCTCTATCTTTCGGTTTTTCCTATCTTGTGTATCACCGTTACCAGAAGACCTATAAAGGTTTTATGGTATGGACAGCAGCTACATTCTGCAATGCTATCGGGTTTAGCTTTTTTCTCTTCCGAGGCCCTATCCCGCCGTCAGTGAGTATTGTGGCTACAAATTTCCTCCTCGCTCTGGTCGTAATTCTGCGTTTGGATGCAACGTTACGGTATCTGCGGGGTATCGAGCTTAAAAGAATTTTCTACATTACTCCATTTCTTGTTTCTGCAGCCTGCAGTTATTTTTATTTCATTGAAAACAGAGCAGATATCAGAAATGTGATCAGGTGAATTCAAATTGAAAGTGTTTCTGCAGCCTGGAATCGGGGTCAGACCCGAATGGCGCTAGTTTAAGCGTGTTTTATAGGTGAAAAGCAACTGAATATATTGGCAAAAATTGGTATAATTTGCTATGCGAAACCAACACCAAATCATGCCAATGTTGCCCGGTTTTCACCTTCCCAAACGAGGTAGAAAACCTCATAGCCAACAACAAAAATTTGCTCGAAAAATCACTTCCCTCAGACAGAACTCTTTTAAACAGATAGGAGAGATTTTTGGGCAATTCATTCCCACGAAATTGCTCAAACAGGATCCTTCGGGAAAGATGAGCAGACGACGTTTGTTTACCAAGGAAAACACTTTTTGGTCCTTCTTAGGCCAAGTCCTTGATGCAGACGGTGGATGTAGAGAAGCTGTAAAAAAGTTGCAATCATATGCATCTAACCACGGCCTTCGGCTTCCATCATCATCTACCGCTTCATATTGCTGTGCACGTAAGAAATTAGATGAAAATCTGCTTGTTGAGGTGTTTCAACATACTGCTAAATGGTCCGGAGCACGACGTGCATCTCATTCATTAAATGATCGCCAGGTAATTGTTGTTGATGGGACAGGTGTTACAATGGCGGATACAGCAGAAAATCAAGAGCTTTGGCCACAGTCATCGAACCAGAAACCAGGATGCGGCTTCCCCTCAGCACGAATATGCGCATACTTTTCATTGCAAACCGGAACAATGCTCAGCTATGCCATCGGTAATAAAAAGAGTAACGAACTTCCATTGTTCCGTAAGCAGTGGTCCACCTTTGAGGCTGGTGATATCTTTCTTGGTGATAAAGGTTTTTGTAGTTACTTCGATTTAGCCGAGCTGAAAAAACGCTGTGTTGATAGTGTGATAACACTTGCTCGTAGAAAACCAGTCGGTAGGAAAAACTGCATTAAAGAATTCGCTCCTGATGATCTACTGATTGAATGGAAAAAACCAGTATACAGGGAAATGGTGTCGTATTCGCGGAAAACCTGGGAGGACCTTCCCGACAAACTCGTTATGAGACAAATCAAAGTAAAGGTGACTCAATCAGGGTTTAGAACAAAAGAATTTCATATTGTTACCACGCTAATCGATCAAGATCAGTACCTGAAAGACGAAATTGCAGCGTTATACCTTAAGCGTTGGGATGTCGAACTTTTCTTTCGTGATATCAAGACAACGATGGGATTTGATATCCTCCGGTGCCAATCGCCTGAAATGATAAAGAAAGAAATTTTAATGTACTTCATAGCGTACAACTGCATCCGGCGCATAATGTTACAAGCGACACAGCTGGTAGACATTGATATCCGGTCTATCAGTTTCAAAGGAAGTCTACAGGCTATTAGAAGTTGGGAACCACGGTTGGGGTCCTCTAGGTTGAGCACAAATGAAAGACAAAACATGCTCTCAGATTTATCCTTTGTCGTGGCTCGTTGCAAAGTTTTCGACAGGCCTGGACGAAGCGATCCGCGGTGTCTTAAGCGAAGACCAAAACCTTATCAGTTACTCAACAAACCTAGAAGTGAAATGGTCGAAATACAGCATCGGAGCAGATATGAAAAAAAGGCTTAAACTAGCGCCATTCGGGATTATCCTCTATAATTATCATGGTAAGCCAAATCAGCTTATAGAAATTGGCTGCTTTTGCAAAGCTCTTTTGAGCTGGTGTTGAATGGTTGAAGCCCATGGTTGGCTCGAGGTGATGACGCAATCATTTCTGGCAACGGCATGGGTCTGTAAAAGTATCTGCAGAACTTGGCTCTTCATCGGCCAGGTCTGGTCTGACCTTTTGAAATCGCGGCGATACGATTTATGATATCCTTCAACGTTCAGTTCGAATTTCCCGGTGATGCAATCCGAACTGAAAATTTCAAGATCCCAGTAACCTATCATGCAGGTAATAGCGGGAGGGTGGTTATGGCTACGTTTCGTGTACTCTTGTCACCGCTTCGTGCACGGAATTCATATAGCCTGCAGCCTGCGCCCCTCTTCTTAACCCCAAGATGAAAAATGAGTTTTGCCAGTCACGTTTTGTCTCACCACCAGGATACGGGTACAACAGTGCAAGATTAGGGCGTACCGCATCCGCGGAGGTAAAACCATTATCCTCTGCTCATTGAGGATGGAGTGCGCCACACGAATAAAGAGCACTCCTTCGTGGAGGCTGTGGTGAATGAACAATTCATCGCAGCTCCAAACCAGAACTTGAAGAGTATGGCGATGAGTATTGCCAGAAAATATGAGGACCTTTAGTGAGAGCAGAAATAAGAGCGTATTGCGCACTTGTTATTGTCATATGAAATCTAAAGACCAGATCAAGACTGTTAATAGGTCAAATCGTCCTTTGGAAGTATCAAATGACAAACGTACTAAAAATCTACGCCTAACTCAAACAAGTATTAGCGGCATGTTGGTAGTGCAAAGAATATGTTGGAGAGGAAGGGAGTGGATACTGTTTGAGAACAATTCCTGAAAAGAGCGCGAGGCAGCTTGACATTAGGTCCATCATTACAAAGGGTATCTCCTGAAAACGATTGTAATAGTTATGCAGGGGAATGAACCCGAATATCCAGATTGAGTGAGGTTCGCTAAATAGAATGAAAAAATACAATGTATATTTAAATGGTGAATGGCTGGAGGGCGAGCAACAAATCCAGGTATTGAACCCGGCAACCGGTGAAGTTTTTGCTGAAGTGGCAAGTGTGGGACGTGATGCTGCTAAAAAGGCAATAGATGACGCACATGAAGCCTTTGATCAGTGGAAAATTCTGACAGCTAAGGAGCGGGGCAACTATCTGAAGGCAATCGCTTCTGCACTCGAAAGTCGTGCCGATGAGATGGCGGAAATCATCACAATGGAGAATGGTAAGCCGCTCACCCAGGCCAAGGGTGAGGTTGCAATGACTGTGGATCATCTGCTGTGGTTTGCAGAAGAAGGCCGCAGGGCTTACGGCAGGGTCGTTCCACAGCAGATGGATGGCAAACGGCATATGGTGATCAAGCAGCCGGTCGGCGTGGTTGGGGCAATTGCTCCCTGGAACTTCCCACTGGTCCTGGCGATAAGGAAAGTGGCACCGGCGCTTGTGGCTGGTTGCCCCGTGCTGTTAAAGCCAGCAAGTGCCACGCCTCTCTCGGCATGTTTATTCGCAGAATGTGTTGAGGAGGCTGGTGTGCCAAAAGGCGTTTTTCAGGTAGTCGTGGGGAATGCTTCGGAAATCGGCAATGAAATGCTTGAAAATCCACTCTGTAGAAAAATAAGTTTTACCGGTTCAACAGAGGTTGGCCGCAAGCTTATTGCCGGTGCAGCGCGTACATGCACTGAGTTATCTCTGGAACTTGGAGGTAATGCACCCCTGATCGTTTTTGAGGATGCGGACTTCGAGCAGGCCCTGGAAGGTATCATGATAGCCAAATTCAGAAATAACGGGCAGTCATGTATCGCCGCCAACCGTATCTATATCCAGCGGCCGGTTTTTGAAAAATACAAGGATGCGCTGGTGGAGCGTATTAGCAGTCTCAAAGTCGGAGAGGGGCTTGAAGACGCAGTTGAAATCGGCCCTTTGGTTGATGAACAAGCTCTGTCGCAGGTGTTGGAAATGATCGATGAAGCGGTGCGCGGCGGAGCGATTGTCCTTGCGGGTGGCAAGAGACTAGGCGACCAAGGTGCCTTTCTCGCCCCGACATTGTTGATCGATGTACCGGATGGGGCCTTATGTCGTCAGGAGGAGATCTTTGCCCCTGCAGCTGTTCTTTATCCCTTTGATAACGAGGAAGAGGTGATTCGTGCAGCAAATGACACGGAGTTTGGTCTTGCGGCGTATGTCTTTACCACTGATCTCAATCGTGCATTCAGAGTAAGTGAAGCTTTAGAGGCTGGCACTGTGGGCGTGAATGATCCGGCACCTTCTACCAGCAATTGCCCTTTTGGTGGTTTCAAGCAGAGTGGCTGGGGCAGGGAGCTTGGCCGTGAAGGTATTGAGGCATACCAGGAGACCAAGCATATATCCCTGGGTGGAGTGTTCTAGCGGCAGACATGAATTTAGCATGTGCAGGGAATTGAAAACCATGACTACCAATATACGGTGTTGATTTCCTGGATTCTAATTACAAGTATGGCATAAACAAAAAGCCCCGACCAGAAATAATCTGATCGGGGCTTTTTGTATAAAGAATCGGCGGCGACCTACTCTCCCACACAGTCTCCCATGCAGTACCATCGGCGATAGATAAGCGACCGCAGGGAGACTTCGAGAGCTGATCCTGAGAAGGTCACGGGTTGGGATGGTGCTGCTGGTAAGGAGACGTGAGCCCGGTAATATGGCTATATACCGGGCTCGCAAGCGACGCAGCGAGCGGCGCCATCTCGACTCGACCGAAGGGGTGAACTTTTCAGGAAACTTCCGTGTTCGTGATGGGAACGGGTGGAGCCTCTTCGCTATGACTGTAGAAAAACATTTTGGCCGTGAACAGATAGGGGGAGGGGAGAAGTGAGAAGTGTTTAAGAACGCTTTACGTTTTACCTCTGGCTTCTGACTTCTACCCTCAGACCAGTGCTCAATCGCAATTTACACAACAAAAAGCCCCGACCAGAAATAATCTGATCGGGGCTTTTGTATAAAGAATCGGCGGCGACCTACTCTCCCACACAGTCTCCCATGCAGTACCATCGGCGCTGAAGAGCTTAACTTCCGTGTTCGGAATGGGAACGGGTGGAGCCTCTTCGCTATGACCGCCGAAAAACTGTAGTATTTCGGCTGCGGGTTTTACCATGAATCATGATAACTCCCACTAAAAATCGATAATCGAATAGTAGGGTAGTAGTAGTTATATTTAATCAAAAGAAGTGGATAAGCCGCACGGCTTATTAGTATCAGTTAGCTCCACGTGTTGCCACGCTTCCACACCTGACCTATCAACGTTGTAGTCTACAACGAGCCTTCAGATGGCTAATGCCATGGGAAATCTCATCTTAGAGTGGGCTTCCCGCTTAGATGCTTTCAGCGGTTATCCCTTCCGAACTTAGCTACCCAGCAATGCCCTTGGCAGAACAACTGGAACACCATAGGTTCGTCCACCCCGGTCCTCTCGTACTAGGGGAAGATCTCTTCAAATTTCCTGCGCCCGCAACAGATAAGGACCAAACTGTCTCACGACGTTTTAAACCCAGCTCGCGTACCACTTTAATTGGCGAACAGCCAAACCCTTGGGACCTGCTCCAGCCCCAGGATGTGATGAGCCGACATCGAGGTGCCAAACCTCCCCGTCGATATGGACTCTTGGGGGAGATAAGCCTGTTATCCCCGGAGTACCTTTTATCCGTTGAGCGACGACCCTTCCATGCGGAATCGCCGGATCACTAAGACCTACTTTCGTACCTGCTCGACATGTCTGTCTCGCAGTCAAGCTCCCTTATGCCTTTACACTCTACGGCTGGTTTCCAATCAGCCTGAGGGAACCATCGCGCGCCTCCGTTACTCTTTGGGAGGCGACCGCCCCAGTCAAACTACCCACCAGACAATGTCCCGGATCCGGATAACGGATCGCGGTTAGATTCCTAAGATAACAAGGGTGGTATTTCAAGGTTGACTCCATGACCACTGGCGTGGCCACTTCAAAGTCTCCCACCTATCCTACACATGTTACCTCAAAAACCAATGCCAAGCTGTAGTAAAGGTTCACGGGGTCTTTCTGTCTTGTTGCGGGTAACCGGCATCTTCACCGGTACTACAGTTTCGCTGAGTCCCTGGTTGAGACAGTGGGGAAATCGTTACGCCATTCGTGCAGGTCGGAACTTACCCGACAAGGAATTTCGCTACCTTAGGACCGTTATAGTTACGGCCGCCGTTTACCGGGGCTTCGGTTCAAAGCTTCGCTTGCGCTAACTCGTCCCCTTAACCTTCCGGCACCGGGCAGGCGTCAGACCCTATACTTCGTCTTTCGACTTCGCAGAGTCCTGTGTTTTTAGTAAACAGTCGCTCCCCCCATTTCACTGCAACCAGACTAGGCTCCATAAGTAAATTATATCACCATGCTGGCACACCTTCTCCCGAAGTTACGGTGCTATTTTGCCGAGTTCCTTAACCAGAGTTCTCTCAAGCGCCTTGGTATTCTCTACCTGCCTACCTGTGTCGGTTTACGGTACGGTCACAATCATAACTAGATACGAGGATTTTCCTGGAAGCATGGAACCAACCACTTTGTTGTCCAAAGGACATCGTCATCACACCTCAGAGTTAAAGAGACCCGGATTTGCCAAAGTCTCACCCCTACATGCTTGAACCGGGACAACCAACGCCCGGATGGTCTTACCTTCTCCGTCCCCCCTTACCATAACATTATGATAGTGGTACAGGAATATTAACCTGTTTCCCATCGACTACGCCTCTCGGCCTCGCCTTAGGAGCCGACTAACCCTTAGCAGATTAACTTGACTAAAGGAAACCTTAGGCTTTCGGCGACAAGGTTTCTCACCTTGTTTTTCGCTACTCGTGTC